>DASXOF010000163.1:0-8812 GCA_036494495.1 Solirubrobacterales bacterium | reverse complement strand
GGGTCCAACCGCCGCCCCGGCGCTAGGCCGGCGGGATCGGCACTTCGACGATCGGCTTCGAGGTCGGCGCGGCGCTGCCGCCGGGAGGCTCGGTCGTGACCATCACCGCCGAGACGCCCCGCATGTCGCCGATCGTCGTCGCCGCCCGGCCTTCGTGGTCGGGGACGAACAGGGTCGGCACCGCTTCGACCTCGCCATCGCGTTCGACCCACGCCTCGAGCACTTTGTCGGGTGGGAGGGACGGGACGTTGCTGAGCCGGATCCGGCCATGCTCGGTGCCCTCCATCGAGACCGCGGCGACGATCCCCGACGCTTCCTTCGACTGCACCGTGGTGGCGTTGCCGCCGCCCGAGCCGCCGTTCTGGCCGACCTCGTAGCCGACCACCGCGGCGGCGATCAGCAGCACCGCCGCGCCCGCGGCGAGCGGCCGCCAGTGGGGGCCGGCGACGTCGCGGAGCCAGGCCAGCACGCCGCCGCGCCGCCGCGCCGGCGCGGCGCCCTCCGCCGGCCGGGCGTCCTCGGCCACCTCGGCCAGCAGCCGCCGGCGCAGCTGCGGCGGCGGCTCCAGCCGCTCGACCGTCTCCGGCAGCATGTCGACCGCCGGCGCCAGCCAGCGCAGCTCGGTGCGGCAGAGCTCGCATCCCTCGAGATGGCGCTCGAAGACCTCGACCCCGGCCGGTTCGAGCGCCCCCAGGAGATAGGCGGAGAGCTCCTCGCTCCAGCGATCGTGATCCCAGTTGGCGCTCATGCCAGACCCTCCGCCAGCTCGTTGCGGATCTTCTTCAGGCCGAGCCGCATCCGTCCCTTCACGGTGCCGAGCGGCAGCCCGAGCATGCCGGCGATCTCGGACTGACTGAAGCCGCCGAAGTAGGCGAGCTCGATCACCGTCGACTGCTCGCCGGGCAGCTCCTCGAGCACGCCGCGGATCTCACCTGCGGTCTCGTTCCGGAGCGCCTCCTCCTCGGTCTGCTCCTCGGCCGCCCGCTGCTCGAGGATCGCCTCGTCGTCGAAGTTCAGCCGCGGCGTCCGGCCGGCGCCGGCGCGCAGGGTGTCGATCGCGCGGTTGCGGACGATGCTGAGCAGCCAGGCGCGGACGCTGCCGCGGGCGCGGTCGAAGCGGGCGCCCGAGCGCCAGACCGAGATGAACGCCTCCTGGGTCACGTCTTCGGCGGCGCCGCGCTCGCCGACGATCCGGTAGGCGAGCGAGTAGGCGACGCCGCCGTGGCGGTCGAAGAGGACCGCGAACGCCTCCGCGTCCTTGGCCCCGATCAGCGGCATCAGCTCCTCATCTGCCAGCCGCTCGGCCGGCTGCCGGTTCCCAGCCATCGCATTCATCTTCGCGGCAGGGCGGCGTTCGGATCACAGCTCGGGTTGCGAGCGCCGGTACTAGTGAGTACCATCGCGCCCCATGACCACCGCCGAGTACCGCATCCCGCCCGGGCCGAAGACCCCGCCCCTGCTCAACGGCTTCCTCTTCCTGGTCGCCCGGAACAACCTCATCCGCCGCTTCCAGCGCCGCTACGGAGACGCCTTCACGGTCAAAATCGTCGGTCTCGGCCAGCTCGTCCTCGTCGCCACGCCGGAGATGGTCAAACAGGTCTACACGGCCAAACCGGACGTCCTCCACGGCGGCAAGAACCCGCTCGGCCAGGTGCTCGGCCCCGGCTCGGTCTTCTCGATGGACGAAGAGCGCCACCTGCGCGAGCGGCGGATGCTGCTGCCGCCCTTCCACGGCGACCGCATGCGCTCCTACGAAGAGCTGGTCGAGGAGGAGGCGCTGCGGGAGATGCTGCGCTGGCCCGACGGGCAGGAGTTCGCCTCGATCGAGTCCTTCCAGCGGATCACCCTGCGGATCATCCTCCGCGCCGTCTTCGGCGCCGAGGGGCGCGAGCTGGCCGAACTCGAGAAGCTGCTGCCGCCGCTGACCGCGGTCGGCCAGCGCCTCGTCACCGCGCCCTTCCTGCGCCGCGACCTCGGCCGCTGGAGCCCCGGCCGCCGCTGGCGGCGGATGTTGGCCTCCTACCGGGGCATCGTCGACAAGCTGATCGACGACCACCTCGCCGACCCCGGGCTCGGCGAGCGGATCGACATCCTGGCGCTGATCCTCCGCGCCCAGCTCGAGGAGGGCGAAACGGTCGACCACGCCGAGACCGCCGAGGAGCTCCTCACCCTGCTCGTCGCCGGCCACGAGACGACCGCCTCGGCGCTCGCCTGGAGCGTCGAGCGCCTGCGCCGCCACCCCGAGGTGCTGCGCCGGTTGGAGGAGGAGGCGCGCGGCGAGGACAACGCCCTGCGCGTCGCCACCGCCAACGAGGTGCTGCGGGTGCGGCCGGTGATCAGCGCCACCAGCCGCGCGGTGATGAAGCCGTTCGAGGTGGGGGAGTGGCGGCTGCCGCCCGGCATCCGGGTCGTGACCGGGATCGTGCCGCTGCACGAAGACGGCCGCTTCCACCAGGGCGGCGAGCGCTTCGACCCCGATCGCTACGTCGGCAAGAAGCCCGACACCTACGCCTGGATCCCGTTCGGCGGCGGCCTGCGCCGCTGCCTCGGCGCCGCCTTCGCCCAGTTCGAGATCGACGTCGTCCTCCGCACCCTGCTGCGCAACTTCGAGCTGCAGCCGAGCGCCGACCCCCCCGAGCGGGAAAGCTTCCGCGGCGTCGCCTTCGCCCCCGGCAAGGGCGGCGTCGCCGTCGTCCGCCGCCGTCAGCTCGAGCCAGCGCCGGAGAGCACCAGCTTCGTCACCGCTTTGAACTCGTAGGCGACGCGCTGCAGGTCCTCGCCGCGGACCAGCGCCCGCACCAGCGTGTGGTGGAAGCCGCTGACAAGCATGTAGGCGCGCTCGACCGAGATCGGCGCGACCCGCGGGTCGCGGGCTGAGTCGCTCTCGACGACCGAGACGATCAGCTCCGCGTAGCGCTCGAAGGCCTCGCGCTGGGCCATCACGATGCGCTCGCCGAGCGAAGGGCTGGCGAACGTCTGGCCGAGTCCGGGGTCGCTGGTGACGAGGCCGAGATAGGTGTCGATCGCCTGGTCGATCTGGGTCCCGATCGGCGCCTCGCGGTCGATCGACGCGTCGACCTCGGCGAGGAAGGCGTCGGTCATCGTGCTCATCAGCTCGACGAAGCACGCTTCCTTGTCCTCGAAGTGGTTGTAGAAGGTGCGGCGCGAGGCGCGGGCGTGGCGGACGATGTCGGTTACCTGCGTCTGCGCCAGCCCTTTTTCGCGGATCGAGGCGGCAAGCCCCTCCATCAGGCGGGCGTGCTGCGCTTCTCGGCTTGCCTCCAGGTCGACGGCCATCTCGGCCTCAAACGCTACCCCCTGGCGAGGGTGGTGAACCCGGCGTTCGCTCTCCCAGGAGACGAACGCCGGGCCCAGTCCGGATTTGTGAGCTTAGGCGATCTTCCCGGTCGCAACCGTGGGGATCGTCTGCTTGCAAGCAGCAATGGTCATCAGCTCACCCCCTCCCTCAAAGTGGCTATCCGTTCCTGCTGTTCGACCCCCTAAATAATGGAATGGATTCCACCAATGAAACTGACACCTCCAAAAAACCGCATCGTCGGAACGAAGCGTTTATGCTCCAAACGTTCCAAGTCATTCGAAAACGGAGGATCAAATGGCATCGGCGACGCGGGGAAGGTGGCGCGGAGTCTCCGACGCAGCACTAGGAGCGATCGTGGCTCACCCTGTCCGGTGCAGGCTGATCGCGATCTTCGCGGACGGGGTGGCGAGCCCGAATCAGATCGCCCAGGAGCTGGGGATGCCGGTCGGCGACGTCAGCTACCACGTCCGCACGCTGAAGGAAGCGGGGATCATCGAACTGGTCGAGGAGCGGCCGGTGAGGGGCTCGACCGAGCACTTCTACCGCACGGTGATCAACAACATCGTCCTCAGCGAGGAGGACTACAAGGACCTCTCGCTCGAGCAGCGGGTCGCCTTCGCGCGGCAGGCCTTCCAGCTGGCGACCGCCGAGGCGAGCGTCTCGCTGGAGACGAAGAAATTCGGCGAGCGCCATGACCACCACATCGCCCGGGTGCCGTTCTCGGTCGACGAGCAGGCCTGGGAAGAGCTCTCCAAGCTCCACCAGGAGATGCTCGACCGGATCATCGAGATCTGCTCCGAGAGCGACCTCCGCTCGGTCGGCAGCGAGGAGCCGCGGATTCCGGGCATCGCCTTCGCGGCGATGTTCGAGCGTGAGCACGCGCGGCGAGAGCCGGCCGGCGACTGAGCGCAGGCCCTATGCTGGCGCGGTGCTGATCGTCACCACCACCGACCTCCCCGGCTACGAGGTCGAGGAGGTTCTCGGCGAGGTCTTCGGCCTCACCGTGCGCTCGCGCAACATCGGCTCGACGATCGGCGCCGGGCTCAAATCGCTCAAAGGCGGCGAGCTGAAGGGGATGACCAAGATGCTGGTCGAAGGCCGCGAGCACGCAACCGAACGGCTGGTCGAGGAGGCCGAGGGCAAGGGCGCCAACGCGATCCTCGCCTTCCGCTTCGACTCCTCCGAGCTCGGCTCGACCTGGACCGAGATCTGCGCCTACGGGACCGCGGTCAAGGCCCGCAAGGCCTACTAGCCCGCCCGCGCCTCCTGCCAGGGGTCGATCTGCGGGTTGCGGGCGATGATCTCGTCGATCTCCGTCAGCTCCTCGTCGCTGAGGCCGAGGTTGTCGAGGGCGGCGACGTTCTGCTCGAGCTGGCGCACCGAGGAGGCGCCGATCACCAGCGAGGTGACGCGCTCGTCGCGCAGCGCCCAGGCCAGGGCCAGCTGCGCCAACGACTGCCCGTGCCGCTCGGCGACCCCGTTCAGCTCGCGCAGCGTCGCGACCGTCTCCTCGCCGAGCCAGTCCTGCTCGAAGGCCCCGTAGCCGGGCTCGGTGCGGGCCGCCCGCGAGTCGGCGGGGACGCCGTCGAGGTAGCGGTCGGTCAAGAGCCCCTGGGCCAGGGCGGTGAAGCCGATCACCCCGAAGCCGAGCTCGGCCGCCAGCCCGAGCAGGTCTTCGCTCTCGATCCAGCGGTTGATCATCGAGTAGGAGGGCTGGTGGATCAGCAGCGGCGTGCCGAGCTCGCGCAGGATCGCCGCCGCCTCGCGGGTCCGCTCGGCGTCGTAGGAGGAGATGCCGACGTAGAGCGCCTTGCCCTGCCGGACGGCGGCGTCGAGGGCGCCCATCGTCTCCTCCAGCGGCGTCGTCGCGTCGAGCCGGTGCGAGTAGAAGATGTCGACGTAATCGAGCCCCATCCGCGCCAGCGACTGGTCGAGCGAGGCGAGCAGGTACTTGCGCGAGCCGCCGCCCTGGCCGTAGGGCCCGGGCCACATGTCCCAGCCGGCCTTGGTCGAGACGATCATCTCGTCGCGATAGGGGGCGAAGTCCTCGCGCATCAGCCGGCCGAAGTTGATCTCGGCGGCGCCGTAGGGCGGGCCGTAGTTGTTGGCGAGATCGTGGTGGGTGATGCCGAGGTCGAAGGCGCGGCGGGAGATCTCGCGCTGGGCCCCGAAGAGGCGATCGTCGCCGAAGTTGTGCCAGTAGCCGAGCGAGAGGAGCGGCAGGTCGAGCCCCGAGCGGCCGCAGCGCCGGTACTGCATCCTGCCCTCGTAGCGGTCGGCGGCGGCGACGTAGGTCACCCCACCATCTTTGCGAACTCGCTCAAGCTCCGGTGAGGAGCTGCCGATCATTCAACCGTGGACACCTCCCAGCTTCCCCACATCGCCAAAGTCGAGCTGCTGAAGAAGGGCTACCTCGCCGAGTGCTCGTGCACCTGGCGCGGCCCTTACCACGCCAATCCGGAGCCCGCAGTCCAGGACGCGATCGCCCACGAACGCAACCCCTGGGGCCCGGAGAGCAAGGCGGAGGCGATCGCCGTCGCCGACCGCCGCGCCGACAACCACCTCAACGGCCGCCACTAGCGCCACCGCTCGCCGCCTGCGTTCGCCGCTGGTCAACCTCTGGTTGACAACGGGCGAGCAGTCCGGGCGCTAGGCCGGCGTCGGGGCGCTGCCGCTCTCGACCGGGCCGCCGGCCTGGCGCCAGGCGCCGACGCCGCGGCCGACGTGGACGACGTCGTCGAATCCCTCCCGCTGCAGGATCGACGCCGCGAGCCCTGAGCGCTTGCCGCCGCGGCAGATCGCTGCGATCGGGCGGTCGCGCGGCAGCTCGTCGAGCCGCTCGGCGAGGTTGCCGTAGGGGATGTGAAGGGAGCCGGGGATGTGCTCGGCCTCGTACTCGGAGGCGGCGCGGACGTCGAGGACGACCGGCGCTCCCGGTTCCTCGACCCGCCGCAGCAGCTCGCTCGGGTCGATCAGCTCGATCCGCCTCACCGGCCGGCCGTCGGTGCGCCAGGCGGTCATCCCGCCCTCGAGGAAGCCGCGCACCTGCATCCCGACCGAGGCCAGGAGCTCGGCCGCATGGCGCTCGTCGCCGTCGGAGGCGGCGACGACGATGATCTCGGTCCCGGCCGGCGCCACCCGCGAGACCTTGGTCGCGAAGCCGGTGTCATAGGAGGAGGTGCTGAGGGCGCCGGCGATGTGGGACTCGTCGAACTCCTCGTTGGTGCGGCCGTCGATGACGCAGGCGCCGGCGGCGACGGCCTCCTCGACCTCGTGCGGCGTCATCGCCTGCGGGGTCCCGAAATGCTCGACCAGCGGGCCGCGGTTGAGGCTGACGATGTGGTCGACGTTGGGTGGCTTGTCGCCGAGCGAGCCGACCGAGTCGGCGACGAACTCGTCGAGGTCGGCGAGGCCCAGCGCCCGGTTGTGGCGCCGCTCGAAGCCGATCGTCGAGGAGGTCTTGAGGTCGAGGCCGGAGCCGCCGCAGAGCGAGCCGCCGAGGTGCCCCGGCCAGACCTCCACCTCGTCGTCGAGCTCGAGCAGCCGCTCATGCAGGGAGCGGTACATGTCGGCGGCGCCCTCGCGCGGCTCGACCGCGAGGTCCGGCCGGGCGACGTCGCCGATGAACAGCGAGTCGCCGCCGAGGAGCGCCCAGGGAGCGCCGCCCCGGCTCGCGTCGCGCAAGAGGAAGGCGGTGTGCTCGGGCCGGTGGCCGGGGGTGTGGATCGCCTCGATGCTGACGTCGCCCAGCTCGAGCACCCAGCCGTCGGCGAACGGCTCGTGCTCGAACTCCGCCTCGGCCAGCTCGTGGACGTGGATCGTCGCCCCGGTCGTCCGCGCCAGCCGCCCGTGTCCGGAGACGTGGTCGGCGTGGTTGTGGGTCTCCAGCACGTGCCCGATCCGCACCCCGTGGAGGCGCGCCAGCCGCCGGTAGGGCTCGACGTCCCACTGCGGGTCGACCACCGCGGCCACTCCCGCTTCGCGATCGGCGACCAGGTAGGAGGCGCAGCCGAGATCCTCGTGGATGATCTGCCGGAAGAGCATTGGCGCAGAAGGTAGCGCCTCGCGCCGCTCTTTGTAGAGTCAGCTAGTCAAGAATGGGCTTCGAGCCGGCCGTCGGGGGCGACCTGGATCGCGCTCGAGCCGAAGTCCTCGGCCGAGAGGGCGGCGATCGTGGCGGCCGCTTCGCCGCTCGGGTCGGGGACCGGCTGGCCGGCTTCGACCAGCCGCAGCGAGGCGAGGCGACCGCTCCGGAAGGCGCCGCCCGGGGCGAGGGTGAGGTGGAGGACGACCGACTCGCCGAGCGCGCCTTCGGTGGCGAAGTTGTGGAAGCCGCAGAAGTTGCCGAGCGAGTAGGCGAGCAGGCGGTGCTTGTAGAGCTCGATCCCGCGCAGCACGTGGGGGCCGGAACCGAGGACCAGGTCGGCGCCGGCGTCGATCGCGAGGTGGGCGAATTCCTCGGCGTTGCCGCGGTCCTCGCCTAGGTATTCCTCCTCCGCGCCGCTGACGTGCTGGGCATCGGAGCCCTCGGCGCCGGCGTGGATCGCGACCACGACCAGGTCCGCCTCGGCGTCGGCCTCTTCGATCAGCACCCGCGCCGCTTCGAGGTCGGTCAGCGAGTTGGTGTAGGCGTAGGGAGCGAAGCCGACGAAGGCGACCCGGCGGCCGCCTGCCTTCACCACGGTGATCTCGCCGGGAAGGCCGGTCTGCTCGATCCCGGCCGCGTGCAGCGCTTCGACCGTTTCGCCCAGGCCCGCTTCGCCGAAGTCGGCGGAGTGGTTGTTGGCGTTCGACATCAGCGTGAAGCCGGCGCCGGCCAGGTAGCCGGCGTATTCGGGCGGCGCCCGGAAGGCGTAGCAGCTGCCCGGCTTCGCGCCCTCGCACTTGGGCGATTCGGCGACCTCGGTCAGCGTCCCCTCGAGGTTGCCGAAGACGACGTCGCCCTGCAGCTCGCCGGCCACGGGGTCGAGGTAGGTGGCGGGTTCTGGCGGCAGCTCGGGCGTGTTGCCGAGCATCGTGTCGCCGACCGCGGCGATCGAGATGCCCTGGTCCGACGGGTGCGCGCGCGGATTCGGCTGCGGCGCCGGGACGGTCTTCGCCGCCTCCGTCGGAGTCCGCACGGTGCCGTCGAAGCAGCCGCCGAGAGCGGTCGCCGCGAGCGCCGCGGCGACCGGCACGGCAACGCTCCTGGCGAGCCGACGCTCCACCGCACAAAGCTAGGTCCGGCGGCGGATGCCACAATCCGCACGTGGAGGCGGGGCGGCGATTCGACCTTGCGCTGTTCGGGGCGACCGGATTCACCGGCGGCCTGACCGCGCGCTACCTCGCCGCCAACGTCCCGGCCGGAGCTCGCTGGGCGCTTGTCGGCCGCAACCGGGCAAAGCTCGAGGCCGTTGCCGCCGGGCTGGCGACGATCGAACCCGCCGCCGAGCCGCCGGAGCTGCTGGTCGCCGACGCCGCCGACCCGGCGGCGATGGCCGAGGTCGCCGCGGC
>DASXOF010000162.1:0-5033 GCA_036494495.1 Solirubrobacterales bacterium | reverse complement strand
GGCTGCTGTCGCCGGCGCGGACGCTGAGCCCGCGATCGGAGTCGAGGAAGGTGGCGATCCCCGGCGAGCCGCCCCAGTGATCCTCGTGCAGCTGGTCGACCAGTTGCCAGGGGCCCTGGAAGGTGTATCCGTCGGGGACCCGGATCTCGTCGCGGACGTAGAGGTCTTCGCCGGCGTTGAAGGTCGGCCCGCTGACCTCGGAGCGCTGCGAGCCGGTGTCCGGCTCGACGTCGCCGGGGCGGACTTCGAAGCGGGCGGCGCCGCTGCCGGCGAACGGGTGGGCGGCCGAGATCGTCGCCCGGCTGGAGAGCGACTGCACGTACCAGCCCCTGAAGCTGCCGTCGAAGTTGCTGGCGAAGAGGATCGAGCCAGCGGTGGAGGGGGTCGGTTCGGGGCTCGGCTGCGGCGATGGGGCGGGCGCCGGGCTCGGCTTCGGCGCCGCGCCCGGGTTCGGCTTGGCCGGCGAGCCGGCGCCAGGGGTGCCGGTGCCGGGCGTCCGGTGCGGCTTGCGGCGGTGGCTGCGGTGCCGGTGGTGGCGCTTGCCGACCTGCACCGCGCTCTTGACCCTGGCCTGCGCCGAGGCGTCGCGCGTCGGCTCGGCTGCGGCGCCGAGCGGGAGCAGGGCGAAGAGCAGGAGAAGGCCGCTGGTGAGCGCGGCGCCGAGGAGCTTCATTCGATTTCTCTCGACTCCGGCTCGGCGTCGCCTCAGCAGCCTGGACGCATGTAGCGTCAGCCGGGTTCATTTATGGGTACCGCGCGGCCGCTCAGCGCGGTTGGCGTTCGATGACGATCACCGAGTCGTCTTCGATCACGCTGGTGCCGGTGCTGTACTGCGAGCGGTAGATCCCGGTCTTCAGGTAGGCCTCGGAGAGGTGCATCGTCTCGCCGTAGTCGCGGAACTGGCCGTTGCCGAGGCGCTGGTGGCGCCCGTCTAGCCAGACTTCGACGAAGCCGACGTGGGGGTCGCGGGAGAACTTCACCCGGTAGACGAGCTCATACCAGCGGTTGATCTTCAGCTTCGGGCTGTTCCAGTCGATCTGCGAGCTGTCGCCGGCGCCGACCCGCAGGTGCCCGTCGGAGGTGAAGAAGACGGCGGTGCCGGGCGAGCCGGTGTCCGATTCGTCGTGGAACTGCTGGACCAGCTCCCAGGGGCCGCGGAAGCTGTTGGCCGGCGGGACCCTGAAGGCGGTCCGCACGTAGAGGTCCTGGCCTTCGTGGTAGGTCGGGCCGCTGAGCTCGGCGCGCTGCGAGCCGGTGTCCGGCTCGACGTCGCCGGGCCGGACTTCGAAGCGGGCGTTGGCGCGGCCTTCGTAGGGGCTGTGGCGGACCAGGCGGACCCGCCCCGGCAGGGCCTGGACATACCATTCGGGGAAGTCGCCGCGTTCGAGGTCGCTGGTGAAGAGGACCCGCCCGGGCGTCGCCGGGTGCTGGAGCTGCGAGGGCCTGGCGGCGACCAGGGTGGCGGTCTGCTCGCCGTCGTCGCGGTTGGAGGCGACGGAGATCGAGACAGCCGCGACCGCGGCGACGATCAGAGCCAGTCCGAGAACCAGCAACCAGCGGGGGGACGGCCGGCGGCGGGGCATCTCGAAGAGTTTAGGCACACCGGCTAAAGGCCCCTTTAGGTGCGCTTTGGGGGCTGGTCGATGATCTATTGTCGCGGCGCGAATGACCGATCAGCAAAGCCCCAAGCCGGCCGCTGCGCCCGCTCGCCGTCGGATCGTCGTGGTCTCCGGGTTCGGCGACGACGCCCTGACGCCGCGGGGCCAGCGGACCCAGCAGCTGATCAGGGTGCTGAACCGCGACTGGGAGGTCGAGCTGATCGCGATGCCGGCCCGCGACCACCGCGGCGGCAGCGGCGCCAGCGGCCGCAGCCTCGCTCGCAGCCTGGCCAGCCGGGCTGTGCAGGAGCTGCTCTTCGATCGCTGGGAGCCGTGGGCGCGGCAGCGCTTCGGTCGCTGGCGGCCGCAGGCCGACGCCGCCGTCCTCGTCGTCGCCCCGTGGTCCCCGGCGGCGATCGCCTCGCGGCGCCTGCGCGAGCAGGGCATCCCCTATGTGATCGATGCCGGCGACCCCTGGGCGGTGGGCCTGCGGAACCGGCCCCACACGATCGCCGGGCGCCGTTCGCTCCGCGCCGAGGCCCCGATCTGGGAGGGGGCGGCCGGAGCGATCCTGACGACGCCGCAGCAGGCGCAGCGGATGAGCTCGATCTATCCGCAACTGCCGATCATGTCGCGGCCCAACGGCTACGAGATCCCCGACGGCGCGCCGCGACCGGAGGCGCAGGAGGGGGAGCGCGGCGGCTCGCAGCTGCGGCTCGCCCACTTCGGGGTCCTCTATGCCGCCCGCCTCGACGTCGTCCCCTTCCTGACCCGGCTGCAGCAGAGCGGCAACTGGGACTCGGTCCGCTTCGACCAGTACGGCGGCGACCCGGACGGGATGCTGAACGCCGCCCCGCCCGGGGTCGAGGTCGCCAACCACGGGGCGATCCCCTGGCCCGAGGTGATGGCGCGGACCAGCCAGTTCGACTCGGTGGTGGTGCTCGGCAACGAGCTCGGCGAGCTGCTGCCGAGCAAGGCGGTCCAGTACCTGACGCTGCCGGTGCCGCGGATCGCCGTCACCGACACCGAGCGCGACGACGCCCTGACCGACTTCGCCCGGAGCCACTCCGCCTGGCTCGCCGTCTCGCCGACCGATCCCGATGCCGGTCAGCTGGTCGCCGACCACGTCCGCCGCGACTGGACGGCGGCGGAGCTCGACCCTCCGGCCGGGGACGCTTGGCCGGCCGTGGCCGAGGAACTGGGCGGCTTCGTCTCGCGCTGCGTCGCGGGCGGGTCCCCGGACCGGCTCAAGCCGGCGCGATGAAGGCCCGGTGCCAGTAGCCGAACTCGAGCAGGCAGTAGAGGATCCGCTTGTGGTCGGAGCGGCCGCTGCGGTGCTCCTCGCAGAGCCGCTTCACCTCGGCCGGATCGATGTGCTCGCCGATCGCGCTGCCTGAGCTGTAGACGCTTTCCAGCTCGTCGCCCAGCGAGGAGCGGAACCAGTCGTCGTAGGGCGTCGCGAAGGGATGCTTGCGGCGCTCCATGACGGCCTCGGGGACGATCCCGTGGAGGGCCTTGCGGTAGAGCCACTTGCGCTTCAGGCCGCGCATCCGCACCTTCGCCGGAATCCGCTCGACGAACTGCATCAGCTCGAGGTCGAGGAACGGGACCCGCTGCTCGAGGCTGGCCGCCATCGAGGTCTTGTCGCCGTAGAGCAGCAGGCTGTCGGGCAGGAACATGTGGGTGTCGAGGTAGAGCGCCTGCGCCAGCGGGTCGGCCTTCGGCCCGAGGTCGGCGAGCACGGCGCTCGCCAGCTGCCGCCGTTCGGCCGCAGCCTCCGCCGCCGGACCGTGGCTGAGGCGGGCGCGGGTCTCGAGGTCGGTGATCTCGAAGATCCCCAGCACCCGGTCGAGCCCGGGGGGCGCGCCGAGCAGGCGGCTGGCCCGCTTCAGCCGCTCGTTCCGCGGCAGGCGCTCGGCGAGCGGGTTGATCGGGCGGGTGAGGGCCGAGGGGACCGAGCCGAGCAGCCGCAGCGCGGCGGCCGCCTGGTGGCGCTCGTAGCCGCCGAGCGGCTCGTCCGCGCCCTGGCCGGAGAGCACGACTTTGACCGAGCGGGCGGCGAAGCGGCTGAGCTGGAAGGCCGCCGGCGCCGAGGCGGCCCCGGTCGGTTCCTGCAGGTGGCGGACGCAGGCGTCGAGCTCGGCCCGGAAGTCGAGCTGCTCCATCGAGGTCGCCTGGTGGCGGGTGCCGATCATCGCCGCCGTCTCGGCCGCGGCCGAGCGCTCGTCGAGGGTGTCGCCGTGCCCGGGGAAGCCGATCGTGAAGGTCAGCGGCGGTTCTCCGCTCTGGCGGCTCATCGACTCGACGATCGCGGTCGAGTCGAGGCCGCCGCTGAGGAAGGCGCCGTAGGGCACGTCGGACATCATCTGCCGGCCGACCGCCGCTTCGAGCCGGGCGCCGAGCTCGTCGGCCAGCTCCTCGGCGGGGAGGGAGAGGCTGGTGCCGGGGGCGGCGCGGTAGGAGCTGACCTGGACGCCGTCGGCGCTCGCCACCAGGGTCGAGGCGGCCGGGAGCCGCTTCACGCCCTCGAACATCGTCCGCGGCGAGGGCGTGAAGCGCCAGGCGAGGAAGTGCTCGAGCGCGACCTCGTCGACGGCGGGCGAGACGAGGCCGGCGGCGAGGAAGGCGCCGACTTCGGAGGCGACCCCGACCCGGCCGCCGTGCTCGAACCAGTAGAGCGGCTTGACGCCGAACGGGTCGCGGGCGGCGAAGAGGGTCTGCTTGCGCTCGTCCCAGAGGGCGAAGCCGAAGATCCCGTTGAGGCGGGAGACGCAGTCGGTGCCCCACTCCTCGTAGGCGTGGACGATCACCTCGCAGTCGGAGTGCGTCGCGAAGCGGTGGCCGGCGGCCTCGAGCTCGGCCCGCAGGCCGAGGTGGTTGTAGATCTCGCCGTTGGCGACGAGGTGGCACTGGCCGTCCTCGGAGTGCAGCGGCTGGTCGCCGCCGGCGAGGTCGATGATCGCCAGCCGGGTGTGGATCAGCGTCGCCGGCCCGTAGCGGCTGACCGACTCGCCGTCGGGACCGCGGTGGCGCAGCGCCTCGCAGATCGCCGCCGGCGCCGCCTCGGACAGGGGCTCGCCCGAGTCCAGTATCGCCGCGACGCCGCACACGGCGCCTACCCTAGTGGGGTCTAGGAGGGATCAGCGAAACTCACGTCCGCGACTGGCGAGCGCCGGTCCGCCGCCGGGCAGGCGGCGGCGCGGGAGTTTCGCTGATCCCTCCTAGAACAGGGCGGGCGCGATCAGCGTCTGCCCGGTCGCGGCGGCCTGGCTCGTCGCGATCACGAGGCGATCGTGTTCGACCACGCTGATGCCGCCGCCGGAGGTGTCCTTCGAGCGATTGATGCCGATCTTCAGGTACAGGGATTCGGTGTTCATCAGGTCGCCGGTGAAGTTCGCCACCTTCTGACCGTTCCACCAGGCTTCGAGGTGGCCG
>DASXOF010000161.1:0-15879 GCA_036494495.1 Solirubrobacterales bacterium | reverse complement strand
GCCCGTGGGAGGTCGTCGGGGAGAGGGAGCAGCAGCCGTTGATCACCGAGGTGGTCTTGCCGCAGATGGGACTCGAGGTATCCGAGGGATCGGTGCTGACCGTCCACGTCGAGGTCGGCGCGACGGTGTCGGAGGGCGACGTCGTCGCCGAGGTCGAGACCGACAAGGCGATCGCCGAGGTCGAGGCGCCTCGCTCGGGCGTGGTCGCCGCGATCGTGGTCGCCGAGGGCGACACGATTCCGGTCGGCGCGGTGCTGGTCCGGATCGGCGACACGGCTGACGAGATCGGCGAGGCGGCCGCGGTGGGCGACTCCGGCGGCGCCGGGTCCGACGCCGTCCCGGCGACCGAGCCGACGGACGCCGAGGCCGCCGCAGATGCCGAGGCCGCCGCTGCGCCTGACGCCGAGCGGGCACCCACCGCCGGCGCGGACGCCGGCGCCGGCGGCGCCGGCGCGCCGGAACGAGACCGCGAGATGGCCGCCGCCACTCGGGCGCCGGCCGCGCCCGTCGCCCGGTCGTCTGCCGCCAACGGTGCCGCCGCAGCGGGGCCCGCGGCCGCAGGAGGTCCCGCCGCCGCCGAAGGCCCCAACGGCGCCCGCCGCCGCCGCGCCGCTCCGATCGCCCGCCGCGCCGCCGCCGCCCACGGCCTCAGCCTCGAGCTGGTCACCGGCACCGGCCCGGCCGGCCGCATCACCCTCGGCGACGTCGAGCGCGCCGTCGCCGATCGCACCCGAGCTCCCGCCGAAGAGGCGCCCGCCGATGCACCCCCCGCAGGTCCCCCGGCCGGCGGGCGCCTCGAAACCCTCTCGGCCACCCGGCAGTCGATCGCCCGTCGCCTGACCGAGTCCCAGCTCGTCCCCCAGTACACGCTGCAGCGGGAGATCGACGCCGGCTGGCTCTTGGCCGAGAAGGCGCGGCTGACCGCCGTCGGCCCGGTCAAGGTCGGCGTCCTCGACCTGCTGCTGGCGGCGCTGGCCGAGACGATCCGCCGCCACCGCCAGCTCGCCGCCTCCTTCGTCCCCGCCCGCGGCGACGAGCTGGCCGGCTACCGGCACCCGGAGGGAATCGACCTCGGCGTCGCCGTCGCCACCGAGCGCGGCCTGCTGGTCCCGGTCATCCGCGGCGCCGAGCGCCGCACCCTCTCCGAGCTGGTCCTGGAGCGGGCCCGCCTCGTGGAGCTGACCCGCTCCGGCCGCCTCGGCCTCGCCGACATGGGCGGTGCCGCGGCGACGCTCTCGAGCCTCGGGACCTTCGGCGTCGACTCCTTCACCGCGATGCTGAACCCCGGCGAGAGCGCGATCCTCGCCGTCGGCCGCACGGTCGAGAAGGCGGTGCCGCGCGAGCGCGGGATCGCCGTCGTCCCGACCGTCTCGCTGACCTTCACCTTCGACCACCGGGTCGTCGACGGCGCCGTCGGCGGCGCCGCCCTGGCTGAGCTGGCCGAGCTCCTGGAGGGGGGGATCGAGTGGCGGACGTGAGCGCCGGTGGTCCCGTGAGCGGAGCGGCGCTGGTCGTCGGCGGCGCCTCCGGGATCGGTCGCTCCTGCGTCGAAGCGCTGGCCGCGACCGGCTGGGCCACGGTCGTCGCCGACCTCGAGCCCGCCGAGGGCGAAGAGGCGATCGCCCTCGACGTCCGCGACCGCGAAGCGGTCTTCGCCGCGGTCGGCGCGCTCGCCGGCGAGCACGGCGGTCTCGGCGCCGTCGTCTACGCCGCCGGCACCGCCCGGGTGACGCCGCTGCTCGAGATCGAGGAGCGCGAGTGGGATCTCGTCCTCGGCGTCAACCTCGGCGGCGCCTTCCACGTCCTCCAGGCCGCCGCCCCGCACATCCCGAAGGGCGGCTCGTTCACCGCGATCTCCTCGATCGACTCGCGCTCCCCGGTCGACGGCCTCGCCCACTACTGCGCCTCGAAGGCCGGGGTCGAGGCGTTGGTCCGCTCGGCCGCGCTCGAGCTCGGCCCGGCCGGGGTCCGCTGCAACGCGGTCCTGCCCGGCCTGGTGCGGACGCCGCTGATGGAGGCGCAGCTGCAGCGGCCCGGGGTCGAAGAGGCCTTCGTCGCCCAGACGCCGCTCCGCGGCGTCGCCGCGCCGGCCGAGGTCGCGGACGTCGTCGCCTTCCTCGCCTCGCCCGCCGCCCGCTGGGTCACCGGCGCCGCGATCCCGGTCGACGGCGGCATGTCCCTGACCGAGCACCCGAAGCTTCGCTGACAACGAAAGGAACCCCCGCAGATGGCAACCGAGCAACAATCCCGACCGGCCGGCATCAGCGTCGAGCGGGCCGAGCAGCTGCTGAAGGAATTCGTCGCCATCCCGAGCGTCAACGGCGACAAGTCCACCGGCCACCTGTGGATGACCGAGCGGCTGGAGGAGATCGGGATGTCGGTCGAGCACTATCCGGTCGAGGGCAAGCCGAACCCGCTGGTGCTCGGGTTGCTCGAGGGCGGCGACGGCCCCGGCGTCCTCTTCGACGCCCACTTCGACACCGTCCACGCAGTCCCAGGCGACTGGACCCACGACCCGTGGAGCCCGCACGTCGAGGACGGGGTCCTCTACGGGCGCGGCGCCGTCGACTCGAAGGGGACGGTGGTCTCGATGCTGATGGCGGCCAAGGCGGTCGCCGACTCGGGCCGGCAGCTGAGCGGGCCGCTCTACCTGATGTCCGACTCCGACGGCGAGGACGGCTTCCGCGGCGCGGCGCTGATGCGGGACATCGGCATCGTCGACCGGCTCGGCACCGTCTGGTCGGCCGAGGCGACCGGCAACAGCCGGGTCGAGATCGCCTATCCCGGCATCTCGACCTGGAAAATCACCGCGATCGGCCGCACCGCCCACCCGACCGAGCCGGAGCAGGGGGTCAACGCGGTGACGAAGATGGCGAAGCTGGTGACCGCGGTCGCCGAAGGCCGGCTCGAGCTGCCGAAGGGCACCTCGAAGTGGTTCGAGCCGCGGGTCACGACCAACGCGATCCGCACCCGCCCCGGCGGCGGCTGGGCGATCCCGGCCCGCTGCGACGCGGTGCTGTCGATCCTCTCGCCGGCCGGCTGCTCGCTGGGCGAAGTCCGGGGGGCGATCGACGCCTTCCTGCGCCAGCTCGAGCAGGAGGACGGCGAGGTCCGCTTCGAGCGCAAAATCCTGCCGATGGGGGCCGGGCGGCTGTGGCTGCACCCGGGCGAGTCCAACCCCGAGAGCGCCGGCGTCAAGGCGCTCGAGACGGCGATCCGCGCCGCCGGCCGCGAGCCCAAGGTGGGCAAGTTCAACGGCGGCTGGGTCGACGCGGTGGAGATGATGCACCCCGGCGAGGGCGGCTACGACGTCCCCGCGACGATCACCTTCGGCCCCGGCGACTTCGAGCTCGCCCACGCCGTCGACGAGCACATACCCCTGGCCGAAGTCGCCGAGGCGGCGGAGATCTACGCGGCCGCGACCCTGGACCTGCTCAGCTGAGAGAGGAGAGAGCGATGTCCGATAGCCATATGCGCCGCGCCTTCAAGGCACTGTCCGAGGTGACTCCGGCCGCTGCCGGGGTGACCGGCATCGACCAGCTGCTGCGGCTGGTCGCCGACCGCGCCGCCGACCTGGTCGGGGTCGAGCGCTGCTCGGTCTACCTGCGCGAAGAGCGGGCGAACCTGTTTCGCGGCTGCGTCGGCCGCTGCAAGGGCGGCCCGCTGCCGGAGGACATCAAGCGCTGGGTCTGCGGCGTGCCCGCCGACGGGGTGACCCGCGAGCTGCTGGAGACGCGGCGGCCGGTGGTCGTCGCCAACGCCCGCCAGGACCCGCGGATGGTGAAGGCGACGGTCCGCCACTGGCAGATCCGCTCGCTGATGGCGGTGCCGATGGTCCTCGACTCGGCGGTGATCGGGCTGCTGCTGCTCGACGACGTCGACCGCCAGCACGAGTTCGGCGCCAAGGAGGTCGAGCTGGCGCGAACCTTCGCCGACCTCGCCGGCGGCCTGATCCTGCAGACGCAGACGCGGCTCGAGCTGCAGTCGAAGCTGGGCGCGGCGAGCCGGCAGCTGAACGCGCTGCGGCGGGCGACCGCGGTCGACGAGCAGCTCTCCGACCTGGTCCTGGAGGGACGCTCGCTGGGCGACCTCGCCGCCACCCTGGCGCAGCTGCTCGGCAAGCCCTGCGCGATCTTTCGTCCCGACGGCGAGCGGGTCGCCGGGGCGCTGCCCGAGGCGGCGCCGGAGAGCGCCGTGCCGCGGCTGCTGGAGCCGGAGATCGCGGCGCTGCCCGAGGTCCGCAAGGCGCTCGGCGAGAACGAGGCGAGCCGCGCCTTCGTCACCGGCCCGGTGCCGGCGGCGGGGATCCTCCACCGCCACGTCGTCGCCCCGATCCTGCTCGGCGAAGAGCTCTGGGGACGGCTGGTGGTGATGGAGCACAAGACGCGCTTCACCGGCGGCGACGTGGTCGCGGTGCGGCGGGCGGCGACGCTGATCTCGCTGCAGGTCAGCTCCGAGCGCAAGGCGGCCGAGGCCGACTGGAACGCCGGCGCCTCGCTGGCGGCCGAGCTGCTCGGCGGCGGCTCCGACGCCGCCGTCTCGCGCCGCCGCGCCGATCGGCTCGGGGTCAGTCTCGAGGCCGAGCGGCTGGTGATCGTGATCGGCTCGCGGCAGGAGGGGGAGGGCGCGGCGCCCGACTTCCGCGCCGTCGCCTCCGCCTTCGAGCGCGAGGCGCCGGAGCTGACCGTGCACGTGACCGCGCTCGAGGGCGCGGTGGCGGCGCTGGTCGAGCTGCCGCCGGAGGTGGACGGGCGCGGCTTCGCGCTCGCCAACCGCGAGCGCTTCGAGGCGGTGCGGGCAGCGCTGCGGCCCTCCTCGCAGCTGATCGCCGGCGTCTCGACCGTGCGCAGCGGGCCCGAGGGCTACCGCGCCGCCCACCGCGAGGCGCGGCAGGTGGTCGAGTGCATCCGCCACTTCTCGCCGCCCGGCGGGCCGGCGCTGTTCACCGCCGACGAGCTCGGGGTGGGCAGCCTGCTGCTCTCGAGCTCCGACGGCGAGGCGATGGCGACGTTCGCCGAGCAGACCGTGGGCGAGCTGGTCCGCGAGCACTCGAAAGCCGACCTGCTGACCACGCTCTGCTCGTTCTTCGACAACATGGGCAGCATCCGCGGCTCGGCGGCGGCGCTCGACGTCCACGAGAACACGATCCGCTACCGGCTCTCGCGGATCGAGGAGCTGACCGGGCTGGCGGTGATGCACGACCCCGACGCCCAGCTGCGGGCGCGGCTCTCGCTGCTGGTCCTGCTGCTGCAGGGCCGGCTGCCGAGCGGCGTGCCGGCGGTGCCGGCCGCGGCCCCGGCGCTCCCCGACCTGGAGGTGGTGCCGGCCTAGCCGGATTGCCGCGCGCCACACCCTCCGTTCCCCCCTTTGGGGGAATCCCGAGGACCCTGCCGCCGCCCCGCTCCCGGGCGGCGGGCGTCGGGCTATGTTCGCGAACGTGGCCGGGGTTCACCTCCTGGGAGTCGCATCGACGTCGCAGTCCCGGCGCAGCCGCGGGCCGGCCGTCCTCGCCCGCGAGGCGGTCGGGCTGGCGCTGGCCGACGCCGGGGTGACGGCGGCCGAGGTCGATGGGGTGGCGATCGCCGCCGGGGACGATTTCGCCGCCAGCGCCGAGGCGGCGCTGGGCGGGATGGAGCGCGACTTCCAGTGCCGCTGCGGCCTCGGCACGGTGGCCCTCGACTCGGCCTGGAAAGCGGTCTCGGCGGGAGCGGGGGAGGTGGTGGTCTGCGTCGGCTTCGACGGCGCCCGATCGCCGGTCGGCGTGGACGGCGATTGGCTCGAGGCCCAGGCCGCGGCGGCGCGCGAATACCTCCAGCACTCCGGCGCCACCGAGCGCCACCTGGCCCGGGTGGCGGCGAAGAACCGCCGCCACGGCGCCGCCAACCCGAACGCGCTGCTGAGCGCCGAGGTCGGGGTCGAGGAGGTGCTGGAGAGCGAGATGCTGCTCTGGCCGCTGCGGCGGCTGATGGTGGCGGCGCCGGCCCGCGATACCGCCGCCGCGGTTGTCCTCGGCTCGCCCCGCCGCGGTCGCCGTCGTGGCGCGAAGGTGCCCCAGGTGCGGGCCTCGGTGATGCTCGACGGCGGCTCCGCCGGCGGCGCCGAGACCAGCCGTGCCGCCCGCCTCGCCTACCTCTCGGCCGAGCTGGGGCCGGAGGACGTCGACCTGGCCGAGATCGAAGACCCGACCCCGGTCGAGGAGATCGCCGCCTACGAGGCGCTCGAGTTCGCCCCCGAGGGCAACGGCCCGGAACTGGTCGAGAGCGGCTTCACCGCCCTCGGCGGCGTGCTTCCCGTCAACCCCAGCGGCGGCGCCCTCTCGCAGGGCGCCTCGCGCGGCGCCGGCGGCATCCGCCAGCTGGTCGAGCTCTCGCTGCAGCTGCGCGACCGCGCCGAGCGCCGCCAGGTCCCCGGCGCCCGCGTCGGCCTCGCCCTCTGCGGCGGCCCGACCTCGCCCGCCGGCCCCACCGCCCTCACCATCCTCACCGCCTGACCTTCGTCGGGCCCGCCGCCCGCTCCTGTGAGGAGCACAAAGGGTCGTGGCGGTTTTGGCCCGGCGCGGCGGCCCTGGTGAAATGGTGCGCGGGGATGTACCGGGCGCTGCAGACCGACTTCGAGAGCCTGCCGCAGGTCCTTGCCGCGCGGGCCGGGGAGATCGGCGGCGAGCGGTTCGTCCGCGACGCGCACCAGGAGTGGACCTACGCCGAGTTCCACCAGCGGGTGACCGAGGTCGCCGCCGGCCTGCGCGAGCTCGGGGTGAAGCAGGGCGATGTGGTCGGGGTGGTGCTCCCGAACAGCCCGCACTACCTCGAGGTCTGGTGGGGGATCCTCTGGCTCGGCGCGATCTTCAACCCGGTCAACCCGGTCCTCACCGCGCGCGAGGCGGCCGGGATCCTGGCCGACTCCGAAGCGGTGGTCGCGGTCTGCACGCCGGAGGCCGCCGCGGGTCTGGAGGAGCGCCGCGAGGAGCTGCCGAGCCTGCGGCAGATCGTCGCCGCCGAGAGCGAGGACCCGGCGGCGCCGCTGCGCGGTCACGGCACGGTCGCCGAGCACGCCAGGATCGCCCCCGGCGACCTCGCCTCCTTCGTCTACACCTCGGGCACCACCGGCCGGCCGAAGGGGGCGATGCTCGGCCACGGCAACTTCCTCGCCAACGCCTGGCAGCTGGGCGAGCCGCTGCCGATCTCACGCGGCGACACCCTCGGCATGGTCCTGCCGCTGTTCCACGTCAACGCGCAATTGGTCACCACCGTGATCCCGCTGGTGCTCGGCGCCCAGGTGGCGATGTGGGAGCGCTTCTCGGCCTCGCGCTTCTGGGAGGAGGTGGCGCGGTTCGAACCGGTCACCTTCTCCTCGGTGCCGACGATGCTGGCGGCGCTGCTGCACGCGCCCGGCGCCGACGCGGCCGAGTCGAACTCGCTGCGCTTCGTGATCTGCGGCGCCGCCCCGCTCTCGCCGGCCCTCTTCCGCCGCTTCGAGGAGAAGTTCGGGCTGAAGATCATGGAGGGCTACGGGCTCACCGAGGGCACCTGCTGCACGACGATCAACCCCTTCACCGGGCCGCGCAAGATCGGCTCGGTCGGGCTGCCGACCCGCGCCCAGGAGGTGAAGGTGATCGACGAGGCGGGGGAGGCGGTGGCCGACGGCGCCCCCGGCGAAATCTGCTTCCGCGGGCCGAACATGATGCACGGCTACTACAAGCGCCCCGAGGCCAACGCCGAGACGCTGGTCGACGGCTGGGTCCGCACCGGCGACGTCGGCTACCGCGACGAGGACGGCTACTTCTTCCTCGTCGACCGCACCAAGGACATGATCATCCGCGGTGGCGAGAACATCTACCCGCGCGAGATCGAGGACGTGCTGCAGGAGCACGAGTCGGTCAAGGAGGCGGCGGTGATCGGACGGCCGGACGAGGTCCGCGGCGAGGAAGTCCACGCGGTGGTGGCGCTGGTCGCCGGCGAGGACGTCGCGGTGCTGGAGGAGCACTGCCGGGCGCGGCTGGCCGCCTTCAAGGTGCCGACGAGCTGGGAGGTGGTCGAGGAGCTGCCGAAGACCTCGACCGGGAAGATCGACAAGAAGCCGCTGCGCGAGAAGTTCGCCGCGGCGGCCGGGTGAGAGGAGAGGTCCGTGGGAATTCTCGACGGCAAGGCGGTGATGATCACCGGCGCCGCCAGCGGGATCGGCCGCGCCACCGCCCAGGAGGCGGCGAGCGAGGGCGCGCGGCTCTTGCTCTGCGACGTCGACGAGGAGGGCGGCGCCGCGGTCGCAGCGGAGATCGGCGAGGCGGCGAGCTACCGCAGCGTCGACGTCACCGACGAGGCGGCGGTCGAGGCCGCGGTCGAGGCGACGATCGCCGAGCTCGGCCGGATCGACGGCGCCTTCAACTGCGCCGGCATCCTCGGCGTCCTCGGCAACATCGGCGAACTGCCGCTCGAGGGCTGGAAGCGGCTGATCGAGGTCGACCTGAACGGCGTCTTCCTCTGCACCAAGCACCAGGTGAACGCGATGGCCGCGCAGGGCTCGGGCGCGATCCTCAACATGGCCTCGGCCGCCGGGCTGATCGGCTGGCCCGGCGCCTCCGGCTACGTCGCCGCCAAGCACGGGGTGGTCGGCCTCTCGAAGGCGGCGGCGCTCGAGTACGCGCCGCAGGGCGTCCGCGTCAACTCGATCTGCCCCAGCTACACGATCACGCCGATGGTCGAGAAGGACCTCTTCGAGGATGCGCTCGGCAACGACGAGGAGCTGATCGGGGCGGCGCGCGCCAACCACCCGATCGGCCGCTTCGCGCAGCCGGGCGAGATCGCCGCCGCGGCGGCCTGGCTGCTCTCCGACAAGGCCTCGTTCGTGACCGGCACCGCGATGGCCGTCGACGGCGGCTACACGGCGCCCTGACCTGGCACTCCGATGGCGGATCGCGACAGCTTCGAGCAGACTCCCTACGAGCTGCCGCCGGGAGCGACCGAAATCGTCTTGGTCCGCCATGGGGCGTCCTCGCCGCCGGTCGAGGGCCGGCCGAACCCGCTGGTCGGCGGCCACTCCGACCCGGCCCTGGCCGAGGCCGGGCTGGCCCAGGCGGAGCTGGTTGCGGAGGGGCTGCGGCACGAGCCGATCTCGGCGATCTTCGTCTCCACCCTGCGGCGCACCTCCGAAACGGCGGCGCCGCTGGCCGAGGCGCTCGGGATCGAGCCCGAGCCGCCGCTGGAGGAGCTGCGCGAGATCTTCCTCGGCGAGTTCGAGGGCGGCGTCTACCGGATCAAATCGGCGCGCGGGGACCCGGTGATCAAGCGGGTCTTCAGCGCCGAAGCGTGGAGCGAGATCCCCGGCGCCGAGACCTTCGAGCAGTTCGGCCCGCGGGTCACCGCCGGGGTCGAGAAGATCGTCGCGCGGACCGGGCCGGACCGCGCCGCGGTGGCGATCCTCCACGGCGCCGTGATCGGCCAGCTCTGCCGGCAGGCGACCGAGAGCCGGCCGTTCGCCTTCGTCCACGCCGACAACGGCTCGGTCTCGCGCCTCGTCGTCCAACCCGACGGCCGCTGGCTCCTGCGCTCGTTCAACGACGTCTCGCACCTGCGGGTGCGGACCGGCTCCCCGGAGGTCTGAAATGCCTGCCTTCCTCGTTCACGGCAACCCCGACTCGGCGCGGCTCTGGTCGCGGGTGGTCGAGCACCTCGGCGACTACGACGGGGAGATCGTCGCCGCCGACCTACCGGGCTTCGCCACGGCGGCACCTGAGGGCTTCCCGCGCACCAAGGAGGCCTACGTCGAGTGGATCTGCGAGCGGCTCGAAGCGCTCGGCGGCGGCGTCGACCTGGTCGGCCACGACTGGGGCTCGCTGCTGGTGCAGCGGGTCGCCTCGACCCGGCCCGACCTGGTCCGCACCGTCGCCTGCGGCGGCGCCGCCGTCGACCGCGAGTATCCCTGGCACCCGCTGGCCCAGGTCCGGCAGACGCCGGGGGAGGGGGAGCGCTACATGGAGGAGGAGCTGACCGACGAGTTCGGCATCTCCCACCTGGTCGAAAACGGCGTGCCGCAGGCCGACGCCGAGGCCAACATCTGGACCACCCCCCACGGCAAGGACACGATCCTCGCCCTCTACCGCTCGGCGGTCGACATCGGCGAGGAATGGCAGCCGTCCCTGGAGCGGATCGAGGTGCCCGCGATGGTGATCTGGGGCAAGGACGACCCCTACGTCCCCCTCGAATTCGGCGAAGCCCTGGCGCAGCGCATGAAAGCCGAGCTCGTCGTCCTCGACTGCGGCCACTGGTGGCCCTTCGAGCGCCCCGCCGAGACCGCCGAGGCCCTCCTCCGCCACTGGTCCACTTCCGCCTGATCTTGCGGGCGTCCGCCCGCGTCGGCCACACTTGGGCGGTGACCCACGCGCCCGTCACCGTCAAATGAGCGTCGTCGACGAGAAGTCGCGCGTTCCCGCGCTCGACCCGGCCGCGGTCGAGCGGCTCCGCGATGCCCTCGATCAGCCCGGAGTCGACGCGGCCTACCTGATCGGCTCGCGGGCGCGGGGGACCGCCGGGCCTCTCTCCGATCTCGACCTCGCCGTTCTCCACCCGCCTGACCTCGACTCGAGGTCCCGCCTCGATCTGCGGCTGCGATTGATGGCCGACGCCGGCGCCGCCCTCGACACGACCGAGGTCGACGTCGTGTTGCTGAACGGCGCGCCGCCGTTGGTCCGCCACAGAGCCCTGGGGGAGGGGGTCCTCCTCGTCGACAATGACCCCGCCGCTCGGGTTGCCTTCTACGTGCGCACGCTGAACGACTACGTCGACACCGAGCCGCTGCGCCGGCTGATGTCTCACCGGCTCCACGCAAGCATCCGGGAGGACCGCTTTGGTCGACCGGCCTAAGGTCGAATCGCGCCTCGAGCGCCTGCGCCTCCTCCTGGACGAGCTCGAGCAGATACGAGCTGCGGGACGCGAGGCCTACGACGCGGAGCTGAGGCAGAGACTCGCAACTCAGCGGGCGCTGCAGCTGGCGATCCAGGCCTGCATCGACATCGCCGGCCACCTCCTCGCCGATAGCGGCGAGCCGATCCCGCCCAACTACCGGGCGCTCTTCCCGGCGCTCACCGAGCAGGGACTCGATTCCGCGTTGGCTGAGCGCCTCGCCACCGCCGCCGGCCTCCGCGACATCCTCGTCCACGACTACCTCGACATCGACGAGGACGTGGTTTGGGGCTCGCTCGAGCACCTCGACGATCTGCGCGGCTTCGCAGCCTTCGCCGAGGCACGTTTGGGCTGATCGGTAGGTGAAGACCCAGTAGTTGTGGGGGTTTTCACAAATGCGCTCGTTGAGCGCTGGCGGTTCCCGGCGCGCCGTGAGACTCTGGGCGAGGGATGTCGAGCGCTACCGATACCGAGCTGCTCGCGCTGCACGGACTCGCGGTGAAGAAGGCGGGGAGCCCCGCCGCGGTCGCGGCTGTGATCGGCGCCGAGGAGGCCGAGGTCGAGGCCTCGCTCGAGGCCGCCGTCGCCGCCGGGCGCGCCGCCGGCGCCAAAGGCACCTTCATGGTCGCCCCGGCGGGCCGCGAGTGGCTGGACGCGCAGTACCCCGAGGCCTACGCCGAGTTCCGCGCCGACCCCGCCGCGACCGAAGCCTACGAGCGCTTCGAGCGGATCAACCGCGAGCTCTTGGCGCTCTTCACCGACTGGCAGATGATCCCCACCGCCGGCGGCGAACGGGTGCCGAACGACCACGCCGACGCCGAGTACGACGCCCAGATCATCGACCGCCTCGGCGCCCAGCACGAACGGGCGGAGCGGGTCCTCGACTCCTTCGCCGCGCTCGAGCCGCGCCTCGGGCTCTACAAGGAGCGCCTCGACTCGGCCTACGACAAGGCCCTGGCCGGCGAGCACGAATGGGTCTCGGGCGCCCGCATCGACAGCTACCACACGGTCTGGTTCGAGCTGCACGAGGACCTGCTGCGCATGCTGGGGCGCGAACGCGAGGAGGCGCCTTGACCGCGGTCGCCGACCGCGCCGTCGTCCTCGACGGCGCGACGGTGCCGAGCAGAGAGGTGGTCGGCAACAAGGGGCGCAGCATCGCCTGGATGCTCAGCCTCGGGCTGCCGGTGCCGCCGGCGCTGTGCCTGCCGATCGAGGAGTGCCGCCGCTTCCACGCCGCCGGCGAAGAGCTCGACGAGGAGGCCTGGGGCTCGGTCCTGGCCGGGGTCGCGGGCCTCGAGGAGAAGCTCGGCCGCCGCTTCGGCGGGGCGGGCGGCGAGGGCCCGCTGCTGGTCTCGGTCCGCTCCGGCGCCGCGGTCTCGATGCCGGGGATGATGGACACCGTCCTCAACCTCGGCATCACGGACGAGGTCGAGGCGGCGCTGGCGCGGCTCTCCGGCGACGCCGATTTCGCCCGCCAGACCCACTGCCGCTTCGTCCACCAGTTCGGAGAGATCGTGCTCAAGGCCGACCTCGAGGAGCCCGGCCCCGACGCCACCCCGGCCGAGGTCCGCGCGGCGGTCCGCCGCGACACCGGCGCCGAGGTCCCGGCCGACCCGCACGAGCAGCTCCGCGCCGTGATCAAGACCGTCTTCGGCTCCTGGTCCTCGCGCCGCGCCAAGGCCTACCGCCGCCACTGGGGCATCGCCGAGGACGGCGGCACCGCGGTGATCATCCAGGCGATGGTCTTCGGCAACCTCGGCGAGGACTCCGGCACCGGCGTCCTCTTCAGCCGCAACCCGCTCTCCGGCGACCCCGAGCCCTACGGCGAGTGGCTGCCGCGGGGCCAGGGCGAGGACGTCGTCAGCGGCACCCACGACCCGCTGCCGCTCGCCTCCCTTGCCGCCTCGCACCCCGCCGCCCACGAGCGCCTGCTGACCGCGGCCAAGCTGCTCGAGCGCGAGCACGGCGACATCCAGGACGTCGAGTTCACGGTCGAGCGCGGCGAGCTCTTCCTGCTGCAGACGCGCTCCGCCAAGCGCTCGCCGCTGGCCGCGGTGCGGGCCGCGGTCGACCTCGCCACGGAGGGTGCGATCGACCGCGCCGAGGCGATCCAGCGGGTCACTCCCGAGCAGCTGACCAGCGTCCTGGCGCCGCGCCTCTCCGAGCAGGTCGCCGCCGGCGCCGAGGTGGTCGCCCGCGGCACCGCCGCCTGCCCCGGGGTCGCCGGCGGGATCGCGGTGACCGAGTCCGACGCCGCCTGCGAGGCCGAGGGCGACGTCGTCCTCACCCGGCCGACGACCAGCCCCGAGGACGTCAGCGGGATGATCGCCGCCCGCGCCGTCGTCACCGAGCGCGGCGGCTCGACCTCGCACGCCGCGGTCGTCACCCGCGCCCTCGGCCGGCCCAGCGTGGTCGGCGTCGGCGACGGGGTGAGCGCCGCGCTGGCCGGCAGCGAGCTGACCGTCGACGGCTCCGCCGGGGTCGTCTACCGCGGCGTCCTGCCGACCGAGGACGTCGACCCCGCCGGCGTGCCGGGGCTGACCGAGCTGACGAAGTGGGTCCGCGAGCTGAGCCCGGCCGAGGCCGGTGCCGAGGGGGCGCCGCTGGTCGACGCGCTTCGCGCCGCGCAGGAGCAGTCGAAAGCAGAGGATTCCAAGCAGGAGGAGGAGGGTCCGTGACCGTCAAACAGGAGGGCCGCAGGCCCTATCCCGACAAGTGGTCGCGCGAGTCGGCGACGCCGCTGGTCGAGCGGTACCACAGCGCCGTCCGCGCGCTCGCCGCCGAGAAGTTCGCCGCCAGCGGCATGTCCTGGGAGCAGGCAGTCGCCGCCGGCGTGCTGATGCCGACCCGCGAGGAGCTCGAGCAGATCGAGGCCGACGTGCTGGCCGAGGGCTACCGGTTCGACGTCTCGGCGACGATCTCGCTGAAGGAGGAGCCCGACAAATACAAACCGCTGGCCGGGATCGCCGACTCCGGCGAGCAGGAGAAGGACGAGCAGGGCCGGACGATCGTCGGCAGCGGCGACAACGTCTTCAAGGCGCCGGCCGACGTCACCGGGATCGCCCACTACATCTCCGACGTCGACCGGGTGATGGAGATGCTGACCGGCGGCGTGCCGGAGAACACGGTGGCGATCATCGACGACTCCGGCGGCACCCTGACGGCGCCGATCCTCGGCGACTTCACCGCCGTCGTCTGCATGGGCGGCACGGTGCGCTCGCACCTCGGGATCCTGACCCGCGAGTACAACGTGCCGTGCCTGATGAACGCGCAGCTCGACGGCCTCGCCGACGGCGACGAGATCACGGTCGAGTACTCCAAGCCCGCCGCCGACGCCTACGCCGACGCCGAGGCGGCGGCCGAGCACCGCGCCCGGATCATCAAGGTCTCCTAGGGAGGAATCGAAATGCCAGTGAAACGCAGCTACGTCGACCTCCTGGAGACCAACAACTTCATCCAGAAGTGGGCCGACTCGTTCTTCTTCCAGTGCACGACCCGCACCGTGCAGGAGTCGAAACTGTTCCCGGTCAACCCCTACATCGCGATGTCGTACTACAACGCCTGGTACCGGTACCCCGAAATCCTCCGCAAGGTGGACGCGGCGCTGCCGGCGGAGGAGATCGGCGACCGCGCTCGCCAGGTCGGCACCTACTGCAACACGATCTCGATGGGGGTCGGGCCGCAGTTCTACCTCGGCGGCCGCCAGTGGATGCTCGACATGGGGCTGCTGAAGCCGACCGACTGCGTCGAAGACATGGTCGACGTGCTCGACTTCTGCCGCCGCCTCAACATGTCCTACCACCGCTCGGAGAACCACATCATGCCGAGCGACGGCAACCACAAAGACCAGATCCACACCGCCCGCCAGACGGAGTTCTTCGAAGCGGGAGCGATCGGGGTGACGCCGGGCGACAAGCTCCACACCGCCTTCACCCACTTCATGGCGGCGGTCTCCGCCTACGGCTTCCTCAGCCATTGCGAGTGCCGGCTCAGCTTCTGCAACAACGGTCCCTACCGGACCAGGGACGGCAACCAGATGCTGGTCCGCGACGCCGTCGACCTCTCCGAGTGCGACTTCCCCTGGATGGACGGGGCGGCGAGTGAGATCGAGCACAACAACCTGACGATCCCGGTGATCATGAAGGACACCGACTTCTACATGGTCGACGACTGGGGCAGCTTCGAGGCGAAACCGTCATACGACAACCAGAACCTGGTCGCGATCGGCCTCTACACCTCCGACTGGCTCTCCGACGGTTACCTCCCGGTCCACATGGACAGCGCCTCGGAGCTCGCCGACTACCTCGACGACCAGCGCGAGAAGATGGAAAAGGCGACGGCCGAGATGTGGCAGATGATGGCCGGTTGGACGCGCGAGCAGATGGTCGACGCGGGCCTCCTGGTGTACTTCGCGATCCTCAAGGACGTCGCCCACTTCGCCGGGGTGTACGAGCAGGACGACTGGTTCCTGGTCGACGACCGCACCCAGCTGTTCCGGCCGCTGATGAACGACGAGTACGGCAACTCGGCGATCGCCGAGCTGGTCGGCCTCGTCTCGCTCACCTCGCAGGACCGCGGCCCGCACCGGATGGAGCGCTACTCGCGCGACGTCACCGAGATGTGGACCTCGATCCCCTACTCGGTCCTCGCCGACGACGACTGGACGGCGGGGGTCGGGCCGATCGGCCCGGGCAGCACCTCGCTGCCGGCGAAAACGGCGAAGTGGACGACGACGCAGGGCAAGCTCACCCAGGACGAGTGCAACGCCGCGGCCAAGGCCTTCCACTCGGCCAAGTACGACCTGCGCTACTACGACGACGACGTCTGGGCGAAGAACAACCCCGACGCCGAGCAGACCACGGCGCTGGCGAGCTGAGGCGAGCGCATGTCGAGCGAGCGCGTCAACCGCGCCTACCGGCTGCGGCGGCGCCCGGAGGGCGAGCTGGCGGACGGCGACCTGGAGCTGGTCTCCGAACAGGTCCCC
>DASXOF010000160.1:0-15424 GCA_036494495.1 Solirubrobacterales bacterium | reverse complement strand
GCGCCAACGCTGGCGCTCAACAGCAGCCAGCTGCAAAAGCAGAGAAAAAACGCTTTCCGACAAGTCACTCGCAGCCCCCCATTCTCAACAACCTTCCCTGTGTTCCCTGTGTAGCCAGCGAGGAAGTTTATGTCCCTTTCTCCCCGCTTGTCAAGACCCACGCGTAAAAAATGTAGCGCGGCTGCCCAAAGGGCAGCCGCGCTACGTGCGCGTCCGAGCAAATAGCTCGAACAGCCGAACTTGACTCTGATCAGTCGATCAGCAGCGTGCTCGGGGTGGTGACTTTGTAGGTCGCGGTCCACGTGGCGCTGCTGCCGCAGAATGCCCCGCTTCTACCGCCAGTTCGCGGAATCGCCGCGCTTTTAGCCTGGAACACGGCCGGGGAGCCCCCGGTCACTGTACCGAGATTGGTGTTGCTGGTCGAGTAGATGCAGTGAAGACCAGCGAGTTCGACTGTAACTTCCGCACCGTTTGATGTAAGGATGCCGTTGCCGTCAGCAGACGCGGAGTCTGTGTGAGCTTCGAGCGTCCCGTTTTTCACAACCGTGACGGTGCCGTTGCATTCGGTGAAATCGAGTGTAGTGATGCTGCCTTTAACTGTTACTTCAGCACCCTGCGATTCAACGTTGCCTTCGACAGTCGATTTGGCGCACTTGACTTCGCCGATGAAGGAGCTCTTAAGAACAGCTTCCCCTTCTTTCAGTTCGGTCGCAATCGTGCCGCCGTACTGCGTCCCCGAGGGGGATGTGAGGGTGGTCGCCGAAGCGCTACCGGCGAACGCCCTCAGAGCTGCGGCAGCGACGGCCGCAACCCCGAGCATCTTGAGGAACTTCATGATTTCTCCTTTTTCCGGTGCCAATCGCACCGGGTTGCGTTACTGGTACCGGGTTTCCCATCCCGATACACAGGGAAGTCTTACCACGCAGGAGACCAACTAGTCAAGCGCTATCTGAGTATTGAGGAGAATTGCAGGAGATTTAGGCCACCGTCTCGACCTTCGGGAACAGCGGCGGCACCCGCTCGACCTTCTGACCGCCCTCCCGTGAGCCAAGCTCTGCCAGCCCGCGTTCCTCCTCCCCTAGCGCCGCCAGCAGCGTCTCGCTGGCCCGCGGCAGGTAGGGCACCAGCAGGAGCGTCGTCACCCGCAAGCCCTCGACCAGGTTGTAGAGAACTTCGTCGAGACGCTCGGGGTCGGCCTCGTCCTTGGCCAGCTCCCACGGCCGCGTCTCCTCGACGAAGCGGTTGAGGCGGCGGACGAGGGTCCAGGCGAGCTCGAGGGCCTGGGTCAGCTCCGCCCGGTCCAGCAGGTCGCTGAAGCGCTCGACCGCGCCTTCGAAGTCCTCGGCGAGGGTGGCGTCGACCTGGGCCGCCGGCACCACCCCGTCGCGGTAGCGCTCGACCATCGCCAGCACCCGGCTGGCGAGGTTGCCGTAGTCGTTGGCGAGCTCGGTCTCGGAGCGCTGCTCGAAGCCGGCGGTCGAGATCGCGCCGTCCTGACCGAAGCTGACCTCGCGGAAGAGGTAGAAGCGCAGCGCGTCGGCGCCGAAGCGCTCGATCACCTCGAAGGGGTCGAGCACGTTCCCCAGGCTCTTCGACATCTTTTTCTCGCCCATCAAAAGGAAGCCGTGGATCACCATCCGGCGCGGCGGCTCGAGATCGGCGGCAAAGCAGAGTGCCGGCCAGATCACCGCGTGGAACTTGAGGATGTCCTTCGCCATCACGTGGAGGTCTGCCGGCCAGTAGCGGTCGGTCAGGTCCTCCCCCTCACGGGCGAAGCCGAGCGCGGTGACGTAGTTGAGAAGGGCGTCGAACCAGACGTACATCCGCTGCCCCGGGTCCCAGGGCAACGGCAGCCCCCACTTCAGGTTGGGCCGCGAGAGCGAGACGTCTTCGAGCCCGCCCTTGATGAACGAGACCGCCTCGTTGCGGCGGAAGTCGGGCACGACCAGGTCCGGCCGCTCCTCATACAGCTCTTCCAGCCGCCCCTGGAACTGCGAGAGCCGGAAGAACCAGTTCTCCTCCTCGACCCAGTCGAGCGCGATCTCGTGGATCGGGCAGGTGTTCCCCTTCGCCACCTCGCGCTCGGTTTTGAAGTCGGCGCAGCGCGGGCAGTACCAGCCTTCGTAGGTCCCCTTGCTGACCCAGCCGTTGTCGTAGACCCGCTGCATGATCTCCGCCACCTTCGCTTCGTGGCGCGGGTCGGAGGTGCGGATGAAGAAGTCGTTGGCGACGCCGATCGTCGGCATCAGCGCTTCGAACTTCGCCGCGTTGCGGTCGGCCAGCTCCTGCGGCGAGATCCCCTCCCGCTCGGCCGCCACCTCGATCGGCTCCCCGTGCTCGTCGGTGCCGGTGAGGAAGAAGACGTCCTCGCCCCGCTGCCGCCGGTGCCGCGCCAGCACGTCGGCGGCCAACGTCGAGTACGCGTGCCCGAGGTGCGGCTCGGCGTTGACGTAGTAGATCGGGGTGGTGACGAAGAATTTTTTCGCGGCCATGCGTGAGCGGCTCACGCTATTCGATCCTCGGCGCCGGCCCGGATAATGGAGCGATGCGCTCCCTCGGCCGCGTCGACACCCATGGCCGCTGGCCTCTCGCGGCGGCGGCACTGGTGCTCCCGAGCTGGGCCGCGACGTTCGCACGGCGCGCCGAGCTGGGCCGCGACGACGCCTGGGTGGCGGCGCTCGCCTTCCCGATCCTCATCTCCCACCAGACCGAGGAGTGGGTGTGTCCGGGCGGCTTCCTGCCCTTCTGCAACGAACGGCTGCTCGACAGCCCGCAGCCGACCTGGCCGCTTAGCGAGCGCGACGGCTTCCACGTCAACGTCACCCTCGGCTGGACCAGCGCCCTTCTCGCCGCCGTCGCCTGGGAGCGCAGCGCCGCGCCGGCCGCCTTCGTCCTCTGGCTCGAGGCCGGCAATGCGGCGATGCACGCCGGCATGGCGCTGCGCGAGCGCCGCTACAACCCCGGCCTGGCCACCGCGACGCTGCTGATGGGCGCGCACGCCGCCGCCGGCGCCGTCGCCCTGCGCCGCTCCCGCCGCCCCGGCCGCCGCGGCGCCCTCGCCGCCGCCCTCGCCGGGGTCGGCTTCAGCGCCGGCCTGCCGCTGGCGATGAAGCTGCGGATGCGGCGCGCGGGTGCCGGCCGCTAGCGCCGCGCCTCGCGGCCGGTCAGCGCCTTGTAGAGGTCGTTGGCGCGGGTGCCGGTGAGGGCGGCGACGACGCTGGCGGCGGCGCGGGGACGGGCGCCGGACTGGACCAGGTGGCGCAGCGCGTCGACCGCGAAGCTGACGTCTTTGTCATGGGAGGTGGCCGCCGCCGGGGCGATCACCAGCACGATCTCGCCTTTGACCTCGCCGCGGAAGCGGCGGGCGAGCTCGCCGAGCGAGCCGCGGGCGACCTCCTCGTGGACCTTGGTCATCTCGCGGCAGACGGCGGCCGCCCGGTCGGGCGCGACCGAGGCCAGGGCCGCCAGGCTCTCCCCCACCCGCCGCGGGCTCTCGAAGGCGATCACGGTCTCGGTCGAGCGCAGCACCCGCTCCAGCTCGCCCGCCCGCCGCGGCAGGAAGCCCTCGAAGCGCCAGCGGTCGGTCGGCAGCCCGGAGGCGACCAGCGCCACCGTCACCACCGAGGGCCCCGGCAGCACCTCGACCTCGAGGTCGCGGTCGATGCAGCGGCGGATCAGCTTGTAGCCGGGGTCCGAGAGGCCCGGCATGCCGGCGTCGGAGACGAGGGTGACGAGGTCGCCGCGCTCGATCCGGGCGCTCAGCTCGACCGCGCGGCTCGCTTCGTTGCCCTCGTGGTTGGAGACGAGGCGGGGATGGGGGCGGATCCGGAGCCGGTCGAGCAGGGCGCCGGTCTTGCGGGTGTCCTCGCAGGCGATGAAGTCGGCACTGACCAGTGCCTCGCGCATCCGCGGCGACACGTCATCGAGGTTGCCGATCGGGGTCGGGCAGACAAGCAGCCTCCCCGGCATCAGCCGCCCTTCCGCGCCGCGTGGTCGCGCCGCCCGAGCTCGACTCGGGCGAGCGCCGCGGCGCCGATCATGCCGGCGTCGTTGCCGAGCGTGGCTTCCAGGACCGGGGTCTCGTTCATCGGCTTCAGGGCCCGTTCGCGAACCTCGCGGCGGGCCGGGTCGAGCAGCAGGTCGCCGGCGCGGATGACGCCGCCGCCGACGACGATCGCGTTCGGTTGGAAGATGTTCGCCAAGCTGGCGCAGGCGACGCCGAGGCGGGAGCCGATCAGCTCGAAGACCGAGATCGCCGTCTCGTCCCCGCTCAGCGCCGCTTCGGTGACCGCGGTGCCGTCGACCGTCCCCCCTTCCGCCAGCAACTTGCCGAGCGCTGAATCGGGCGAGCTTTCGGCCGCCGCCTTGCCCTCGCGGCCGAGCGCGGTGCCGGAGGCCAGCGACTCGACGCAGCCGTGGTTCGGGCAGTTGCCCTGGCAGGGCGGCCCATCGGCCTGGATCACGACGTGGCCGAGCTCGGCGCCGGCGCCGGTCGAGCCGCGGTAGAGCTCGCCGCCGAGGATCAGGCCGCCGCCGATCCCGGTGCCGACGGTCAGCATCACCGTGTGCGGCATCCCGCGGGCGGCGCCGAACATGAACTCGGCGAGGGCGGCGACGTTGGCGTCGTTGTCGACGAAGACCGGCAGGCCGACCCCGGCTTCGACCCGGTCGCGGATCGGCAGTTCGGAGATCGGCAGGTTGACGGCGGAGACGGCGACGCCGCGCTCGTAGTCGATCGTCGCCGGGATGCCGAGGCCGACCGCGGCCGCCCCGGGCCGCGCCTTGCGCGCCTCGTTCACCTCGCGCACCAGCAGCTCGACCAGCTCGTCCTCGCTCTGCCCGGTCGAGGCCTCGCGCCGCTGCCAGGCGACCTCGGTCCCCGACAGCGCCCCGACCAGCATCTTGGTGCCGCCGAGATCGACCCCGATCGTCTCTATCGCCGTCTCGTCCACGAAAGCGGCAGGCTAGCTGTTGACCGCGCCCGGGCAGGATCGGCGCCCTCGGCTGCGAACCGTCACCCATTAGTGCGCTCTAATCGACCTCCAATAGGTTTCTAGCGCTCTGATGCCTGACGATGGTCAGCAACAGCCGCCGGAGCGTCCCGAGCGGCCGCCGGAGCCGCCGGAGTACAACGTCTACCGCTCGCGGCGGGGGCTGCTGTCGCGCCTGCGCGGGGCGGAGATCCCGAGCCTGAAGAAGGACCGCGGCGCCGGCGAGCGCGGTTCGGGCGACGGCGACCGCTGGGCGTGGCTGCCATGGCGGCGCCGGCGCGAGAGCGAGGAACGGGACCGGCCACGCCCGCAGCGCCCGTTCACGGCCAAGCGCGCGCTCAAATGGCTGGGGATCGCCGTCGTCGGCTGGATCCTCGTCAGCTTCCTCGCCTTCGCCGTCTCCGCCCAGCTGCAGTCCTTCAAGCTCTCCGGCGAAGCCAAGGACGCCCTCCACGGCAACCCCTTCCTGCTCTTCAACGCGCAGACGATCCTGGTGCTCGGCACCGACGCCCGCCCGCCCGACACCAAGGGGACCGGCGCTCCCTCGCAGGAGTGCTTCGAACAGCAGGAAAAGGGCGAGGCGCCGCACAAGCCCTGCGAACAGGGCCAGTTCCGGGCCGACACGCTGATGCTGATCCGGGCCGGCGGCGGCACCTTCAACAAACTCTCGATCCCGCGCGACAGCTTCGCCGAAATCCCCGGCGAGGCGCCGCAGAAAATCAACGCCGCCTTCGCCTTCGGCGGCGCCGCCCTGCAGATCAAGACGATCGAAAAGTTCCTCGACATCAAGATCGACCACGTCGCGATCATCGACTTCACCGGCTTCGAAGACCTGATCGACGCGGTAGGCGGGGTCGAAGTCGACGTCCCGCACAAGCTCTGCGCCGACATCTCCGGCGGCGCCGGCCACGGCCAGGGCGGGATCACCCTGCGCCTGCCGCAGGGCGAGGTCACGCTCAACGGCCAGCAGGCGCTCGCCTACTCGCGAATCCGCGAGCCGAGCGAATGCCCCGGCCCCGGCAAGAGCGCCTACACGCTCGGTTACAGCGACCTCAACCGCGAGAAGGCCCAGCAGTCGGTGATCAACGGGATCAAGGACCGCCTCACCGACCCGCTGCGCGCCCCCTACAACTTCATCAAGGGCCCGATCATCGGCTGGGACGCGCCGAAAGCCTTCGTCAGCGACATGGGCTTCCTGACCATGCCGCAGCTGGTGCTGGCGGCCGGGATCGGCGGCAGCGCCCCCACCGACGTCCTCTGCGGCTCCCCCAAGCAGGGCTGCGGCGAAGGCCCGGAAGGCTCGATCGAAGTCCCCGAGCACGTGCGCCGCGCCGCGGTCAAGCGCTTCCTCGGCTGACGAACGTCCAAAGGACCGAGATTCCCGTCTAATCGCGGCTAAGCTGGGCGCGTGCCGTCGTCCGCAAGCGTGGGGAAGCCGATCAGCCGCGCCCTCTGGGCACTCGGCCTGGCGCTGCTCGCCGCCTTCTTCCTGGCGCTCGTCGCCGACGCGCAAGCCGCCTGGCTGCCGGCCGAACCGATCGTCGCAACCGGCCCCACCGCGAGCGATCCGCAGATCGCCGTCGACGGTCGAGGTGACGTCTTCGTCGCCTGGGTGACGGCCAACCCGACGAACCATGCGATCGTCGTCTCCGAACACCCGGCGGGCGGCAGCTGGACGTCGCCGACCCAGCGGATCCCGGCGACGCGGGACTGCCAGAACCCGAGCCTCGCGGTCAACGGTGCCGGCGCCGCGATCCTCGTCGCTGACTGCAAAACCGGCGCCACCAAGATGAGCTACGCGTTCCGCAGCGTCTTCGGCACCTGGTCGGCGGTCCCTGGTGAAATCGCCGGCTCGGAAAACGGCAAGCAGCCGCGGGCGGGGATCGACGAAACCGGCAACATCGCGGTCGCCTGGCAGACCGAAAGCTCGCCGACGGCAGTCGACGCGGCCTACGCGCCCGTCGGCGGCGCCTTCGGTGTCAAACAGGTCAGCACCACCGGCAAAGTCGCGACCGAACCGAACCTGGCGATGACCCCGACCGGGGCGGTCGACCTTGTCTGGCTGGAGCAGCGCAAAGAAAACGGCTCCGACCCGGTCGTCCAGGTGATGATCGACCGCAAGCACGGCGCCTCCGAATGGACCGCCTCCGGCCACTTGACCAACAACTTCAGCACCAACCCGATCGCCCACGGCGAACCGCAGATCGAGATCAACGGCGCCTACCAGATCGTCGCCTGGACGCAGGAAGCGAGCAGCCAGCAGATGATCGCCCGCAACAGCAACGGCGACTTCGGCGGTTGGTCCGAACCGATCGTCGGACCCGAAGAAGCGGGGACGATCGAAAGCCCGGGAGTGGGGATCGACCGCAGCGGCCGCAGCGTCGCCGCCTGGCTGAGCTTCCCGGCGGGACCGATGTCGCTCGCGGTCAAGTCGTCCTCGACCAGCTTCCCGACCGGCGGTTGGGCGACCGCGTCGACCGTCGAAGAAGGAGCTGGCGGCAGCTCGCTGCCCAGGCTTGCCGTCACGCCCACGGGCTTCACCACCGCCTCCTGGTACCTCGGCGGCGGCGTCGCCCGCGCCGCCACGCGCCCGGCCGGCGGGACGTTCGGGCCGCCGGTGACTCCCACGACCGTGGCCCAGCCGGCCTTGGGCGTCGATCCGATGGAGGTGGCGGCCGACGGCGAGGACTCGGTGGTCGTCTGGAACACCGGCAACCACCCGGCCGTCGCGGTCGACGATCGCACTGCCCCCGCACTGGCCCCAACGGCGAGCGCGGCGACGATCGGCACCGCCACCAGCTTCACCGCCAACGCAACCGACGCCTGGGGCCCGGTGACGATCGGCTGGGACTTCGGCGACGGCGCCACCGCCAGCGGCGCCTCGGTCAGCCACACCTACGCCAGCGCCGGGACCAAGACGGCGACGGTGACGGCGACCGACGGCGCCGGCAACAGCGCCACCGCCACGGTCACGGCGGTCGTGACCGATCCGTCCTCCGGCAACCCGGGGGGCGGCTCCGGAGGGAGCGGCGGTGGAGGCGCTGGGAGCTCACCTCAGCCGCATCACCGCGTCAAGGTGACCACCTCGGCAGTCGCCCGGTCCTGGACGAAGCAGGCCAAGGCCAAAGCGCTCCAAGTGAAATGCACGCTCGACGTCAAAGGCACGTGCAGCGCGGTCGCGACGGTGACCAAAGCGACCGCCAAGAAGCTCGGGCTGACGGTTCCCAAAGGCAGCAAGTCGGTCACCATCGGCCGCGGTTCGGCTCAGGCGAACGCCAATCGCCTCGTAGTCGTCAAGGTGAGCTTGAAGCCGAAGGCGCTAACCGCGATCGCCGCATCCGCGAAACCCGTTCTGGTCGCGTTCGAAATCAAAGGCACCGGCAGCGGCTACGACGCTGGCACCGCAAGCGCGCGCCTGACCCTGCACCCCTAGCGCCGCTGCGGCCTTTTGGGGGCCTATAGACCCCCAAATCGCTGCAGTGCGTCAGTCCGCGGACGAAGAAGCGGCCGACTTCGACTCGGACTTCGAGTCGCTCGAGCCAGAGGACCCGGAATCCGAGGACTTCGAGTCGCCGCCGCCGCTGTCGCCACCGCCGCTCTCGGAGCTGCCGCCGTTGCCGCCGCCTCTGCGTTTGCCGTAGTCGGTGTTGTAGAAGCCGGAGCCCTTGAAATGGACCGCGGGGGCGGTCAGGACCCGCGTCGCGGGCGCGCCGCACTCGATGCACTCGGTGAGCGGCTCGTCGGCCATCTTCTGCATCACGTCGAAGACGTGAGCGTTCTCGCATTTGTACTCGTAGATCGGCACGGAGCCCGGCATTATCGCAATCGCTACGGTTCGGGCCATGACGACGACCGAGCCAGCCGACCCTCCAGCCGAGGTGACGATGGAGGAGATCGTCGCGCTGTGCAAACGGCGCGGCTTCGTTTTCCCGTCTTCGGAGATCTACGGAGGCCTCGGCTCGACCTACGACTACGGCCACTACGGCGTCCTCCTCAAGACCAACGTCAAGAACGAGTGGTGGCGGGCGATGCTGCAGGAACGCGACGACATGGTCGCGCTCGACTCGGCGATCCTGCAGAGCCCGAAGGTGTGGGAGGCCTCGGGCCACCTCGCCGGCTTCACCGACCCGCTGGTCCAGTGCCTCGGCGAGTGCAAGAAGCGCTGGCGGGAGGACCACCTGCGCGAGGCCGTGGCGGCCGAAGGCGGCGACCCCGAGGCCGAGCTGCGCTGCCCCCAGTGCGGCGGCGAGCTGAGCGAGCCGCGCAACTTCAACCTGATGTTCGAGACCCACGTCGGCCCGGTCGCCGAGCAGGGCTCGGTCGTCTACCTGCGGCCGGAGACGGCGCAGGGGATCTTCATCAACTTCAAGAACGTGCTCAGCTTCGCCCGCAAGAAGCCGCCGTTCGGGATCGCCCAGGTCGGCAAGTCCTTCCGCAACGAGATCACCCCGGGCAACTTCATCTTCCGCACCCGCGAGTTCGAGCAGATGGAGATGGAGTTCTTCGTGCCGCCGGCCGAGGCCGAGCGCTGGTACCGCGAGTGGATCGAGATCCGCCACCGCTGGTACACCGAGCTCGGCATCCGCCCCGACCACCTGCGGATCCGCCCCCACGACGCCGACGAGCTCTCCCACTACTCGAGCGGCACCAGCGACGTCGAGTACCTGTTCCCGATCGGCTGGTCGGAGCTCGAGGGGATCGCCAACCGCGGCGACTTCGACCTCACCCAGCACGCCAAGTTCAGCGGCGAGAAGCTCGAGTACTTCGACCAGCAGACCAAAGAGCGCTACGTGCCGCACGTGATCGAGCCGGCAGCCGGCGCCGATCGGGCGATGCTCGCCTTCCTCGTCGACTCCTACGAGGTCGAGGAGGTCGAGGGCCGGCAGCGGACGGTGCTGCGCCTGCACCCGCGGCTGGCCCCGAACAAGGTCGCGGTGCTGCCGCTGGTCTCCAAGGACGGGCTGCCGGAGAAGGCGCGCGAGGTCTACCGCGACCTGCGGCCGCGGCTGATGACCGAGTACGACGAGGGCGGCTCGATCGGCAAGCGCTACCGCCGCCAGGACGAGATCGGCACCCCCTGGGGGATCACCGTCGACCACCAGACGATGGAGGACGACACCGTCACCCTGCGCGACCGCGACTCGCTCGAGCAGGTCCGGGTCCCGATCGCGGGCCTCGGCGACGAGCTCACCGCCCGCCTCGAGCGCCCCTGGCTCAGCCCCAAGTTGGGCTAGCAACTCAAGCGCCGCCGATTTAGGGTCGATATGCGGCCATCAGGCGTGTCTGGGGGCTCGCAACCGACTCGCGACTCGCAATCTCACGAACGGAGAAGCAATCCATGGCCTACGAGATGAAGATCCGCGGCAGCCAGGAGGAGGTGAAGGTCCGCAGCCTCTGGGCCGTCGCCCTGCTGCCGATCATCACCCTCGGCATCTACCACCTGGTCTGGTGGTACAAGATCAACAAGGAGTTGAAGGCCTACGGCGAGGCGAAGGGCTTCGACCTCGGCCAGAACCCGACCAACTCGCTGCTGGCGCTGTTCCCGGGCGGGATCATCATCATCCCGGCCCTGATCACCTACTGGCGCGGGACCAAGCGCATCATGGGCGCGTCCAAGGTCGCCGGCCGCGAGCCGGTCAGCGGCTGGCTCTCGATCGTCCTCTACCTGCTGATCGCCCCGGCCTTCTGGGCGTACCTGCAGTCCTCCCTCAACCACATCTGGGAGCAGGAGGCCGAACCGGCCGAGGGCCAGGCGCCGCCGCCGGTGAGCGACGAGATGCCGCCGCCGCTCCCCGTCGACAAATAGCCCCGAACAGCTAAAGCGGATCAGCGTTCGAGGTAGGCGAGCACCGCCTGCGCGTCTGCCTCGAGCGCCTTCGCCGCCTTCTTCGCCACCTCGCCGAGGTGCTCGATCTCGAGCTTGCGCCCGGAGAGCCGCCAGGTGGCGACGGCGCGCCCGCCGACCAGGGCGAAGGGACGGAAGATCCCGTTGTTGGTGACCAGCAGCTTGTGCGGGCCGACGACTTCCTCGCGCGAGACCCAGCCGAGCAGGAGCGGCTCGAAGGAGCCGAGCAGGCGCGGCCGCGGCAGCTCCGCCGCCGGTGGGCGGCCGGCGAGGTCGAGAAGGCCGTCGGGACGCTGCTCGAGCTCCGAGGCGATCGCCTCGAGGCCGGCGCGCGCGTCGCGCAGCGGCAGCCCCGCCCAGCGGGCGAGGTCGCGGTCGTCGGCCGGGCCGTGGCCGGCGAGATAGCGACGGGCGAGCTCGGCGAGCGCCGCCTCGCGGTCGACCTTCGGCTGCGGCCCGAGCCAGTCCTCGACCAGGACGAAGGCCTGCTCGCTGCCGACCATCGGCCCGCGGACCGTCTGGCCGCGGAGGGCGGAGAGGAAGAACAGATGGACCAGCGCCTGGCCGGCGGTCGGGACGCCGACCGCATCGAGCCGCTCGCGCAGCTGCGGCCGGGTCAGCGGACCCTCGTTCGCGAGCGCCTCGGCGATCGTCTCGACCCCCTTCTCGGCAGCCGCCTCGCTGACGCCGGTCTGGCGCAGCCGGGTCGCGTTCGAGGTGAGGAGCGGCGGCGGCGTCAGCGCCTGCAGCCACGGGTAGTCCTCGCGGCGGACCAGGTGCAGGGTGCCGCGGTTCAACCAGGTGACGAGCAGCGAGCGGTCGCCGAGCGCCGCGTCGACCGCGGCCGCGGTCAGCCCCTCGGTCCGCGACCGCACCGCCAGCCGTGCCCCGCGCGGGTCCTGCGCCTGCACCGCCAAGAGCCGCTCCGCCACCTCGACCGGCCCGGCCAACGGCTCCCCCGCCAACCCCTGCGCCGTCAGCCGCGCGGCGATCAGCGATGACGGTTTGCGCGCCACGCGCGCATGATCGCGACTCAGAGGGCGTGCTGCAGCAGGGTCGCGACGACGATCGTGGCGAAGATCCCGGCACCGAAGCGATGGATCAGCGAGCGCAGCTCCCCGATTTCTCCGCGGATGTCGCGCAGATCGCGATCGACCCGGTCGAAACCATGATCCATGCGCTGCGAAAAATCGTCCAGGCGCTCGTCAGTCCAGGTCCGTCGCTGCATGCGATCAGCGTAAGGATCCGGATGGAAGGCGTCCACCGACAGTTGTTCAGCCCTGCCGGCCCAGTCCCTACTTACCGGAGAGGCGGTTCCAGGTGCGGCGGAAGAAGCCCGGGCCGCCGCCTTTGACCAGGTCCGAGGGCCCGACCGAGAGCGAGCCCGGGTTGGCCTTGGGCTTCGGCAGCTTCTCGACCTCCGCAGCGTCGATCTTGAGGACGACGCCGCGCTCGTGGATCTGGCCGACCTCGGGCGCGTCGACGAATTTGTGGCCGCCCGGCCCGGAGGTGGTGTCGATGATGATCCCGTCGAACATGTCGGCCCGCGGTTCGCTCAGGACGCGGACGACGCGTGCGACCCGCTTGCCGTCGCTGGAGTACACGGGAACGTTGCGGCCAACCGTCAGGTAGGAAGTCTGCTCGCCAAGATCCTCCATGCGCGCGCAGCCTAGCGAGTGGAAACTGGCTGCGCAGCCAGGATCGCTGTACCCTCCACCTACCCCGATCGAGACACCAAAAGGAGTAGAGATGAGCGTCGCCTCCCAGAGCTTGATGGACAACGTCACCTACGAGGACCTCTACCGTCGCTGGGAGCACGGCAACTGGAGCGCCTACGACCTCGACTTCTCCGCCGACCGCGCCGGCTGGGAGGGCCTCAGCGAGGTCCAGCGGCGCTCGGCGATGTGGATCTACTCGATGTTCTTCTACGGCGAGGACCGGGTCGCCGACACCCTCGCCCCCTACATCACCGCCGCGCCGAGCGAGGAGCAGGCCTACTTCCTCGCCACCCAGCAGGTCGACGAGGTCCGCCACTCGGTCTTCTTCCATCGCTTCTTCAAGGAGGTGATCGGGGTCGGCGGCGACTCGATCGAGCAGACCCTGGCCGCGACCCAGCCCCAGCTGAACTGGGGCTACCTCGGCATCTTCAACCGCCTCGACCGGATGGCCGAGGAGCTGCGCAAGGACCGCTCGCTGCCCAGGTACGCGCAGGCGATCACCCTCTACCACCTGATCGTCGAGGGCAGCCTGGCGCAGCCGGGGCAGCACTTCATCGAGGACTTCTTCGCCTCCGAAGAGACGATGCCCGGCTTCAGCGCCGGCATGTCCAACGTCTCCAAGGACGAGCAGCGCCACATCGGCTTCGGCGTCAAGGTCCTCTCCGAACTGCTGGCCCCGGCCCACCCCGCCTCGGAGGAATGCAGAGCAGCGGTGGTCGAGCTGCTGCGCGAAACCCTCCCCTACGGCCCGGCCGTCTTCTACCCGCCCGACTTCGACCGCTCCTACACCGAGTGCTACGGCTTCAGCCTCGAGGACATCTTCGCCTTCGGGCTGAAGCTGATCCGCCAGCGCTGGCGCACGATCGGCTTCCCGACCGAGGAGATGCCGCCCGGCGTCTTCCCCTTCGACCCCGACGCCGACGAGCGCACCGTCGCCGAGCGCCAGGTGAAGATGATGGAGGCCGGCGTCCTCGGCCCGCCCGACGCGCCCGGCCCGCTGGCCTCGCCGGAGGTCCAGCGCCTCTACTTCGACCTCGTCAAGCGCACCGCCGACCCCGCCGCCGCCAACGGCAGCCCCCTGGTCTACCAGTGGCGGTTCACCGACGCCGACCCCTGGCACCTGGTGATCGACAACGGCTCGACCCGCGCCGAGCCCGGCCTGGCGCCCAACCCGACCGTCACCTTCGAGAGCAGCTGGGGCGACTGGATCGCCTCCGGCAAACCCGGTGCCAACCCGCTCAGCTTCGTCCTCCGCCGCAAGATCCGACCCCGCGGCAAGCTCACCGAGCTGGCGCGGGTGCGCAAGGTCTTCCCGTAGCCGGCGCCCTACGGCGTACTAGGAGATCGGCGGGCGCTGGTCGGCCCAGGGGCGCTCGGCCTCGATCTGGCCGGCGAGCGAGAGCAGGGTCGCCTCGTCGCCGGGGCGGCCGACGATCTGGACCGAGAGCGGCATGCCGTCGGCCCCGAACCCGAAGGGGACCGCCATCGAGGGGTTGCCGAGGTGGTTCCAGGGGACGCAGTAGGGATAGAAGCGGCTCATCCCGAGCGTCGTCGCGAGGGCGCCACGGCCCTGCCAGTTGCGGACCGGCAGCGCCGTCCCGCCCATCACCGGGGTGACGAAGACGTCGATCTGGTCGAACATCGAGTTGATCCGGGCCATCTCCGCCGGCCGCCGGGCGATCGCCTTCTCGTAGAGCGCCTCCGGCAGCAGCCGGCCGAGCCGGCCGAAGCCGCGGGTGCGGCGTTCGAGCCGCTCCGGGCGCGGAACCTCGTCGACCGTCTCCCCCACGCCTTTGAGGAAGCGGGCGCTGAGGGTGTCGCCGATCGAGCCCCAGTCGGGCTCACGCGCGGAGACGTCGTGGCCGAGCGAGGCCAGCAGCTCGGCCATCTCCAGCACCGCCCGTTTCACCTCCTCGCCGATCTGCGGCGGCAGCAGCGCCCGCGGCGGCGTGCTCGAGTGGCCGACCCGCAGCCGGCCGGGCGGCGTCCGCGCCGACTCGACGAAGGGCCGCTCGGGCGGCGGCGGCAGTTCCTCCTCGTCGGCGCCGCCGGAGACGACGTCGAGCCAGAGCGCGGTGTCCTCGACCGTACGGCTGACGCAGCCTTCGACCACCAGCCCGCGCCAGCCTTCGTGCCGCGGCGCCTGAGAGACGCGGCCGCGCGAGGGCTTCAGCCCGAAGAGGCCGCAGCAGGCGGCGGGGATGCGGATCGAGCCGGCGCCGTCGCCGGCCGAGGCGATCGGCACCAGGCCCGCGGCGACCGCCGAAGCCGAGCCGCCGCTGGAGCCACCCGGCGTCCGCTGCGGGTTCCAGGGGTTGCGGGTGACGCCGTAGGTGGCCGACTCGGTGAAGCCGCAGATCGCCAGCTCGGGCAGCAGGGTGAGGCCGACGACGATCGCCCCCGCCTCGCGCAGCCGCCGCACCATCTCGGCGTCGGCGGTCGCCGGCTCGTCGTAGGCGTCGGTCCCGTTCGAGGTCACCGCCCCCATCACCGCGACTTCGTCCTTGATCGCGATCGGCACCCCGAGCAGCGGCCGCTCCTCGCCGGCCTGGATCCGCGCCTCGGCCTGCTGGGCTTCGAGCAGCGCCTTCTCTTCGAAGAGCAGGCGGAAGGAGTTGAGCTGGGGATCGAGGCGGTGGATGCGGTCGAGGCTGAGCTGGACGAGCTCGGTGGGCGTGACTTCGCCGGCACGGACCATGCGCGCCTGTTGGGCGGCGCCGGCGAAGGCCAGGTCGATGCTTGATGTGGTCCCTGCTGCCACGGATGGATGTTATTGGCTGGACGGCCAGGGACGGGGTTTGCCGGGGAGGGTCGCCGGGGTGTCCTCCCAAAACGCTCCGCTGTCGCTCCGCTTGAGTGTTTTGGGAGGA
>DASXOF010000159.1:0-11658 GCA_036494495.1 Solirubrobacterales bacterium | reverse complement strand
AAACACTCAAGAGCGAGCCATAGGCGAGCTCGTTTTTGGAGGGGCACCCCGCCCCTCCCGTCACCGCTCCTCCCGCGTCGCAGCCTCTACTCGTCAAAGCTCTGATCGATCCAAGGCATCATCGAGCGCAACTCCTTACCGACCTGCTCGATTTCCTTGCCCCTCGCCTCGTCCCGCATCTTCTCGAAGTTCCCACCGCCGGCTTCGTTCTCCGCGATCCACTCCTTCGCGAACTCGCCCGACTGGATCTCGGCCAGGATCTCCTTCATCGCCGCCCGCGACTCCGGCCCGATCACCCGCTTGCCCCGAGTCATGTCACCGTACTCGGCAGTGTTGGAGATCGAGTAGCGCATGCCCTGGATCCCCTTCTCGTACATCAGGTCGGCGATCAGCTTGACCTCGTGGAGGCACTCGAAGTAGGCGAGGCGCGGGTCGTAGCCGGCCTCGACCAGGGTCTCGTAGCCGGCTTGGACCATCTCCGAGAGGCCGCCGCAGAGGACCGACTGCTCGCCGAAGAGGTCCGTCTCGCACTCGTCCTTGAAGGTGGTCTCGATCACCGCGGCGCGGCCGCCGCCGATCGCCGAGGCGTAGGCGAGGACGGTCGCGTGAGCGTCGCCGGAGGCGTCCTGGTGGACCGCCATCAGGCAGGGGACGCCGTTGCCTTCCTCGTACTGGCGGCGGACCAGGTGGCCCGGGCCCTTCGGCGCGACCATGCCGACGTCGACGCCCTCGGGCGGCTCGATCTCGCCGAAGTGGATCGCGAAGCCGTGGGCGAAGAGCAGCAGATTGCCGGGCTCGATCCCGGCCGCGATCTCCTCGCGCCAGAGCTGGCCCTGTTTCTCGTCGGGCAGCAGCACCATGACGACGTCGCCGCGCTTTGCCGCGGCGGCCACGTCGAGCACCTCGAGGCCGTGCTCTTCGGCTTTGGCGCGGCTCGCGGAGCCCTCACGCAGGCCGACGACGACGTCGACCCCCGAGTCCTTGAGGTTGAGAGCGTGGGCGTGGCCCTGGGAGCCGTAGCCGAGGATGGCAACGGTCTTCCCGCCCAGCTTGGAGAGGTCGGCGTCTTTGTCGTAGAAGATGTCGTCGGTTCGCATGGGGCCGCAGGCTATCGGAGCGCCCGCCGCATCAGCTTGCCCGAGGGCGTGCGCGGCAGAGCCGCGGCCAGCTCGACCCGGCGCGGGACTTTGAACCCGGCCAGGTGCTCGGCGCAGTGGCGGCGCAGCTCGTCGGCGGTCGCCTCCGAGCCGCCTTCGAGCACTACCACCGCGGTCACCGCCTGCTGCCACTCCGGGTCCTCGCGGCCGACCACGGCGGCGTCGGCGACCGCCGGGTGGCGCAGCAGCACCTCCTCGACCTCGGCCGGGACCACGTTCTCACCGCCGGAGACGATCAGGTCGTCGATCCGGTCTTCGACGTAGAGGAAGCCTTCGTCGTCGATGTGGCCGAGGTCGCCGGTGTGGAGCCAGCCGGCCTCGTCGGCCCGGCCGGGGGCGATCGTCGGGCCCTGGACGAGGATCTCGCCGTCGCGGATCCGCAGGTGGGTGGTCAGCAGCGGCCGGCCGGCGGAGCCGAGCTTGCGCTTGGCGTCGGCGGGGGCCAGGGTCGTCACCTGCGAGCAGGTCTCGGTCAGGCCGTAGGTCTGGACCACGGTGGCGCCCTTGGCGATCGCCTCTTCGAGCGGCTCGCGCGGGACCGGGCCGCCGCCGACCAGGATCGCCCGCGGGCCGGAGAGGTCGGCGCCGGCGTCGAGCAGCCGGGTCAGCATCGTCGTCACCAGCGAGACGACGGTGATCCGCTCCTCGGCCAGGGCCGTCGCCACCCGGTCGACTTCGAAGCCGTCGTGGACGACCGCGGTGGTGCCGTAGATGACACTGCGCATGATGATCCCGAGCCCGGCGACGTGACTGAGCGGGACGCAGCAGAGCCAGCGGTCGGCCGGGTCGACGCCGATGTTGAAGCCCGAGCCGACCGCGTTCCAGAGGAAGTTGCCGTAGGTGAGCCCGATCGGCTTCGGCATCCCGGAGCTGCCGCTGGTGAGGACGACGGCGCAGACGTCGTCCATGTCGTGCTCGCCGAGCAGCGGCAGGTCGGCTTCGGTCTGGGTCAGCTCGCCGGGGTCGTCGATGTCGACGATCGGCTCCTCGGCGGCGAGGATCGCCTCCCGCTCGGCCGCGGTCAGGCGCGGGCTCAGCGGCAGCATCCGCGCCCCGACCTTCATCAGCGCGTGGGCGATCACCACCTGCTCGCGGCGCGCGTGCATGGTCAGGGCCGCGGTCGAGCCGCGGCGGACGCCGTGGGCGGCGAGGCGGCGCGCGACCCAGGTCGTCTCGGCCTCGAGCTCGGCGTAGGTCATCGTCGCGCCGTCGGCCATCAGCGCCACCCGGTCGGGGGCGCTGGTCGAGCGCTGCGCGAGCCAGTCGTCGAGTTTCATATCGTCCGCATGATGCCGAACCGGCGGGGGGAGCCCGACAGATGAGGATCTGGTTGATGGCCGCGCGGCCGCGGACGCTGCCCGCGGCGATCGCGCCGGTGCTGGTCGGGACCGCCGCCGCGGTCTACTGGGCGGGGCATTTGCCGCGCTGGCTGGCCTTCGTCGCGGCGCTGATCGGCTCGATCTTCATCCAGATCGGGACCAATCTCGCGAACGACTACTCGGACGCCAAGCGCGGCGCCGATACGGCCGACCGGCTGGGCCCGGTGCGGGTCACCTCGAGCGGGCTGGTGACCCCGGCGCGGGTGCTGCGGGCGACCTGGATCGCCTTCGCGGTGGCGGTCGCCGCGGGGATCTACCTGGCGGCAGTGGCGGGGATCGTGATCCTCCTGATCGGCGCGGCGTCGATCGTCGCCGGCGTCCTCTACACCGGCGGGCCCCGGCCCTACGGCTATGCCGGCCTCGGGGAGGTCTTCGTCTTCCTCTTCTTCGGCCTGGTCGCGGTCAACGGGTCCTACTACGTCCAGGTCGAGCACCTCGACACGCTGCCGCTGGGGCTCTCGATCGCGCTCGGCTTCCTCGCCACGGCGATCTTGGTCGTCAACAACGTCCGCGACCTCGAGACCGACCGCCGCGCCGCGAAGATGACGCTGGCGGTGCGGATGGGGCGTGAGAACGCGGTGAACCTCTACCGGCTGCTGGTGGTCGGCGCCTTCCTGGTGCTGCCGCTGTCGCTCTGGGCGGGCGAAGCGAGCGCCTGGCCGATGCTCGGCTGGCTGGCGGCGCCGCTGGCGCTGAAACCGCTGCGGATCGTCGCCGGGCACACCGACGGCCCGGCGCTGAACGGGGCGCTGGCGGCAACCGGCGCGGTGCTCGGGGTCTTCTCGCTGCTGGTCACGGTCGGGCTGCTGATCGCGGCGTGAGGGGCGGGCGGGCGTGAGAGTCGCGCACGCCGAGGTCGTCCCCTACGCGCTGCCCTTCCGCCAGCCCTACGTCACCGCCCGCGGCGAGCTGCGGCGGCGCGAGATGGTGCTGTTGCGGCTGCGCGACGACGAGGGCCGGGTCGGCCTCGGCGAAGCGGTGCCGCTGGCGCTGCGCGGCGGGGTGGGCCTGGAGACGGTGGTGCGCGAACTGGAGGCGCTGGCGGAGACGGCGCTGCTCGACCCGGAGGGTTTCGCGGCGGATGCTCGCGCCGCGGCGCTCTCGGCGCCGGCGCGCTGCGCGGTCGAGACCGCGCTCTGGGACCTGGCCGAGCGCGCAGGCCCCCGCGCCGGCGAGAGGTTGCCTTTTCAGGCGCATAGCGACCGAAAAGGCAACCTCGACGAGGAAGAGGCGCCGGCGCGGCTGGTGCGGTGCAACGCGACGCTCGTGGCCGGGGCGCCGGCCGAGGTCGCCGCGGAGGCCGAGGGCTGGGCCGCCGAGGGGTTCGGGACGTTCAAGTTGAAGCTCGGCGCCGGCGACGACGTCGGGCAGGTGCGGGCGGTGCGGGACGCGCTCGGGCCGGAGGTGCGGATCCGGGTCGACGCCAACGCCAGCTGGAGCGTCGAGGCGGCGACGCGGGTGCTGGGCGCGATCGAGCCCTACGGGATCGAGCTGGTCGAGCAGCCGGTCGAGACGCTCGAGCAGATGGCCGAGCTGGCGCAGCAGACCGAGATCCCGCTCGCCGCCGACGAGAGCGTCGCCAGCGCCGCCGAGGCGAAGCTGGCGGCCGAGCTCGGCGCCTGCGCGGTGACTGGGGTCAAGCTCTCCAAGGTCGGCGGCCGGCCCGAGGCCGAGGCGATCATGCGCGAGCTCCCCGGCTATCTGTCGAGCGCGCTCGACGGCCCGGTCGGGATCGCCGCCGCGGCGCTGCTCGCCGCCGAGCAGGGCGCGCCGGGCGAGCAGCCCCGCGCCCACGGCCTCGCCACCGGACGCCTCTTCGCCTCGAGCATCGCCGCCGTCGGCCCGGCCTTGGAGGGCGATCTCCTGCGGGTCCCTCCCGGTCCCGGCCTCGGCGTCGAGATCGAGGAGGATTCGCTGCAGGCCCACCGCCTCTGATGGAGCGCCTTTTGCATCTCAGGGATGCATAAAGCGCCCCAACCGCCCATGGACCCGACCAACGCCAACACCGCCCTCGCCTCGGCCTTCGCCGAGGAGCTCGAACGCGGCGGGCTGCGGCGCGCGGTCGTCTCTCCCGGCTCGCGCTCGACGCCGCTGGCGGTGGCGCTCTGGCGAGCGCCGGGGATCGAGGTCGAGGTGATCGTCGACGAGCGCTCCGCCGCCTTCTTCGCGCTCGGCGCCGCCCAGGCGAGCGGCGAGCCGGTGGCGCTGCTCTGCACCTCCGGGACGGCGGCGGCCAATTACCACCCGGCTGTCTGCGAGGCCGACGAATCGGCGCTGCCGCTGCTCGTCCTGACCGCCGACCGGCCGCCGGAGCTGCGTGGGATCGGTGCCGGCCAGACGATCGACCAGATCAAGCTCTACGGCGACTCGGTGCGCTGGTTCTGCGAAGTCGGCAACCATCTCGCCGACGACGCCGGCCTGCTCCACTACCGCTCGGTCGCCTGCCGAGCGCTGGCCAAGGCGCGCGGCGAAGTGCGGCCGGGGCCGGTGCACCTGAATCTGCCCTGGCGCGAGCCGCTGGCGCCGCTCCCGGTCGAGGGCGCGGTGACCGCCACCGACCCGCTGGCGCTCGGGGGCCGCGAGAACCGGCCGCTGACCGCGGTCACCCACGTCGACGAGGAGCCGACCGAGTTCGAGCTCGACGAGATCGCCGCCCACATCGGCGACGCGATCTCCGGCGCCATCGTCGCCGGCCGCCAGCTCGACCCCGAGCTGCGCGAGCCGCTCGCCCGCCTCGCCCGCGCCTCCGGCTTCCCGATCCTCGCCGACGCCACCTCGCAGCTCCGCCTCGGCCCCCACGACCGCTCGCGCGTCATCTCCACCTACGACCAGCTGCTGCGCGACGAGCACTTCGCCCGCTCGGTGGTGCCCGAGCTGGTGCTGCGCTTCGGCGAGATGCCGACCTCGAAGCCGCTGCGGGCCTGGCTCGAGGCGAGCGGCGCCGACCAGATCCTGGTCGACCCCAGCGGCGGCTGGAACGAGCCGACCCGGCGCGCCGCGGCGATCGTCCGCGCCGAGCCGACGGCGCTGGCCGCGGGCTGGGCGCGGCGGCTGGAGAGCGAGGAGCGAGGCGAGCCCGAGCGGTGGCTCCAGGCCGAGGCGGCCGCCCGAGCCGCGATCGACGGCGCGCTCGAAGGCTCCGAAAGCGGTGCTGGCGCAGCGATCACCGAGCCCGCCCTGCACCGGGCGCTCGGCCGCGCCCACGCGGACGGCGACCTCGTCTACACCGCCTCGAGCATGCCGATCCGCGACCAGGAGAACTTCGTCGACCCGGGAGAGGCGGACGTCGCCTTCCTCTGCAACCGCGGCGCCAACGGCATCGACGGCCTGCTCTCCTCGGGCATCGGTGCCGCCCACGCATCCGGCCGCCCGACCACGATCGTCACCGGCGATCTCGGCCTCCTCCACGACCTGGGCGGCCTCGCCGCCCTCCGCGACGTCTCCACCCCGGTCCGCATCGTCGTCATCGACAACGGCGGCGGCGGCATCTTCCATTTCCTCCCCCAGCACGGCGCCCTCGACGAGGACGAGTTCGAAGCCCTGCTCGGCACCCCGCGAGGCGTCGACGCCGCCAAGGCCGCCGCCCTCTTCGACCTCCCCCACCGCCGCCTCGGCTCCCTCGCCGACCTTCCCGCCGCCCTGGCCGCCGGCACCGGCCTGATCGAGATCCGCACCGACCGCAGCACCAACGTCGCCGCCCACCGCGCCGCCAGCGAGGCGGTCGCACAGGCGCTGGCACAGCTCCGCTAGGTCAGCAGAGGGAGAAGCGCTTCGAGCTTGATTTCGGTCTCGGCCAGCTCGGCGGCGGGGTCGGAGCCGGCTACCACGCCGACGCCGGCGAAGAGGTGGGCGTCGCGGTCGCGGAGGACGCCGCTGCGGAGGGCGACGCAGAATTCGCCGTCCTCGGTGGCGTCCATCCAGCCGACCGGGGCGGCGTACCAGCCGCGATCCATCTGCTCGAGCTCGGCGATCGCGGCGGCGGCGCCGGGGGACCAGGGCTCGGCGCCGACGGCCGGGGTCGGGTGCAGCTTGCCGACCAGCTCGATTGCCGAGTGCGGGTCGGCGAGCTGGGCGATCACCGGGGTGGCGAGGTGCTGGATGTTGGCGATCTTGACGATGGTCGGCTCCGGCGCGGCCTCGACCCAGACCGCGAGCGGGCGCAGGGCGCGGGAGATCCGCTGGGCGACGATCGCGTGCTCGCGGCGGTTCTTGTCGCTGCGCAGCAGCTGCTCGCCGAGGTGGTCGTCGACGGCGGGGTCGGAGCTGCGACGGGTCGAGCCGGCGAGGGCGACGGTCGAGATGCCGGCGCCCGAGCGGCGCACCAGGAGCTCCGGGCTGGCGCCGACGAAGGCCGCCTCCGGGGTGCCGACGCAGAAGCAGAAGCAGGCCGGGAACTGCTCGCGGAGGGCGCCGAAGAGCGCCGCCGGGTCGTGGGCGGCCGGCGCCCGGACGATCACCTCGCGGGCCAGCACCAGCTTCGAGAGCTGGCCGTCCTCGATCCGCTCTGTCGCCTCCCGCACCGTGGCTTCGAATTCGCCCGGGGTGCGGGCGCCGCGGATCTCCGCCGCGGCGGTCGGGTGCGGGTCGATCATCGGCAGCGGCGTCGCGGTGCGGAGCGCCGCTAGCCGGGCGCCGAGCTCCTCGGCGCGACGCTCGGCGTCCTCGCCGGGGCCGACGACCGCGTTGACCGTCATCCAGGTCCGCCCGTCGCTGCGGCAGAGCGAGATCTCCGGCAGCACCAGCGAGGCCGGCGGCAGCGAGGACCAGGTCGGCGAGCCGCCTCCCTCGGAATCGAAGGCGAAGCCGCCGAGCCAGACCGGCCCGGCCCCGGCCGGCAGCCCGACCGGCTCGGAGACCACCCTCCCGCCCATCACCCGCGAGCACTCGACGGCGACGTCGCCGAAGCGCCGCCCGCCGCGCGAGGCCGCCTCGTGGGCGACGCCGATCCCGGCCAGGGCGAACTCGCGGTCGGGCTGCTCCCAGCAGAACCAGCGCTCGCTCGCCAGCCGCGAGGCGAAAGCGACCGCCGCCGGGTCCTCGGGCTCGACCTCCGAGGTGATGCTGACCAGCGTCCGCCGGTCCCGGCCTACTGCCTTTCGAAGTGGGTCGAGGAGGTCGCTACTCGTGACCACGGGCGATCGCGATCTCACCCGTGCGGACCATTTCGACCAGCCCGTGGGGACGCACCATCCGCTCGAAGGCTTCGATCTTGTCGGCCGAGCCGGTGACCTCGATCGTCATCGTCCGCCGCGCCACGTCGACGATCTTCGCCCGGAAGATCTCGGCGAACTGGATGATCTCGGCCCGGTTCTCGACCGCCGAGGAGACCTTGAACAGCGCCATCTCGCGCGCCACCGTCTCCTCCGGCTCCATGTCGCGGATTTTCAGCACGTTGATCAGCTTGTGGAGCTGCTTCGTCACCTGGTCGATCGGGTGGACGGCACCGTCGAGAGTGAGAGTGATCCGCGAGATCGAGGGGTCGTCGGTCGGCCCGACCGCGAGCGTGTCGATGTTGAAGCCGCGGCGCGAGAAGAGGCCGGCGACGCGGGCCAGCACGCCCGGCTTGTTCTCGACCAGGATCGAGAGGATGTGCTTGCGGCCGCTGAGCTGACCGGCCACGTGCAGGTCCTCGAGCTGGACCACCTGAGGCGTCCCGGCCTCCATCAGCGGGCGCTCCTCAACCCCGGCGCCTCGACCAGGTCGCGGGCGGCTTCGCCCGGCGGGATCATCGGGAAGCAGTTCTCCTCGGCGCTGACGCGGACGTCGACCAGGACCGGGCCGTCGGCCTCTAGCGCCTGGCGCATCGTGCCCTCCAGCTCCTCGGCGCGGTCGACCCGCAGGCCGGTGGCGCCGAAGGCCTCCGCCAGCTTCACCCAGTCGGGGCTCGAGCCCATCTCGACCGCGCTGTAGCGGCGGTCCCAGAACAGCTCCTGCCACTGGCGGACCATGCCCATGTAGCCGTTGTTCATCAGGAAGACCTTGACCGGGATGTCCTCGGTGACGCAGGTCGCCAGCTCCTGGATGTTCATGATCAGGCTGCCGTCGCCGGCGACGCAGACCACGGTCTCATCCGGGCAGGCGACCTTGGCGCCGACCGCCGCCGGCAGCCCGAAGCCCATCGTCCCCAGCCCGCCCGAGTTGATCCAGTGGCGCGGCTGCTCGAACCCGAAGTACTGCGCGGTCCACATCTGGTGCTGGCCGACGTCGGAGGTGACGATCGCGTCGGGAGCGACCCGGTGCAGCGCCTCGATCATCGCCTGCGGCTTGATCTCGCCGTCGGCGGAGGGCTCGTAGTAGAGCGGGTGCTCGTCGAGCCACCGGCGCAGCGTCGCCCACCACTCGTCGAGGCGGCCGGAGTCGGTCTGCAGGGCCCGGTACTCGCGGGTCAGCTTCGGCAGCACCTGCTTGACGTCGCCGACGATCGGGATGTGGGCGCCGACGTTCTTGGAGATCTCCGCCGGGTCGACGTCGATGTGGATGACTTTGGCGTGCGGGGCGAACTCGGAGAGCTTGCCGGTGATCCGGTCGTCGAAGCGGGCGCCGATCGCGACGATCAGGTCGGCCTGGTCCATCGCGTGGTTGGCGGTGTAGGTGCCGTGCATGCCGAGCATCCCCAGCCAGTTCTCGCCCGAGGCGGGATAGGAGCCGAGGCCCATCAGGGTCGAGGTGACCGGGAAGCGGTCGGAGGCGGCGAGCTCGCGCAGCTCCTCGGAGGCGTTGGCGTTGACCACCCCGCCGCCGGTGTAGAAGATCGGCCGGCGCGCGTTCGCCATCGCTTTGGCGGCGATCCGGATCTGTTTGATGTTGCCCTCGAGACTGGGCTTGTAGCCGGGCAGCTCGACCGGCTCGGTGCGCGGCTCGTACTCGATGTCGGCGCGCGAGAGGTCCTGCGGGATGTCGAGCAGGACGGGGCCCGGGCGGCCGGTCGAGGCGACGTGGAAGGCCTCGTGGACGTACTCGGGGATCTGGCGCGGGTCGGTGACCTGGAAGGAGTGCTTGACGAAGGGCAGGGTGGCGCCGAGGATGTCGGCCTCCTGGAAGCCGTCGGTGCCGATCAGCTCGGTTTTCACCTGGCCGGTGATGAAGACGGTCGGGACCGAGTCGAGCATCGCGTCGGCGATCGCGGTGATCAGGTTCGTGGCGCCGGGGCCGGAGGTGGCGAAGGCGACCCCGACTTTGCCCGAGGCCCTGGCGTAGCCCTCGGCGGCGTGGCCGGCGCCCTGCTCGTGGCGGGCCTGGACGTGGCGGAAGTCGGCGTCGACGACGGCGTCGTAGATCGGCAGGTTGGCCCCGCCGGGGATGCCGAAGACGTGCTTCACGCCCTCCGCCTTGAGCGATTCCATCAGGGTGTCGGCAGCTCTCATCGAACAGACGATGCTACCAGCGGCGCCCGGGTCGCCAGGCGCCCGCGGAGGCGCGGTTTCAAGCCTGCCCGGCGGGCGAGCGGGCGGGGTTCCAGCGGGTGCGCGGCTCGATCGAGCTCTCGATCGCGTTGCCCTTGTGGCGCTCGATGATCCCCAGCATCGACTCGACCAGCTCCTCCCCGAGGTCGTGCGGCTCGAGGCCGAGGTCGAGCAGGTTGGTGTTGACCGCGTTGTAGTAGTGCTCTTCCTTCTCGACCCGGGGGTTGTCGACGTGGTCGATCGTCACCTCGTAGCCGAGATGGGCGGCGGCGCCCTTCACCAGCTCGGCCAGCTCGAGGACCGAGAACTGCTCGGTGAACTGGTTGAAGACGCGGAACTCGCCGGCCTCGGCCGGGTTGGTCGCCGCCAGCTCGACGCAGGCGAGGGTGTCGCGGATGTTGAGGAAGCTGCGGGTCTGGCGGCCGGCGCCGTAGACCGTGAGCGGGTGGCCGACCACCGCCTGCAGGCAGAAGCGGTTGAGCACGGTGCCGAACAGCTCGTCGTAGTCGAAGCGGGTGATCAGGCGCTCGTCGCGGTTGGTCTCCTCGGTTTCGATCCCGTAGACGACGCCCTGGTTGAGGTCGGTCGCGCGCAGGCCCCAGGTGCGGCAGGCGAAGTGGATGTTGGTCGAGTCGGCGACCTTCGAGCAGTGGTAGAGCGAGCCCGGCAGCTTCGGATACGGGAGCGTGTCCTTGCGGCCCTTGTGCTCGATCTCGATGTACCCCTCCTCGATGTCGATGTTGGGCTGGCCGTACTCGCCCATCGTCCCGAGCTTCACCAGGTGGGCGTCCGGGACGTGGTCGCGGATCGCGAAGAGGACGTTGAGGTTGCCGACGATGTTGGCGTACTGGGTCTCGACCGCGCGCTCGCGGGAGAGCATCGAGTACGGGGCCGAGGCCTGCTGGCCGTAGTGGACGATCACCTCGGGGCGGGTCTCGGCGACCACCTCTTCGAGGAAGTCGCCGTCCTCGATCGCGCCGACGTAGGAGCGAACCCGCTCGCCGGAGACCTGGTGCCAGGCCTCGATTCGCTCGTCCAGGGGGCGGATCGGGGTCAGCGAGGCGCTGCCGTGTTCGCTGTGCCAGCGGCGGCGGTTGAAGTTGTCGACCACCGAGACCTCGTGGCCGCCGGCAGAGAACCGGAGGGCGGTCGGCCAGCCGAGGTAGCCGTCGCCCCCGAGGATCAGGATTCGCATAGGCGGCGCAGGATAGTTGAATCCCGCAGATGCCAAGCGGGCTTGAGGCGAGCGATGGCGGCCGGCTGAGCGGGCTGGCGGCGCGGAACGGCGGCCGGCTGGGGCTTGCCGCGCTGGTCGCGATCCTCCTGCTGGGGGTGGGTTTGCGGCTCGACTACGCGATCGACGGGCGGCCGCCGGTCTACGACGCGAAGGCCTACGCGCGGATCGCGGCCCACCTCGAGGCGGGCGACGGGTTCACCGCGGGCCGCACGGCGACGCAGCCGTCGAGCAACTACTCGCCGGGGCTGCCGCTGCTGGTGGCCGGGATCTACGCGCTGACCGGCGGGGTGAACGGCGAGCTGGCGCGGATCGTGCTGGCGCTGATCGCCTCGCTGGCGGTGCTGTTCACGTATCTGCTGGGACGGCGGTTGGGCGGAGGGGCTGGGAGCCCGGCGGGTGTGGTCGCCGGGCTGATCGGTGCCGCCGCGGTGGCGGCGTACCCGGCGCTGCTCGAGTACGGCGGCATGCTGATGAGCGAGCCG
>DASXOF010000158.1:0-7534 GCA_036494495.1 Solirubrobacterales bacterium | reverse complement strand
CCCTCCCAAAACACTCAAGCGGAGCGACAGCGGAGCGTTTTGGGAGGGCACCCCGACGACCCTCCCCGCCAAACCCTGATCCCTAGCGCTACCCCGAAACCCCGCCGAGCACAACATCAGCCCCCGGAAACTCGCCCGGCGACGGCGACTCGTGGGTCCACGCAACGACGCCGTTCTCGTCAACCAGCACGAGGGTCCGATTGGCGATGCCGGCGGCGTCGATGTAAGACCCATAGGCGCGCGCCACCTCGCCCTTCGGCTCGAAATCGGAGAGCAGGGTCGTGTCGATCCCGAGCTTCTCCTGGAAGGCCTTGTGGGCGTAGGAGCTGTCGACGCTGATCCCGACCAGCTCGGTCTCGCGCTCGGCCAGCTGCGGCTTCACCTCCTGGTAGACCGAGAGCTGGTCCGAGCACACGGGGCTGAAGTCGAGCGGGTAGAAGACCAGCAGCACGCGGCGGCCGGAGAAGTCCGACAGCGAGACGTCTTCGCCGTCCTGGTCGCGCAGCTTGAAGTCGGGAGCCGGCTCGCCGACCGCGATCATCGACGCAGGCCGAGCTCGGCGACGAGCGCGCGGTAGCGCTCGAGGTCCGACTTTTCGAGGTAGCGCAGCATCCGGCGGCGCTTGCCGACGAGCATCAGCAGGCCACGACGCGAGTGGTGGTCTTTGCCGTGCTCTTTGAGGTGCCCGGTGAGTTCGTTGATCCGCTCGGTCAGCAGCGCGACCTGGACCTCGGCGGAGCCGGTGTCCTTCTCGCCACGGCCGTACTTGCCGATCAGCTCGCTCTTTTTGTCTTTGGTCAGGCTCATGTCGGTCTCAAAAAAACCGCGCCCTCGCGGGTCACGGCACGCAGCAAAGTAGCACAGCGGCCGGCTCAGCTCCGCTCCGCGAGGAAGCGGCGCAAAGCCGGCTCCGCTTCCTCGACCCGACCCGAGCGGACGTCCTCGAGTCGGCCGAGCAGCCAGCGCAGCTCGTCGAGCGAGAGCTGCCGCTCGCCCAGCAGGCGGGCGAGCCAGGCGACTGCGAGGGGCTCGTACTCCTCGCCGTCCGCGGCCGCGATCAGGGCCTCGAGCTCGGGGTCGGGTGCCGCGGCGAAGGCGCCGCCCCGCAGCGAAACGGGCTGCACCGCCGGCAGGCCGCCGCCGGTGAAGGTCAGCTCCGGGTGCGCCCGGTCGATCCGCTCCTGCTCGTCGGCGCTCAGCTTCACCTTCTTCTTCGGCACCGGCAACTGGCCGCCGAGCCGCTGGCGCGCGGCCTTCGAGCGCGCGATCCACTCCTGCTCGGCCGCCTGCTCCGCGTCTCCGGGCACCTCGCCGGTGTGGATCGCCGCCAGCAGCCGCTGGTAGTGCGGCGCGCCGTCCTCCAGCAGCTCGCTCACCTCCTCGGCGGCAAGCGGCGAGCGCAGCGCCCGCACCCGGTCCCAGACGACCAGCTCGATCGCCACTTCTCCGGCCAGCAGGTTGAGCTCGACCTGGCGGCGGCCGCCGGAGAGGCGCCTGCCGCAGCCGCAGACGCAGTTCACGAGCGCTCGCCGGCGAAGCCCTCGCAGATCCGCCGCGCGTCCTCGACGTCACGGCGCATCTGCTCGATCAGCGCCTCGGCGGAGTCGAAGCGCTCCTCGCCGCGCAGCCGCTCGACGAAGGCGACCCGCAGGTTCTGCCCGTAGAGGTCCTCGTTGCGGTCGATCAGGTGGGTCTCGATCAGCAGGCCGAGCTCGGAGTCGAAGGTCGGCCGCACGCCGACGTTGGTCGCCGCCGGGGCGCCGTTGGCGAAGGTCGCGTAGACCCCGTGGCCGGGGACGACGAGCCCGGGCTCGGGGACCTGGTTGGCGGTTGGGAAGCCGAGCTCGCGGCCGCGCTGCTCGCCGGCGACGACCGTGCCCTCGACCATGAACGGCGCCCCCAGACAGCGCCGCGCCTCGGCGACGTCGCCGCCCTCGACCAGGGCCCGGATCCGCCCAGAGGAAACGATCTCGCCGTCGACCTCGATCAGCGGCACCACCCGCGTCTCGAACTCGGGGTGGCGCGAGAGCATCTCCGAGGTGCCCCTGGCCTTGGCGCCGAAGTTGAAGTTCTCGCCGATCGAGACCTTGCGGGCGCCGAGCGTCTCGATCACCACCTGGCGGATGAAGTCCTCGGCGGCGATGTGGGAGAAATCCTCGTCGAAGGGGATAACCACCAACTCCTCGACGCCGAGGCCCTCGATCAGGTCGCGCCGCACCTCGAACGGGGTGATCAGCTTCGGCGCCCGCTCCGGGTGGGTGACGGTGAGCGGGTGCGGGTCGAAGGTGAGGACGGTGTCGGCCCCGTCGATCACCGCCTGGTGGCCGAGGTGGACGCCGTCGAAGGTGCCGATCGCGACGTGCCGCGAGCGCGGCTCGGCGTCGGCCAGCATCGTCACCTTCATCAGCGCAGCGCCTCGGCGACGGCGGGGACGAGCGCGGCGACGCGCTCGAGCGGCAGCTCCTGGCCGGCGTCGGCGACCTCGAAGGGCCCGATCGCGGTCCGGCGCAGCGCCGAGCAGTAGGCGTCGCCGAGGGTCTCCACCAGGGTGCGGACGTAGGTCCCGGCCGAGCATTCGATCTCGTAGTGGGCGAAGCCGTCGTCGGCGCCGAGCAGCTCGGCCCGGTGGACCTCGACGTCGCGCAGCGGCGTCTCCACCACCTCGCCGCGGTGGGCCTTCTTGTAGAGGCGCTCGCCGCCGACCCGCACCGCCGAGGTCATCGGCACCCGCTGGCGGACGGTGCCGGTCGGCAGCTCCAGCGAGCCCGGGTAGCTGCCGGTCTCCCGCAGCTCGCCGTCGGGGTCGCCGGTGCTCGAGCGCCAGCCGAGCCGGGCGGTCGCCAGGTAGGTCTTCGGCAGCCCCGTCAAGAAGCGCTGCAGCCGCGTCGCCCCGCCCAGCAGGATCAGCAGCAGGCCGGTCGCGAAGGGGTCGAGGGTGCCGGCGTGGCCGGCCTTGACGCCGCGCTCGCGCCGCACCCGGGCGACGACGTCATGCGAGGTCAAGCCGGTCGGCTTGTCGTAGAGCAGCACGCCGGCGCCCGCGTCCAGCGCAGCCATGTCTCAGTCGCCGAGCTGGGCGACGAGCTCGCCGCACAGGAATGCGACCAGATCGTCGTACTCGAGATCGGTCGAGAAGCCGGCAGCGCGCTTGTGGCCGCCGCCCCCCTGCTTGCGGGCGATCGCCGAGACGTCGACCTCGCCGTCGCGGGAGCGCAGGCTGACCTTGCGGGCGGCGGCGCCGCGGTTGCCGAGGTCGCGCATCGCCGCCGCGACCTTGATCCCCTCGATCGAGCGCAGGTGGTCGATCACGCCCTCGGTCATCTCCTCGCCGGCGCCGGTTGCGGCATAGTCGGCCTCGGTGATGTAGCAGGTGGCGAGACGGCCGTCGCAGTGGCGGGAGATTCCCTCCAGCGCCCGGGCGACGAGTTTCAGCTTCTCGATCGGCACGTGCTCGTAGAGGCGGCGGTAGGTGTCGTCGACGTCGACCCCGGCGTCGATCAGCTCCGCCGCGACCCGGTGCGTGTGCGCGTTCGTGTTGTTGTACATGAACTTGCCGGTGTCGGTGATCAAGCCTACGTAGAGCGCGGCGGCGAGGTCCGGAGTGATCTTGGCGCCCAGCAGCTGGGCCAGGTCGTAGACGATCTCGGCCGTGCAGGAGGCGTCGACCGCGACCAGGTTGACGTCGCCGAAGCGGGTGTTGTCGTGGTGGTGGTCGATGTTGATGACGCGGTTGTCGCCGCTGGTCAGGAAGTCGACCGGCATCCGGTCGATGTTGCCGCAGTCGAGGAAGATCACGGTGCGGTCGGCCATGTCGGCGGGCGGCTCGTGGAAGACCTCCTCGAGCGGCAGGAAGCGGTACTCGATCGGCAGCGGGAACTCCTTCGCCGCCATGAACATGATCGAGTCCTTGCCCAGCTGGGTGAGGACTTTGTGCATGCCGAGCAGCGAGCCGAGCGCGTCGCCGTCGGGGCCCTCGTGCGCGGTGAGCAGGAAGCGGTCGCCGGCTGTCAGCTCGGCCGCGGTCTCCTCGAGCGAGGAGCTGGCGAGGTTGACCGTGTCGGTCATTTCTCCACCTGGTTCGGCGTCGGCGGCTCGTCCTCCTCCAGCAGCCTGGAGATCCGCACCCCCTGCTCGACCGTCTCGTCGTAGCGGAAGCTCAGGGTCGGGGTCCGCTTCATCCGCGTCTCGGCGGCGATCCGGCTCTGGATCACCCCGTGCGAGGAGCGCAGCGCCTCCAGCGTCGCCTCGCGTTCGTCCTCGTCGCCGAGCACGCTGACGAACACCTTGGCGGTGCGCAAGTCAGGGCTGGTCTCCACCGAAGTTACGGTCACGAAGCCGATGCGAGGGTCACTGAGGTCGCTCGAGATCGCGGCGCCCACGACCTCGCGGAGCACCTCGTTGATGCGCCGCATGCGAGAGACGGCCATGCTACTCCAGCGTTTGCTCGACCTGTTTCGTCTGGAAGAACTCGAGCACGTCGGCCTCCTTCACGTCAGCGTAGCCGTCGAGCACGATGCCGCACTCCTGGCCTTCCTCGACTTCCTGGACGTCGTCTTTGAAACGGCGCAACGAGCCGACTTTTCCGGTCCAGATCACGGTGCCCTCGCGGATCAGGCGCACGCTGGCGCTCCGCACCGCTTTGCCCTCGTTGACGATGCAGCCGGCGATGCGGCCCACCTTGGAGGCTTTGAAGGTCTCTTTGACCTCGGCCTCGCCGACCGTCTCCTCGACCTCGACCGAGTCGAGAAGGCCCTCCATCGCGTTGCGCAGGTCCTCGGTGATTTTGTAGATCACCGAGTAGGTGCGGACGTCGACGCCCTCGCGCGCGGCGGCGCGGCGGGCGTCCACCAGCGGCCGCACGTTGAAGCCGATGATCACCGCTTCGGAGGCCGAGGCGAGCATCACGTCGGACTCGTTGATGCCGCCGGTCTGCGAGTGGATGATGTTCATCGCCACCCGCTCCTGCGGCACCTTCGCGAGCTCGTCCTGGAGCGCCTCCAGCGAGCCGGCGACGTCGGCCTTGAGGACGATGTTGAGCTCCTTGATGTCACCGGCCTGGGCGCGGGCGAAGACCTCGTCGAGGCTGACTTTGCGGGCGTTGCGGCGGGCCAGCTGCTCGCGCTGCAGGCGGTCGGCGCGCTCCTGGGCGAGCTGGCGGGCGCGGCGGTCGCTCTCGACCGCCTGGACGAACTCGCCGGCGTCGGCGACCCCGTCGAAGCCGAGCACCTCGACCGGCATCCCCGGCACCGCCGCCTCGACGACCTCGCCTTTGAAGTCGTGCATCGCCCGCACCCGGCCCCACTGGGGGCCGGCGACGAGCGAGTCGCCGACGCGCAGGGTGCCGCGCTGGACGAGGACGGTGACGACCGGGCCGCGGCCCGGGTCGAGCTGGGACTCGATCACGTTGCCCGAGGCGGGCGCGTCGGGGTTCGCTTCGAGCTCCTCGAGCTCGGTGACCAGGAGGATGTTGTCGAGCAGGTCGTCGAGGCCCTGGTGGGTCTTCGCCGAGACCTCGGAGAAGATCGTGTCGCCGCCCCATTCCTCCGGCGTGATGCCCTCCTGGGCGAGCTCGGTGCGAACCCGTTCGGGGTTGGCTCCCTCTTTGTCGATCTTGTTGACGGCGATCAGCATCGGCACGTCGGCGGCGCGGGCGTGGTCGATCGCCTCCTTGGTCTGCGGCATGACGCCGTCGTCAGCGGCGACCACCACCACCACCACGTCGGTGACCTTGGCGCCTCGGGCCCGCATCGCGGTGAAGGCGGCGTGGCCCGGGGTGTCGAGGAAGGTGACCGTCTTCTCGCCGTGGTGCACCTGGTAGGCGCCGATGTGCTGGGTGATGCCCCCGGCCTCGCCGGCGGCGACCTCGGTCTCGCGGATCGCGTCGAGCAGCGAGGTCTTGCCGTGGTCGACGTGGCCCATGATCGTGACGACCGGAGGCCGTTCGACCAGGTCCTCGTCGGCGTCCTCGAACTCCGGCTCCTCGGGCTCCTCTTCGGCGGCGCTGACGACTTCGATCTTGCGGTCGTACTCGTCGGCGATCGCCCTGATCGACTCGTCGGTCAGGGTCTGGGTGAGCGTCGCCATCTCGCCCATCATCATCAGTTTTTTGATCAGCTCACCCGGGGCCAGGCCGAGGGCCTCGCCGAGCTCGCGCACGGTGGCGCCGGAGTTGACTTTGGTCGCCTCGGGCTCGGCCGGGGTCTGCGGACCCATCGGCGGCTCCTCGAGCAGCGGCCGACGGCGACGGCCTCCGCGGCGGCGCGGCGGCCGCTGCGGCGGCGGCCCGCCCATCTGGTCGCGGCGGGCGGCCTGCGAGTCGATCACGACGCGGCGTTTCTTGGCGCCACCGCCGCCGCCCGCGCCACCGCCGCCGGCGGGGCCGGCGGGACGCACGGGTTTGGTCGAAGGTTTGCTGCTGCCAGCGGCTTTGGCCGGCGCTTTCGGCGGCGTGCCTGCGGGCGCCGCGGCCTGCGGCGCAGGGGCGGCGGGCGCCTCCTGCTGTTGCGGCTGCTGCGGCTGAGCCGGTTTCGCGGCGGCCTCGGCTTTCGCCTGCGGTTGCGCCGCAGCCTGCTTCGGCGGTGCCGCGCTGGCACCGCCGTTGCCCTTGGCAGCGGTTATCGCCTTCACCGCGTCAGCCTCCTCGACGCTCGATGCGGCTGCCTTGGCATCTACCCCGGCGGCCTTCAGCGCCTCCAACAGCTCCTTCGAGCTGAGGCCCTGGGCCTTGGCGATCTCGTGGACGCGCTTCTTTGCCACTAGTGCTGCTCCGCCTCCTCGGCGACAGGGGTGCCGCCATCGGTTTGGGCGCCGTCCGACTCGACCGCATCGACCTCGGCCTCGGTCGCCGCTTCCTCCTCGGTCGCCGCCTCGTCGGCGGCCTCCTCGGCGAGCTCGGCTTCGACCGGGTCCTCGGCGGCCTCCTCGGCCTCGACCTCGGCGATCGCCTCGTCGACGATCTCGTCGACCACGGACTCCTCGGCCGCCTGCTCCTCGGCCTCCTCGACGAACTGCGAGACGGCGCGGGCGACGATCTCCTCGACCTGGCCCTCGTCGGCGTCGGGGTCGGCGAGGATCTCGACCTCGGCCTCCCCGAGCGGCGCCAGGATCGCCACCTGGCTGGTGTCGAAGCGCGCGAGCGCCTGGTGCTGCGGCAAGCCGCAGTAGGTCGAGTTGGGGATCGCCGCGTTCGGGCAGCGGCGGCCGTTCGAGAGCACCGCCATGCAGCGGCCGTCGAAGTTTTCCTCGCCCTCGATCTCGATCTCCTGTTCTTCGGAGGCGAACTCGGTCTCGGACTTGATGTCGACGCGCCAGCCGGTGAGGCGGGCGGCGAGCCGCGCGTTCTGGCCATCGCGGCCGATCGCCAGCGAGAGCTGGTCGTCGGGGACGATCACGGTGGCCTGTCGCTCGGCGTCGTCAACGATCACCTCGCGGACACGGGCCGGCGAGAGCGCTTTGGCGACGAAGCGGGCGGGCTCCTCGTTGTAAGGGATGATGTCGATCTTCTCGCCGCGCAGCTCGGAGACGACCATCCGCA
>DASXOF010000157.1:0-9742 GCA_036494495.1 Solirubrobacterales bacterium | reverse complement strand
ATTACCTCATCACGGCGCTCGAGCACCGCGCGCGGGTCGAGTCGCCCCTCGACGGTGATGCCGGGTACCCGCTGCGCCTCGGCGAGCAGGTCGGAGGGCCGCAGCAGCGCCTTCGAGGGCATGCAGGAGTAGTAGGAGCATTCGCCGCCGACCAGGTCTTTCTCGACGATCGCCACCTTCCAGCCGCCATCGGCGAGCCTGCCCGCGACCACCTCTCCCGCCGGGCCGGCGCCGAGGACGAGCGCGTCGTAGACCTTGCTTGGCATTGCGCGTACAATTCCAGATGCATCCAGCACGGGGGCGACAGGCTTCGACGCGGTCGATTCGTGCGAAAGGTTGCAGGTCGAGGTTGCAGGAGGCCTCGTTAAACCCCGGCACAAACCAATACGTGCGGACCATGAGTTCGCCCTCGCCGCTTAGCTAGAAACTAAGCGCTGTGAGAGTCGGTCCTCTCCCGCCCGCGGAGGGGGCAGCCGGCTTCAGAAAGCGGGCTCACCCGGGCGGACCGCCCCGATCGCCCGGGAACAACTCAGGGGCTCTGTCTCTCGCAGTGCCCGCCGGCGCGGACCCCGGGAGACGAGAATCAAGCGCCGGCTAAACCTGTAGACACCCTCGCACCGCGTCCGCGGATCCGAGTTCGAATCTCGGCGCCTCCATCAAGAGCACGGCGCGGCGGCCCGAAGGCCGCCGCGCCGGACTGGATCAGGGCGATGCGCAGAGGACGTAGGCAATGGCTTCGGCCGGCCCTCCGCCTTCTTCTTCGGACTTGGCAAACCATCCGTCCGGCCGCCCGCCGGCCGGAGTGAGCTGATTTCCCGTCAGGGGCTCGCTCACGAAGAGGAAGCCCTCCACCGCTTCTCCTCCACCGCCAACCGCCACCTGGCCCGCTGGGCAGTGCGCGAACGATCCGTCGGCTTCGGCGCCGTACTGGACGTCGATCTTCGTGGCCCCGGCTGGACCCGCCGGCCCCTGTGCGCCCTGTGCGCCCTGTGCGCCGGTCGCACCCTTGGGCCCGGCCGGCCCGGTGAGCGTGGATTTGGCCTTTTTGCTCAGTTTGGCCGGGGTCACCGCTTCCTTCTTCAGTGCGCTCGTCCCGACGCTTTCTTTTTCGAACTGGGGGGCGGCGAATGCCGTGCCGCCGGCGAGGACGAGGAACAGAGCCAACGACGCGACGACGTTGGCGTAGGTGAGCTTGCCGTGCAAGCGCTTCATATGGTCCTTCCGATTGCGAGTGGACTGGAAGGACGAGACGCTGCATCCTCTCCGACCGCTCCGGATGAATCAACTAATTCGGGAAGGGTCGAGGCTCGACGCCCGACCCAGAGCCGCTCAGGCCGCAGCTCCGGCGGCCTGCTCCATCAGGTCGACGACGGTGTCGGGGTGGGTGACCATCACCAGGTGGCCGGCGTCGACCTCGACCGTCGTCGCGCCCATCCGCGCTGCGAACTGGCGCTCGGCGTCGGGCGGGATCGCCTCGTCGCCGGCGGCGACGACGAACCAGGAGGGGTGCGCCTTCCAGGTCGGCGCGCCCATCGTGTACTCGAAGGTGCTCATCGAGATCGGCTGCTGGACGGCGTAGAGGATGCGGGCCTGCTGCGGGTCGAGATCGCCGGCGAAGTGACCGACGAAGTCGGCCTCGGGCAGCCAGCCGAAGCCCTGGGCGTCGACGGCCAGGTTCGCCAGCGCCGGGGTCGGCGGGGCGCCGGCGAGCAGCTGGTTCAGGGACTCTCCCTCGTCGAGCCCGAAGGCGGCGACGTACACCAGGCCGACCACGTTTGGGGCGTCCGGGCCCAGCGCGGTCATGATCGGGCCGCCGTAGGAATGGCCGGCGAGGACGACCGGGCCGTCGATCCGCCCGAGCGCCTGGCGCAGGCGCGCGACGTCGTCCTCGGTCGAAGTCTCGGGGAATTGCGGGGCGGTGACGTCGTAGCCCTTCGCCTGCAGGGTGGCGATCACGGAGCTCCAGCAGGACCCGTCGGCCCAGGCCCCATGGACGAGTAAAACCTTCGGTAGGTCGCTCATTCGAGCCCTCCTTGCGTAGTCATCCGATCCGATAGCCGGGTCGGGCGATCCTCCCACGCCATCCGCGGCCGGCGGTTAAGAAGAAGAACCCGCCGGGTCGTGGCTCCACAAACATGCGCCGGTTTGCAAACGCGCCGATAGGTTCGTCGCGGGAGACACCTATCGGGGGAGGCGTTGATGTCCAAGGATGCGAAGCAGTGGTTCCTCGCTGGCCTGGCGGGGTTGGTCCTGGTGTTGTTCGCGGCGATCTGGATCTGGATCGGGATCAAGATGCTCCAGTTCACCGGCTCGAAGGAGACGCCGGAACTCAGCTTCTCGGATGCGCAGGTCACCGTCGCCGGCTTCCTCGCCTCGGCTGTCGGCGCCGGCACGGCCTCGGTGCTCGGCTTCGAAATCAAGAACGTCCAGAAGCAGGGCGGCGACCAGGGCGTGGCAGCTCTCGGCACTCAATTGAGCACCGCCGTCGCCCAGTCCTGGATGCTGATCATCGGGATCGGGGTCTACGCCCTGGTCGGGACCTTCGTCCTCCTGGTCTGGTTCTTCAACTCGGGGACCGCGCCCGAAATGGTCAACGCCTTCTCGCTCGGGGTCCTGGGATGGCTGGCGGGAGCGTTCGCGGCGGTGTTCAAGGCCGAATAGCGCGTGAACCGGCGGCACGCTTAGGCTTCGGTGGGTGCAGCGCTGCGTCGCCTTCCTGCGCGGGATCAACCTCGGCAACCGCCGGGTCAAGAGCCCGGAGCTGATCGCCCACTTCGAGGCGATGGGGATGGAGGAGGTGGCGACCTTCCGCGCCAGCGGCAACGTCGTCTTCGCCGACCCCTCGGGCGACTCCGAGGCGAAGCTGCAGGAGCGGGTCGAAGCGGAGCTGGACGAGCGGCTCGGCTACGAGGTCGCGGTCTTCCTGCGCAGCTTCGAGGAGGTGGCGGCGATCGCCGCCCGCGAGCCGTTCGACGCCAGGGCGATCGCGAAGTCGAAGGGCAAGCCGCAGGTGCAGCTGCTGGCGAGGAAGCCGACCGCGGCGGCACAGAAGAAGGTCCTCGCCCTGGCCGGACCCGACGACGAGATGTCCTTCGAGGGCCGCGAGCTGCACTGGCTCCCCAGCACCGGCCTCTCGGAAACCGCGGTCGACCTGAAGGCAATCGACGCCGCCCTCGGCAGGGGCACGATGCGCACCGCCGGCACGATCGAGCAGATCGCCGCCAAGTACTGCGGCTGGTAACCCCGCCTAAGCTGCGACCGACAGCTCGGGCGGCGTGCTGAGCGTCTGGAAGACGACGCAGTAGCGCTCGGTCAGCTTCAGCAGCGTCGCCAGCTCCTCCTCGCTCGCCGTCGTCTCCAGCTCGAAGCAGAGCCGGATCGACTTGAAGCCGACCGGGGCGTCGCGATCGACCGCGAGGGTGCCGCGGAAGTCGAGGTCGCCCTCGGCGTGGACGCGGCCGCCCGCGAGCGGGATCTGCAGCGAGGTCGCGACCGCCTTCAGGGTGACCCCGGCGCAGGCGACGAGCGCCTCCAGCAGCATGTCGCCCGAGCAGAGCCGGGTGCCGTCGCCGCCGGTGGCGGGGTGGAGGCCGGCCTCGGCCAGGGCGCGGCCGGTGTGGACCGAGCAGGAGACGCCCTCGCCGAGGTCGCCGTCGGCCGCGAGGGTGACGAGCGCCGCCTCCGGCTCCTCGGCGTAGCGGTCCTTCAGCGGGGCCTGGATCGCTCGCAGCGCCTCAGTCTCCATACTCGGGAGTATGGCGATCGCGACCGCAACCTCGCTCGACGTCTACGTCGGCGGCAAGCTCCTCTTCGAGGAGGTCGGCTTCAAGCTCGATGCCGGCGACCGGATGACGCTTTCCGGGCGGAACGGCGCCGGCAAGTCGACGCTGCTGCGGGTCCTGGCCGGCGAGCTGACGCCGGACTCGGGCACGCTCTCGATCTCGCGCGGGGCGAAGATCGCCCTGCACGACCAGCGGCCGCCGCGCGAATCGGACCGCAGGCTCGGCGAGTACGTCTTCTCCGGCCGCACCGAGATGCTGGCGACCGAGGCCGAGCTGACCCGGCTCGAGGAGGCGATGTCGGGCGGCGACGCCTCCGAGGAGACGCTCGCGGCCTACGCCACCGCCCAGGGCCGCCTCGAAGCCGGCGGCGGCTACCGCTGGCGCGACGACGTCCTCGCCGTCCTCCGCGGCCTCGGCTTCGGCCCCGAGGAGGCCGAGCGGCCGCTCTCGACCTTCTCCGGCGGCGAGCTGACCCGCGCCTCGCTGGCCCGCGTCCTGGCCGCCCGCCCCGACCTGCTGCTGCTCGACGAGCCGACGAACCATCTCGACATTCCCTCGCTCGAGTGGCTCGAGCGCTACCTGGTGGGGATGGACGCTGCGGTCGTCCTCGTCGCCCACGACCGCTGGTTCCTCGAGGCGGTCGGGACCTCGGTGCTGGAGCTCGAGGCGGGCCGGGCTCGCTTCTTCGCCGGTCCCTGGCACGCCTGGCGCAAGGAGCAGGCGGCCCGGGAGATCGCCCTCGGCAAAGCGATCGAGCGCCAGCAGGCCGAGATCGCGCGGATGGAGCGCTTCGTCGAGCGCTTCCGCTACAAGGCGACCAAGGCGCGCCAGGCGCAGTCGCGGGTCAAAGCGATCGAGAAGAAGAAGGCGAGCGGGGCGGTCGCGACCAAGCGCGACACCCGCAACCTGCGCTTCCAGTTCAAGCCACCCGAGCGACCCGGCCGGGTCGTGCTGAAACTGGTCAACGGCAGGATCGAAGTGCCCGGCCGGACCCTGCTCGCCGACGCCAACCTCGAAATCGAACGCGAAGAACACGTCGTCCTGGTCGGCGCCAACGGCAGCGGCAAGACGACCTTGATCGAGACCCTCGCCGGCCGCCGGGAGCCCGCCGAAGGCAGCGTCCGCAGCGGCCACAACGTCCGCCTCGGCTACCTCTCCCAGCACGCCGAGACGGCGGCGGGGGAGGGGACGGTGCTCGACGCCGCCCAGCGCGAGACGGGCCTCGCGGGGCCGAAGGCGCGGGCGCTCCTCGGCGGCTTCCTCTTCTCCGGCAAGGACGTCGAAAAAAAGCTCACCGACATCTCCGGCGGCGAGCAGCGCCGCCTCTCGCTGGCGATCCTCGTCTCCTCCGGCGCCAACGTCCTCGTCCTCGACGAGCCCACCAACCATCTCGACATCGAGAGCCGCGAGGCGCTCGAGGACGCGCTGGTCGAGTTCGAGGGCTCGATCCTGCTGATCTCCCACGACCGGGCGCTGCTCGAGGCGGTCGGCAGCCGCACCCTCGTCTGCGAGGACGGCGAGCTCCGCAGCTACCCGAGCGGCTGGGCCGAGTACCAGCGCCGCCACGACGAACGCGAGGAGGAGCGCCAGGCCGCGACAAGCGATGCCAAGCGCGCCGGCTCTGGCGGCGGCAAGCGCCGCAGCGGCTCGCGCAAGCCCGCCCAGAAGGCGGCGCGCAAGGCGGCCAAGCTGGAGGAGCGGATCGCCAAGGCCGAGGCCAACCTGGCCGGGCTCGAGGAGGAGCTGGCGGACCCCGCCGCCTGGGCCAGCCCGGGCCGGGTCGAGCGCGCGACCGAGCGCCACGCCGCCGCCAAGGCGACGGTCGCAGAGCTCTACTCCGAATGGGAGGCCGCTCAGGCGAGCGCCGAGGAGGCCGAGGCCGCAACCTCGGCCTGAGCGTCCGCCAGCGGCCGCTCGAGCACCGCGACCGTATCCCTGGCCGGCGCCAGGGTGATGTGGCGGACGACGCCGCGCTCCGGCGCCGGGTCGGGCGCCCGCAGCTGCGCCCGGCTGACGACCTCGGCCAGCACCACCCGCATCTCCTGCTCGGCGAAGGCGGCGCCGACGCAGCGGCGGACGCCGCCGCCGAAGGGGATCCAGGCGTAGTTCTCGGCGCCCTCGTCGAGGAAGCGCTCGGGGCGGAACCGGTAGGGCTCCGGGTAAATGTCCTCGCGGTGGTGGATCGCGGCGATCGCCGGGATCAGGAAGCTGCCGGCCTCGAACTCGTAGCCGCCGATGCTCGCCGGCGCGGTCAGCTTGCGGGCGACGTCGATCAGCACCGGCCGCGAGCGCAGGGTCTCGCGCACGGTGGCGTCGAGGTAATCGCTCTCGCCGGCGGCCAGCGACTCGCGCAGCCGCCCCAGTGCCTCGGGGTTGCGGAGCAGCCGCTCGAGCGCCCAGGCGAGCGCGGTCGCGGTCGTCTCGTGGCCGGCGCCGACCACGGTCACCAGCTCGTCGCGCAGTTCGGCGTCGCGGAGCGGCGAGCCGTCGTCGTGGCGCGCCGCCAGCAGCAGCGAGAGGACGTCGTCGCGCTCCTCCGTTGCTTCAGCCCGCCGCAGCGCGATCTCTTCGTAGAGGAACTCGTCGAGCGCCGCCCGCGCTGCGACGAAACGCCGCCAGGGGCTGCCGGGGCCGAGGTCGCGGCGCAGCATCGGGAAGCTGGTGATCGGCGAGACCCGCGCCGTGAAGCGGTCGAGCAGCGTCGTCGCCCGGTCGATCCGCGCCTCCTCGGAGATGCCGAAGACGGCGCGCAGGATCACCGCCAGGGTGATTCGCTGCATGTGCGGGCGCAGCGCGAACGGCTCGCCGACCGGCCAGCGCTCCATCTCGCGCCGCGTCGCCTCCACCATCAGCTCGGTGTAGACGCGGATGCGGTCGCCGTGGAAGGGCGGCAGCAGCAGCTTGCGAGCACGCATGTGGGGCGCGTCGTCGAGGGTCAGGACCGAGTTCGGGCCGAGCGCCGGCTCGAGCACGGTCGCGTTCGCCTCGCCGGCGTGGAAGACGGTGGCCGAGCCGGTGAAGACGTCCTTCGCCAGCTCCGGGCTGGCGACGTAGAAGACCTGCCCGAAGAACGGGAACTTGACGCTGAAGACGTCGCCATAGCGGCGCTGGCGCACGACCGTGAACCCGAGCGGGTCGCGCATGTAGCGCACGGCCTGCACCCAGGCCGGCGCGTTCGATCCCGGCGGCTGCCTCATCGCCGGGTCAGATTAGCCAACCGGGGACGGTGCGTTCCTGAGAGCCTGTCTCAACACCCCCGCGCACGCCTGGCGGCGCCGGGCACACTTCGCGGGGCGTCGTCCTCGGTCGGCCAAATGGCTCTGCCATTAGGCCTCCCTGCGTCCTACCCCCGCTCGGCCCGGCACTCACCAGCCGCACACGCGGGTTTTGAGACAGGCTCTAAAAGACGACGGTCCGCTCGCCGTCGAGCAGGACGCGGTCGTCGAGGTGGGCGAGGACCGCCCGGGCCAGCACCAGGCGCTCGATGTCGCGGCCGATCCGCATCAGGTCCGCGACCTCGTCGGAGTGGCTGACCCGGGTCACGTCCTGGTCGATGATCGGGCCGGCGTCGAGCTCCGGGGTGACGTAGTGGGCGGTGGCGCCGATCAGCTTCACCCCGCGCTCGTGGGCGCGGCGGTAGGGGTCGGCGCCGACGAAGGCCGGCAGGAAGCTGTGGTGGATGTTGATCGCCGGCGCCCCGAGCGCGTCGAGAAAGCCCTGCGAGAGGATCTGCATGTAGCGGGCGAGGACCAGCAGGTCGATCTCGCCGAGCAGCTCCAGCACCTGGCGCTCGGCCTCGGCCCTCGCCTCCGGCTCGACCGGCACGAAGTGGAACGGGAGGCCGACCGCCGCCACCTGGTCGGCATGGTCGGGGTGGTTGGAGACGACCGCCACCACCTCGCCGTGGAGCTCGCCGCTGCGCCAGCGCCAGAGCAGGTCGGAGAGGCAGTGGTCTTCGCGCGAGACCATGATCGCGACCCGCTTGGCCCGCTCGGAGCCGGCGAAGTGGTGCTCCATCTCGCACGGCTCGCCGACCTCGGCGGCGAAGCGGCGCTCCAGCTCCGCCTGCTCTGTCGGCGGCACGGTGTCGAAGACCATCCGCATGAAGAAGCGGCCCTCGGCGGTCGAGTGCTGGTCGGCGTCGACGATGTTCAGCCCCGAGTCGGCGAGGAAGCCGCTGACGCGGGCGATCAGCCCCGGCCGGTCGGGGCAGGCGAGGAGCAGGCGCGAGGTCGGCTGGTCGGGCACTCGGCGGATTCTGTCGATCTCCTGCCGCGAATGCCTTTTGCAACGAATTTCCCAGACGGGTCGCGCCGCCGCGCGCCGCCCCGATTGCAAGTATTCGTTCCGCGCTTGCTCATCAAACGCAAACACACGCTGCCGATCGCGGTCGGAGCGGCGGCAGCGGGGATCGTCTTCGCCCTTCTCGCGACCGGCGCCGCAGCCCACACCGGGCCGAGGGTCTCGGTCGGCGACGCCGTGCCCGCCGAGCTGGCGCCCCTGCAGCGCCCCGTCGCCCGCTTCCAGCACGTCGTCCACACCGTCGCCCGGCAGATCCGGGTGGAAGAGCATGAACGCGAGCGCCGCGCCGAGGAAGCCGCCGCCCGCCGACAGCGGGAGCTGTTCGCCGCGCTGCCCGGCGGGGTGACGATCGAGACCCTGGAAGCGATCGCCGCCTGCGAGTCGGGAGGCGACCCGACCGCGGTCTCCTCCGACGGCACCTACCGCGGCCTCTACCAGTTCGACCAGGGGACCTGGGAATCGGTCGGCGGCGACGGCGACCCGGCCGCCGCCTCCGCCGCCGAGCAGAGCTACCGCGCCGCCCTTCTCTACACCCGCTCCGGCTCCAGCCCCTGGCCCGTCTGCGGCTAGCCCCGCCGGGCGTTCGCCCTTGGGGCGCGTATTCCGGACCAGCGGCGAACGCACCCCCTACAGTTCCCGGCGATGGCGATCGAGGAGCGAGAGGAGCCGCAGGAGGTCCCGGCACCGGATGCCGGCGGGCCGAGCCGTAAGCCGCCGCGCGAGGCGATCGCCGAGGCCCACGTGCGGGCGCCGACCCGCGGCAACCGCCGGCTCGAGAGCTTCCTCGAGGCGGTCAACGCCGATGAGCAGGTGCGGACCTGGTGGTACATGGCCCAGGTCAACGCCGAACGCCTCGGCATGTCCGACCACTCCTGGGTCCACGTCCAGATCGTCCTCAACATCGCCCTGCGGCTGCAGCGGCTGCTGGTCAAGGCCGGGGTCGAGCCGGCGATGGTCAGCGATCACGGGATGCGCGAGCGCGACGCCGAGGTGGTCGTCGCCGGCGGCGCCCTGCTGCACGACATCGGCATGTCGATCCACCGCGCCGACCACGAGGAGTTCTCGCTCTTCCTCGCCGCCGGCGCCCTCGACCGCCTCCTCGCCGGCTCCTACAAAGAGCCCGAGCGGACGATCGTCAGCGCCGAGATCCTGCACGCGATCATCGGCCACCGCCGCCGCGGCGAGCCCTACACCGTCGAGGCCGGCGTCGTCCGCGTCGCCGACGCCCTCGACATGGCCAAAGGCCGCACCCGGATTCCGATCGAGGCCGGCCACGAGGGCATCCACTCGATCTCGGCCGCGGCGATCGACGAGGTCCGGATCGTGGCTGGGGAGGAGAGGCCGCTTCGCATCGAAGTCCAGCTGAATAATTCCGCGGGGATCTTCCAGGTTGATGATTTGCTGGCGAAAAAGATTCGGGATACGCCGCTGGAGGGGAAAGTGGAAGTGATCGCGCGGGTGGAGGGGGAGACGGAGAAACGGCTGCTGTCCGGGTTCAGGTTGTCGTAGGACCGGTCTAGGCAGAGCGGTCTGGGGACAGAGGGGGTCGGTGTCCCTCCTCACTCGGCCTGGCGACTGGGGCGGATTCGGCTTTACGCCTTGATCGAGCGGCGGGCCTCAGCCGCAAAACGTTCGGAGGCAGTGCCAACCGCCGCGTC
>DASXOF010000156.1:0-24335 GCA_036494495.1 Solirubrobacterales bacterium | reverse complement strand
CCCCCCCCCCCCCCCCCCCCCCCCCCACCGGCCCCGATGACCGGGAACCTGGTCACCGAGACGGAGCCGTCGGGGCCGGCCTCGACCACCGCCCGGTGCGCGGTCACCTCCTCGCGGATCGCCTCCGGCGGGTCGACCGCGAGCACCCGGGGAGGCCCGTCGGGCTCGTCCAGCTCCATCAGCTCGTAGATCACGCGGCGCAGGATCGCGTGCGACTCGCCGAGGTGCTCGTACACACGGCCGATCGAGGCCTGGTCGAGACCGGGGTCATGCGCGGAGAAGACCCGGTCGATCTGTGGCGCGAGCGGAGCGTCGGGGTCGAGCCGCGGCACCCGGGCTTCCAGCTCCGCCGACGGCCCGCCGGCGATCAGCTCGTCGTTGGGTGCGCACCCGAAGGCGAGTGGAGTGCCGAGGGCGCCGGCGTGGAGCATCACCGAGCCGTGATCGCCGACGAACGCGTCAGCGGCGACCAGCACCCCACGCCAGGAGTCATGCGGGGGGATCAGGAGGAGACCGGCGTCGAGCGCGTCGCGCATCCACACATTCACCTGCCAGGTGCTGTGCCCGAACCACACGTTCGGGTGCAGGATCAGCGCCACCCTGTACTCGTCGCACGGCAGCTCCGTCAGCAGCTTCAGGGGCAGCTCGGGGCGGGTTGCGATCAGCGAGTATTCGCCCCAGGTGGAGGAGAGGGCGATCAGACGGGTGTGCTCGTCGACGCCCAGGGCCGAACGGTAGAGGCCGGCACGGTGACGGCTGGCGCGGAGGCGGTCGCACCAGGGATCGCCGGCGACCAGGAACCGAGCCCGCCTGTCCTGCTCGGCGGCGAAGTACTCGCGCTGCTCGGCGTGTGAGAGGACCATCGTCGTGCGGCTGACGCCGTCGTCGCTGACCGGCAGGCGACCGTCGGGTGGCAGCGCCAGGTACTTCCCGATCCCGGTGCCATGGTTGAGGATCACCGTGTGCCCCGAGAGCTCGGGCAGGGAGCCCTCGTAGCTGGCCGTGACCACGAGGTCGAAGCGCCGCTCGATGGCTTCCTCCCAGCGGATCTCGCGAACGCCGGCCTCCTTCACCAGCCTTCGCATCCAACGCTCGAAGTTGGCGTCGCGCTGCTTCGGCATCACCGTGAACAGCACCTGCACGCGACGGTCGGCCAGCAGGTCGGGCAGCCCGTCGATCAGCGCCAGGGTGGTGGTTACCGAGCGCGTCACCGCGAGCACGGTGCGCTCACAGCTCATCGCGTACCAGTAGGAGCTCTCTTCGGGGTACTCTCCCCCGGAGAGGTCGATTTTGTCGAACTCGTAGCCGCTTCGGCGCATCCCCGCCCCGTCCCTCTTTTGCAACGGCCGGATCCTATCCGAGGATCGGCGAGTGGGAGCGCTGGTGACTCTTCGCCTGAAGAGGAGAACAGGAGGTCGCTGTTGCCGACGTCGAGGTCGAAGGTCCTCACCTACGACGAGCTGAAAGCGGACCCGGCCGGGTCGCTGCGGCGCGTCTGCGGCTTCCTCGCCTGGCGCCGCGCCGCCCGGCGGTCCGCCTGGCGACGACGCGGTTCTCCGTTCACGGCCGCGGCCCGACCCGATGCTCCAAAAGTATTGAACAATGGTGTAGAGGCCGCTAAAGATTGGCTGGTCCTCGCCAAGGGAGCGGGGGGCCACCTCGAGGTCTGGGGTGGACATTCGAAGAGAGGAGCAGCTCATGTACACGCTAAAGATCCTGGCCCTGGCGCTCGTCATCGGTGCGCTCAGCGCCCTCGCGGCCAGCTCGGCCTCCGCCAACTACACCATCGTGCCCAGTGCGGGCGAAAAAGCCGGTGGGAATTTGATCGGCAGTCAGGCGAATGCGCCGAATCAGCTGAAGCTCGAAACCGACGTCGGTGCGGTCAGGTGCAGTACGGTGAAACTCGAAGGCGAACTGCCCAACAACACAGAAGCGACGCTAACCGTTCGCCCGTTCTTCAGTACGTGCTTTTTGGCTGGTGTCAAAGCCACTGTCAGTTCTCCCAGTTGCAGATTCCGATTCGAAACTCCGGTCACACCGACGGAAGCCGAACCAAGTCTGCATGCCGGGGTCAGGATCCTGTGCAGTCTGGGCACGAGCATTCTCATTCACGACAGCGTGGGCTTGAACTGCAGTATCAGTATCGGCCAACAGGGCCCGCTGAACAAGGTTAGTTTCGTCAACAACGCAGGTGGGACCGTCACTGCCACCTTTGAAGTCACCGGAATCACGTACACGGACAACGGATCTTGCCCGAGTACAGAAGAAAAAGAAGAAACGAGTGTTACTGGTACCTACACGGGACCTGTGACCTTCTCCGGATTCAGTAGTAGTGGAACGGCCGCAAAAGAATTAATGGTGACATAGCCCAATCGGCTCAGGCAGCTGCGCGAAAATACTCGTTGGTCTCGCGCAGCACCTGGGTCTGGCCGAAGTCGTCGACCCGGCCGCCGACGATCGCCAGCACGCTGTCGCAGACGGCGAGCATCGTCATCCGGCTTCGACCCGTGCCTTTGCCATCCGAGCCTCAGCATCGACTCACCCCCGCCTCCGCTCGCGCAGCGCCGCAGCGGACGGACGATCGGACGAAGGACGAAACTGGCACCCTGCGAGGGCGGCAGGTCAGATCGAATCGGGGCCTGCCGCCTCGACTCGGACCCTGAAGGTGAGGAGGCCGCTGTCGGCGAACGAGTCACCGAAGCGACCATCGAGGCGCCAGGACCCGATCGGGGTGCCTTCCTCCATCAGCGCGTCGGAGACCGGCAGCCCGGCCCGGCGGTGCCTCGTCCACCAGCGGGCCGAGCCGAACACGTACCGCACCGTGGTCTCCTCGTCTGATTCCAGCGTGACGCCGTCCCAGACCACCCGTGGGCGGGCGTTGCGAGCGGTGACGTAGCCGAAGATCTCGTGACGGCGATCGACGGCCAGCGGCACTTCGGCCCTCGCTTCGGTGCCCCTGGCCATGCCGTCGCGACGCCCCAGCCGCGCTGCCCAGGCGGCGTTGTCGACGTAGAGCCGAACCAGAACGGTCTCGCCGGGTTCCACGGCGAGGACATCCCGAAAGTCGCCCGGGGCCAGGTGGCTGGCGGGCTTGGCGTCGACGAACGCCCTCTCGTCGCCGTAGTTCGGAGCGTTGGCGTATGAGTTGAAGACGACATGGTCCGCCCCGTCGCAGGCGGTTGGCCGCTTGCACCAGTAGGGAGAGCGCATCGGTCCCCAGCCGGCCGGCGGCAGCTCGACCGAGTCGCCGCCACCGCGCAGCGAGTGCAGCAGCGCCCCCGCTCCGGCGATCACCAGCGCGGCCAGGAGCGCGCTCCAGAGCGGATGCTCGGAGACATGGCGCCAGAGATTCCCCGCCCCGGCCTTCATGCCGCGATCTTCTCAGTTTCGGCCATGCCGATACTTGCGGCGTACCAAAAGCCCGGCTCCCTCAACCGGTGTCCTAGCCAATTCTGGAGGACCGTTCGTCTTCTTCGCTTGCTTGCCGCCGGAGCCTTCGTCACCCTCGCGGCACGATGCAAAAGCAAGAGCGAAACCACGACGCGGCCGCCGTCGAACTGGCGGCGGGCTGGATCGCCCTCTGTGCCACCTGCGGCTGGGTCGGCGAGACCTACGGCTCGCGCGAGCAGGCGGTGGCCGACAGCGACCGCCACGTCGCCGAGGCGCCCACGGGCGACACCCCGGCGCTGGCCTTCCTCGCCGACTCCCGCCGCCCGCCCGGCGACTCCTCGCCACGCGCCGCCTAGCCCGGCTGCTCCTCGCAGTTACCTGAGGGAGCGAGAGCCCGGTTGTCTGGCTCTCGCCGCCTCATGTCTGCATTTCGATGCCGCTCTGATCGCAAAGGCGCACCGCACGGATCGGGACGCGCGAAATCCCGATCAACGTGAAATGCAGGCGAAGAGGACCTACCCGGGGAACCGCCCGATCTGTCAGCGGCGACGCCGGTTGAGCGCAGCTCACGCAACCGCTACGCATTGCCCCTCCCTTCAGATGAGGGGAGCACGGCATAGAGGCCGCGACACACCGGGAGAAGGAAGGACAATGCGCAAGCTCAAATTGTTGGTAGTGGCGACGATGGCACTTGGCGTGATCAGCGCGACGACCGCGGCGTCAGCATTTGCCGAATACCACATCGCATCGGCGAGCGGCGGCCTTATCTCGGGCATTCAGACGAGTCAGAACGCCCTCTCCACCAGTGTAGGCACGCTGAAATGCAGTGGGGTGAGTTTTAGCGGCTCTCAAAGTACCGAAACAGCCTCGACGCTCACCCTTCACCCCTCATACAGCGGCTGCACTCTGGCTGGCTTGTCCGCCACCGTGAGTACGTCGAGCTGTAGTTATATCTTTGAAAAACCGGTCACATCGCCCGCGCCAGTACACGCGAGCATGACGATGGGTTGCGCGGGAGGGGAAATTCTCATCCACGATAGTCTCGGACTGAACTGCAGTATCAGTGTCGGTGGTTTGTCGAGGCCCCTGCTGCACCAGGTCAGCTTCACGAACAACGCAGGCGGAACGGTAACTGTCACGTTTGAACTCACTGGCATCAGTTATCGCTACAGCGGCAGTTGTCCTAGTGCCAAAGGCGTCGAAGGTGGGAGCAGTAACGGCACTTACAGTGGGCAAGCGCTCTTGTCGTCCTTTTCGGAAATCATGGTCACATAGGCGGCTTCCTCAGGAAGCCATGCTGAGGGGCAGTGATCAGCGCGAGCAAGAGCCGGATCCGTCCGGCTCTTGCATGGCCGCTTCTAGGCGCGGCCGCCGCCGGCGCGGACGAGCTCGACGTACTCGCGGACGCGGGACGCGTCGGCGGTGTCGTGGCGCAGGCCGAGGTAGTGGTCGGGGCGGATCGCGAGAACGGCGAGACCCTCGAGGCCGAGCTCTGCCGCCAGCTCGGGTTCGACGGTGAGCACCGTCGAGGCGTCGAAGAACGCTGCCACCTCATCGTCGATTCTCGCCCCGAGCAGCTCCGCGCCCGCCTCGCGCGAGCCCTCGTCCGTCACCGCGACCACCAGGTTGTGGCCGGGGACGGTCAGAAGCTCCTGCAAAGCGGCCGGGATCCGAGCGCCTGCGGCGAGCACCGGGGACTCGCCGCTGACGATCGGCGAGCCGGCGTAGTCGATGTCGAGCTCGACCTCGGCGACCACCTCGTGGTGGCTCGCGTCGCGGTCGGCGAAGGCGTCGCGCAGGCTGCGGTCGCGCTCCGTCCGGGAGGCGCGGTCCGCACCGGCCGCCATCATCGCCTCGGCCGCGTCGCCGGAGGCGACGATCGCCGCCGCCACCGGCTGCCGCTCCAGCTCGTAGCTGTCGAGCAGGGCCTCGTCCGCCTCGCCCTCGACCACCAGCGCCAGCTTCCACGCCAGGTTGAAGGAGTCCTGGATGCCGGTGTTCATCCCGTGGCCCTGGGCCGGCGTGCAGACGTGGGCGGCGTCGCCGGCGAGCAGTGCCCGGCCCCGCCGGTAGCGGCCCGCGACCTTGCTGTGGCAGGAGAACCGTTTCGGGTTGGCGACGTCGACCAGCTCGGCGCCGGTGTCGTAGCGCCCGATCGCCGCCGCCGCCTCGGCGACCAGGTCGGCGTCCGGGGAGGACGGGCGGAGGTAGGCGCGCCAGCGCTTCCGCGGCAGCGGCGTCAGGATCAGCGGCGGGTCGTCGAAGAAGCCGAAGTTGACGTCGTGGTCGCTGGCCCAGCCGGCGAGCGTGGCATCGAAGACGGCCCAGGGGTCGGCGATGTCGTGGCCCTCGAAGGGGATCCCGCTGAGCTCGCGGACGGGGCTGTGGAGGCCGCCGCAGCCGACCACCCAGCCGGCTCGGATCTCCTCGCGGGCGCCCTCATGCTCAATCGTCGCCAGCACGTGGTCCTCGTGCTGCTCCAGCCCCACCAGCTTGCGGCCGCGGCTGACCTCGCCGCCGTGCGCCGTGAGGTGCTCGGCGATGATCGACTCGGTCACCTCCTCGGAGACGTTGAGGTTGAAGCCGTAGCGGCTGCCCGAGTCGCCGAGGTCGAGCTCGCCCAGCTGCTCGCCGCCGGCGAAGATCCGGATCCCCCACTGGTGGACACCTGCCGCGAGGAAGCGGTCGGCGAGACCGAGGCTGGCGAACAGCTCCAGCGAGCGGGGGTGGACGATCGTCGCCCGATCCCAGTGCAGGGGCTGGTCGTGGACGTCGATCAGCGTGCAATCGACGCCGCGCCGCCGCAGCTCGGCCGCCAGCAGCAGCCCGGTCGGGCCGGCGCCGACGACTAGGACCGGCGTTTCCACGGCGCTTATCTAACACAAGATCTTCACACCGTCCGGTCAGGGCCGCCCATAGCGTGCTGCCGCCGCCGGCACTTGGGCGTGGCGGATCCCGAACAAGGAGCTGCCATGCGTTCGTCCGCTGCGAGTGTCCCGTCCCTGCGCCCCGCCGGCTCGCGCCTCCCGCGCGCGCTCGCGGCCGGGCTCCTCGCCGCGGTGCTGGCGCTGCTCGCGCTGGCGGTCATGGCCGCCTCCGCCGACGCCGCCCTGACCGAAGTCGACCTCGCCAAGTACAAGCGGGTCGGCCGCTTCGACCTGCCGGAGCCGAGCCGCACCGCCGCCCCCGAACACAGCCTGCTCGCGCAGGAGGCCTCGGGCGTCGCCTACGACTGGGACACCAACACCCTGTTCGTGGTCGGCGACGGCGGCACCTCGGTGGTCCAGGTCTCGAAGACCGGCGCCCTCGTCGACTCGATGACCCTCGCCCCGGGCGGCAGCCCCCAGGGCACGACCTTCTACGACACCGAGGGCATCGCCTACATCGGCAACGGCGAATTCGTCATCACCGAGGAGCGCGATCGCCAGCTGGTCAAGTTCAAATACGCCGCCGGCACCACCCTCACCCGGGAACAGACCAAGACGGTGAAGCTGGGGACGACGATCGGCAACATCGGGCTCGAGGGCGTCAGCAACGACCCGCAGTCAGGCGGCTTCCTCGTCGTCAAGGAGATGGAACCGGAGGGCGTCTTCCAGACCGGGATCGACTGGGATGCCGGGACCGCCACCAACGGCTCGCCGAGCACCGAAAACTCGACCAACCTCTTCAACCCGGCGCTGGTCGGCACCGCCGACTTCTCCGACGTCTTCTCGCTCTCCAACCTGAAAGGCCTCAGCGGCCCCGACGCCGGCCACCTGCTGATCATCAGCCAGGAATCGGGCCGGATCGTCAACGTCGACCGCTCCGGCAACGTCTCCAGCACCCTGACCCTGGTCCGCGACGCCGGCAACCCGCTGACGATCCCCGAGCAGACCTGCGAGGGCGTGACGATGGACGAAGAAGGCAACCTCTACGTCGTCAACGAGAACGGCGGCGGCGATTCCAGCCACCCGCAGCTCTGGGTGTTCGCGCCGCAGAGCGCCGCCGACACCGCGCCGACCGCGGTGACGCTCGGCCACCAGACCACCTCGCTGGCCGAAAACAGCGGCACCGCCGCGCGCGTCAAGGTGGCCGAACCGGAAATCGCCGACGCCGACGGATTCGGCGAAAACAAGCTCTCGGTCACCGGTCCCGACGCCGCCAGCTTCGAAGTCGACAGCAACGGCCTCTACCTGAAGGCCGGCACGGTGCTGAACGCCGCGGCCAAGAGCAGCTACACGGTCAGCGTCGCGGTCGACGACCCGGCCGCGGGCGGCAGCCCCGACGCGACCAGCGCTCCCTTCACGCTGACGATCACCCCGGTCGGCGGCGGCAGCGGCGGCAGCGCCCAGGTCGCGGTCACCGAGGTCGCCCCCTGGGGCAGCGGCAACTCGACCTACAAAGCGGACTGGTGGGAGCTGACCAACACCGGCGTCACGCCGGTCAGCCTGACCAACTGGAAGATGGACGACGAATCGAACGCCCTCGCCACCGCGGTGCAGCTCGAAGGCGTCGCGACCCTGGCGCCGGGCCAGTCGGCGATCTTCGTCGAAGGCAACGCGACCACCGCGCAGAATTTCGTCAACACCTGGTTCGGCGGCAGCGCGCCGGCCGGCTTCCTGATCGGCACCTACAGCGGCTCGGGCGTCGGCCTCAGCACCGGCGGCGACCAGGTGAACGTCTTCGACGGCTCCGGCAATCACGTAACCGGGGTCGCCTTCGGCTCCTCGACCACCGGCCTCAGCTTCGACAACACCGCCGCGCTCGGCGCTGCCAGCGGGCCGGTGCCGACGATCTCCACGCTCAGCGCGGCCGGCGTCCACGGCGCCTTCACGGTCGGCGGCGAGACCGGCTCGCCCGGGACCGCCCCGGTGCAGACGCCGGTGATCGTCTCCGAGGTCGCCCCCTGGGGCAGCGGCAACGGCACCTACAACGCCGACTGGTGGGAGCTGACCAACGTCTCCTCGCAGACGGTCAACCTCACCGGCTGGAAGATGGACGACGAATCGAACGCCTTCGGCAGCGCCGTCGCGCTGCTCGGCGTCACCAGCCTGGCGCCGGGGCAGTCGGCGATCTTCGTCGAAGGCGACGCGACCAAGGCGGAAGCGTTCGAGGCCTCGTGGTTCGGCTCGAGCATCCCGGCCGGCTTCCAGATCGGGACCTACAGCGGCTCCGGGGTCGGGCTCGGCGCCGGCGCCGGCGGCGATCAGGTCAACGTCTTCAACTCCGAAGGCGCCCACATCACCGGGGTCAAGTTCGCCGGCTCGACCACCGGCGTCTCCTTCGACAACGCCGCCGGCGTCGGCAGCTACGCCGCGCCGGTGCCGACGATCTCGGCCCTCAGCGTCGAGGGCACGAACGGCGCCTTCAAGATCCACGACGAAATCGGCTCGCCGGGGCGGATCACGAACCCGCCGCCGGCACCCGAAATCCGGATCACCGAGGTCTCCTCGACCAGCAGCGGCAACAGCACCTACAAAGCCGACTGGTGGGAGCTGACCAACGTCGGCACCGGCACCGTCGACCTCACTGGCTGGAAGATGGACGACGAATCGAACGCGCTCGCCACCGCCGTCGCGCTAAGCGGCGTCACCAGCCTGGCGCCCGGCCGCTCGGCGGTCTTCGTCGAGGGGACGACCGCGACCGCCGAAGCGTTCAAGACCGCCTGGTTCGGGTCGAGCGTCCCGGCCGGCTTCCTGATCGGCAGCTACAGCGGCTCCGGCGTCGGGCTCGGCTCCGGCGGCGACCAGGTGAACATCTTCGACGCCGGCGGCAACCGGGTCACCGGGGTCGGCTTCGGCACCGCGACCAGCGGCGTCAGCTTCGACAACACGGCCGGCGTCGGCGGCACCACGACGCCGCCGCCGGCGATCTCGACCCTCAGCGTCGCCGGCGTCCACGGCGCCTTCGTCGCCGGCGGCGAAACCGGCTCGCCGGGGACGATCGTCGGCGGCCAGCTCGGCCCGCGCCTCTCGGCCACGACCCCGGTCTTCCCGGTGCAGCCGGCGCAGACGATCGGCGTCGGCCAGTGGGTGAAACTGACCAACAGCGGCGACGCCACGGTCAACGTCGGCACGGTCGCGATCGTCGAGGCGGACAAAGCCTCAGCCGGCGACTTCCTCCTCGCCGCCGACCACTGCGCGGGCCAGGCCCTGGCGCCGAACGCCAGCTGCGAAGTGATGGTCCGGTTCGCGCCGGGCCGCGAAAACGCGAGCTCGAGCGCCAATCTGGTCGTCAACTCCAACGTCGCCGGCAGCCCGACCCTGGTGCCGCTGGCCGGAACCAGCAGCGGCCTGCCGCAGGGGCCGAAAGGCGACCCGGGTCCGGAAGGGCCGCAGGGCCAGCCCGGCCCGCAGGGCGAACCGGGTCCCGAAGGGCAGCAGGGAGCGACGGGCCAGCAGGGCGCCGCCGGCCAGCCGGGCCAACCCGGCCCGGCCGGCCCCGCAGGTCCCGCCGGTCCGAAAGGCCCCGCAGGCCCGGCCGGTCCTCAGGGCCCCGCCGGTCCGAAAGGCGCGACCGGCCCGCAGGGCCCTGCGGGCGAACTCGGCAAGGTCACCGTCACCTGCGAACTGCAGCTGGCGAAGCTGAAGGTCGTCTGCACGGTCGAACAGGCGAAACAGAAACTGATCGCCGGCCGTCCCAATCGCCTCGTCCGCGGCAACCGCACCATCGCCTCCGGCCGCGGCAAGCGCCTCGTCGGCGAGGGCAAGCTCCCCACCGGCCGCTACACCCTGGTCATCGGCCGCGGCAAGAAGGCGATCCGCGCCCCGATCACGATCGGCGCCTGAGGCGCCGCCGCGCCGCCTCTGTCCCGCGCACCGTTCGTCGTTTGTCTCCCTCTGCGGGACAAACGACGAACGCGCGGCGCGGCGCCCGCCGCCGCTACGCCAGCCGCGCGTTGAGGTTGATCTCGGGGACGCCGGCGAGGGCGCGGGAGACCGGGCAGGCCGCCTTCGCGGCTTCGGCGGTGGAGACGAAGGTCGCCTCGTCGATGCCGGGGACCGAGCCGACCACGGAGAGGTCGATCTGGGCGATCGTCGGGGCATCGTCGACCCGCCGCAGCGAGACCCCGGCCTCGGCCTTGATCGAGTCCGGCGGGGTGCCGGCTTCGGCCAGCGCGTTGCTCAGCGCCATCGCGAAGCATGAGGCGTGGGCGGCGGCGATCAGCTCCTCGGGGTTGGTCCCCTCACCCTCTTCGAAGCGCGAGACGAAGGAGTAGTTGCCGGTCCAGGCGCCGTCGCCGACGGTGACCGTGCCGCCGCCCCCTTTGAGGTCTCCCTGCCACTCGGCGCTGCCTTTGCGAGCTGCCATCTCCACTCCTTCGTCTCGGGGGGACCGCACGGTCCCGGGTTCGCGTATGCCGGAGTCCTACCCGATCCTCGCGCCGAGCCTCGCGCCCCTTGACGGGCCGCGCCGGCGGTGAGAGCGTCGCAGCGGCTCGGCCGCACCCCACGGAGGAGGACGTGATGGCAGACGGTTTGATCCTCGAGTTCGACGGCTTCGGCCAGGACACCTACGAACGGGTGAACGACGCGCTCGGCATCGATATGGAGACCGGCGCGGGCGACTGGCCCGAGGGGCTCCTCACCCACATCGGCGCCGCCCGCGACGACGGCTTCGTCGTCTTCGAGGTCTGGAGCTCGCAGGCCGACCAGGAGCGGTTCATGGAGGGCCGGCTGGCGCCCGCGCTCGCGGCCAGCGGCGTCACCGGCCCGCCGAGCCGGGTCGAGTGGCTGCAGGTGGCGGCGCACCACGACCGCCCCGAGTAGGGCCGAGCGCCTGAACCCCGCGGGCCGGCAGCCTCGAGGTGTCAGAGTTATTTCAAGACTGACGCCTAGCTTGAAGCCTCGAAAGCTGTTCAAAAGGAGGCTGCTGTGTCCGCACTGAGACGAATCTCGACCCGCCGTTTGCTGCTGATCTGCGCGCTCTCGCTCGCAGTAGTGGCCGGCGGCACCGCCGTGGCCCTGGCGGCGACCAGCGGGAGCGGGCCGAAGCCGCCTCCGAAGCCGCTCGCCAACGCGGTCCACGATGCGCTCAGCGCCCCCGAGGTGCCGGGCATCAGCGCCCGCATCGACTTCACCAACAACCTCGTCGACGCCTCCAGCATCCAGGGCGCCGACCCGATGCTGGCCGGCGCCAGCGGCCGCCTCTGGGCCTCGCCCGAGGACGGCGGCAAGCTGCGCCTCGAGCTGCAGTCCGAACAGGGCGTCGGCGGCGGCGACAGCCAGGTGCTGGTCGAAGGCCGCAGGTTCACGATCTACGACGGCAGCTCGGAAACCGTCTACGAGGGCACCCTGCCCGAAGAGGAAGAAGGCCAGGAAGGCGGGATGACCGTGCCGGGCCTGGGCGAAATCGAAACCGAGATCGGCAAAGCCGAAAAGCACGCCGAAATCAGCGGCGCCACCCCCTCCGACGTCGCCGGCCAGCCGACCTACACGGTCCGCATCGCCCCCAAGCACGACGGCGGCCTGCTCGGCGGCATCGAGCTCGCCTGGGACGCGAACAACGGCGTGCCGCTCCGCGGCGCGGTCTACTCCAGCGACTCGAGCGTGCCGGTGCTCCAGCTCCAGGCCACCGACGTCTCCTTCGAAGCGATCCCGGCCTCGGTCTTCGAAGTCTCGCCGCCCGAAGGCGCCGAGGTCGTCGACCTCAACCCCGAAGGCCCGCTTGGCGGCGACCAGCACGGCAAGCCGCAGGAGATCGCCGGCCAGCAGGCGGTGAGCGAAGCGGTCGACTTCCCGCTCGACGCCCCGGCCAGCCTCGCCGGCCTGCCGCAGAACGAGGTGCGGGCGATCGAAGTAGACGGCAAGACCGCGGCCCTGGTCGGCTACGGCGAAGGCCTCGGCGGGATCGCGGTGATCGAGTCGAAGAGCGAACCCGGCAAGGCCGGCGAAGATCACCTGGGCGGGGTCAGCCTGCCGAAGGTCTCGATCAACGGCACCGAGGGCGAAGAGCTCGACACCGCGCTCGGAACGGTGCTGCGCTTCAGCCGCGGCGGCGTCGACTACGTAGTCGTCGGCTCGGTGCCCCCGGCCGCCGCCGAGGCCGCGGCGAGGGCGCTCTGAGCGTGCCGCGAGAGCGGGCGCAGGCCCCGGACCACGGCCTCCCGGTCGAGGTCCGGGGCCTCTGCAAGAGCTACGGCGAGCTGGTCGCCGTAAAGGACGTCGACCTCAGCGTCGAGCCCGGCGACGTCTTCGGCTACCTCGGCCCCAACGGGGCCGGCAAGACGACCTCGCTGCGGATGATGCTGGGCCTGATCCGCCCGACCGCCGGCACCGTCCGCCTCTTCGGCCGCGACCCGCAGGCGACCGTGCGGGCGCTCGAGGGCGTCGCCGGCTTCGTCGAAGCGCCCTCCTTCTACCCCTACCTGAGCGGCCACGACAACCTCCAGCTGCTGGCCTCGCTCGACGGCGGCGAGGCGAAGCTGCTGATTCCCGAGGCGCTCGAGATCGTCAACCTCACCGACCGCGCCAAGGACCGGGTCGGCGCCTACTCGCACGGGATGCGGCAGCGGCTGGGAATCGCCGCGGCGCTCCTGCGCCAGCCGAAGCTGCTCCTGCTCGACGAGCCGGCGACCGGGCTCGACCCGGCCGGGATGCGCGACATGCGCGACCTGATCCGCGAGCTCTCCGCCCGCGGCATGACCGTGCTGCTCTCCAGCCACCTGCTGGGCGAGGTCGAAGAGCTCTGCAACCGGGTCGCGATCGTGCGCAAGGGCGGCCTCGCCTACCAGGGCTCGCTGGCCGAGCTGCGGCGCCAGGCCGGCGGCGGCTACCTGCTGCGGACCACCGACGACGACGTCGCCCGCCGGGTCGCCGCGGCGCAGGCGGGGATCGCCGAGCTGCGGGCCGGGGTCGAGGGCGGCCTCACCTTCGATGCCGAGAGCGACGAGGCGGTCGCCGCCCTGTCGCTCGCGCTGACCGAGTCGGGGGCGCTGATCAAGGAGCTGAGCCCGCGCCAGGCCAGCCTCGAGGACCTCTTCTTCAAGCTCACCGAGGGCGATGCCGACTCCGGGGCTCCCGCCCCCGAGGCGGCCCTGGGACAGGCGGCGTGAACCCCGGCACGCTCACCATCTACCGCTGGGAGCTGCGCAAGCTGCGGGCGCAGAAGCGCACCTACCTCGGCCTCGGCGCGGCGGCGCTGGTGCCGATCATCTTCGTCGTCGCCCTCGTCGTCCGCGGCGACAGCCCGAACGAAGTCGCCTTCGGCAAATACGTCCACGACACCGGCCTGGCGATCCCGCTGGTGCTGCTGCTGTTCGGCGCGGTCTGGATGTTCCCGCTGATCACCGCCCTGGTCGCCGGCGACATCGTCGCCTCCGAGGACCGCAATCAGACCCTGAAGACGATCCTCACCCGCTCGGTCGAGCGCCATCAGGTCTTCGCCGGCAAGGCGCTCGCCACCTTCACCTACGCGGTCGCGGCGATCTTCCTCACCGGCGTCGTCGCCCTCGGCGCCGGGATCTGGGCCTCCGGCTTCAACTCGATCACCACCCTCTCCGGCACCGAAGTCTCGGCGATGGAAGGGCTCGGCCTGGTCTGGGCCAGCCTCGGCATCTACCTGATCCCGATCCTCACCGTCGCCTGCATCGGCCTCCTCTTCTCGACCCTGTTCCGCAACAGCGCTGCGGCGATCGTCGGCACCCTGATGTTCTCGCTCTTGATCCAGCTGATCGGGATCCTGCCCGGGCTCGAAAGCCTGCACCCCTACCTGCTCAGCACCCAGTACAACGCCTGGCAGGGCTTCCTGCGCTCGCCGGTCGACTGGGACCCGATCGTCCGCGCCGCCTGGGTCTGCGCCCTCTACGCGATCCCGGCGCTGATCGCAGCCGGCCTCGTCTTCCTCCGCCGCGACGTCGCCGGCGACTGAGGGTTACAGGGGGTGAGATGGCGGACGACCTGCTGATCGTCGAGGACGACCCGCCGGTGCGGCGGATGCTCGAGCGCAGCCTGCGGGCCGAGGGGTTCGAGGTGCGGAGCGCCGCCGACGGCGGCGCCGCCCTGGTCGCGGCCGAGCATGCGATCCCCGACCTCGTCGTGCTCGACGTGGCGATGCCGGGGCTCGACGGCTTCGAGGTCTGCCGCCGCCTGCGCGAGCGCGGGATGAGCGGCGGGGTGCTGATGCTGACCGCCCGCGACGGGGTCGAGGAACGGGTCCGCGGCCTCGAGGCCGGCGCCGACGACTACGTGGTCAAGCCGTTCGCGATCGAAGAGGTGGTGGCGCGGCTGCGGGCGCTCCTGCGCCGCGGCACCGACCGCAGCGGCCTGGTCAGCGTCGGCCCGCTGACTCTCGACACCGAGCGCCACGAGGTGCGCCGCGGCGAGGGCGAGCCGGTCGAGCTGACCGGGCGCGAGTCGGAGCTGCTGGAGATGCTGATGCGCGAACCGCGGGTGGTGATCTCGCGCGCGGCGGCGGTCGAGCGGATCTGGGACGGGGCGGCGGTGGAGAACGTCGTCGACCGCTACGTCGCCCGGCTGCGGCGCAAGCTCGGCGACCCGCTCTTGATCCGGACCGTCTGGGGGGTCGGCTTCACGTTCGAACCGTGACCGAACCGTGATGATTCAGCCGTGAGGCTTCGTTCGCTCAACGCCCGCCTCACCCTGGCGGCGATCGGGGCGGTCCTGCTCGCGGTGCTGATCCTCGGCGTCGGCGCCCGGCTCGTCGTCAGCGGCAAGCTCGAGTCTTCGCTCGACTCGAGCCTGCGCAGCCGCGCCGCCGAAGTCGCCCACCTGGCGGTCTCGGCGCCGGCCGTGCTCGACTCGCCGGGGGCGCTCGAATCGCCGGTCTCCGGCCGACAGCTGAGCGTCGAGGTGCTCGACCGCCGCGGCGCGATCGTCGCCCGCTCGCTGGCGCTGGGGGCGAAGCTGCTGCCGCGCGGGCCGGAGGTGCGGGCCGCCGCCGCCGGGCGCTCGGGCTTCGCCGACGCCCGCCTCGGCGACGAACCGCTGCGGGTCTTCGCGGCGCCGATCGCCGACGCCGGCGGCCCGGCCGCGGGCGGCGTCGTGATCGTCGCCGCCAGCACCTCCGACATCCACGACACCGTCCACGAACTGAACCTCCTGTTGCTGCTGGTCGGCTGCGGCGCGGTGCTGGCCGGCGGCGTCGCCGCGGCGCTCCTGACCCGCCGCACGACGGCGCCGCTCCGCGCGCTCTCCTCCTCGGCGGCCGAGATCGAGCGCAGCGGCGACACCGCCCGCCGCCTCGCCACCCCGCACAACCCGCAGGAGATCGGCGAGCTGGCCCGGACCCTGAACGCGATGCTGGCGGCGATCGAGTCCTCGCGCGAGCGCGAGCGGCGGGTCCTCGCCGACGCCAGCCACGAGATGCGCACCCCGCTCACCGCCCTGATCGGCAACGTCGATTACCTCGCCCGCCACGGCGCCTCCGAGGAGGTGATCGCCGACCTCCGCGGCGACGCCCGCCGCCTGCAGCGCCTGGTCGGCGACCTGTTGGCGCTGGAGCGCGAGAGCGCGGCGCCGGCGCCGCAGCGGCCGCTCCGCCTCGACCGCCTGGTCGAGCAGGTGGGGGAGGGGAGGGCCGGGGTGCGGACCGAGGTCGCCGGCCCGGCGACGGTGATCGGCGAGGAGGACGCGCTCGCCCGCAGCCTCGAGAACCTGCTCGAGAACGCCGTGGTCCACGGGCCGGCGGGCGGCGAGGTGGAGCTGGCGCTGGAGGTCGAGGATGGGGTGGCGCGGGTGCTGGTCTCAGACGAGGGCGAGGGCTTCGCCCCGGGCGAGGAGGAGCTCGCCTTCGAGCGCTTCTGGCGCTCGGACCGCGCCCGCGAGCGCGACGGCTCCGGGATCGGCCTGGCGATCGTGCGGGCGACGGTCGAGCGCCACGGCGGCAGCGTCCGGGCGCAGGGCTCGACGGTGACGATCACCCTGCCGGTGGCGCCCGATGCGGGCGCGGCGGCGAACGGCGGCGGAGCGGCGACGGGCGGCGCGGCGGCGTGACCGCGGCCGAGACCAGCCTCGCGCTTTCGGTCTTCCTCGCCTGCGCGGTCGAGGCGGTCGAGGCGTTCACGATCGTGCTGGCGATCGCCCGCACCCGCCGTGCCTCCTCGGCGCTCGCCGGCGCCGGCGCGGCCGTGGCCATGCTCGCGGTCGCGGCGGCGGTGCTCGGTCCGGCCCTGACCAGCCTGCCGCTCGGCGTGCTGCGGCTCCTGGTCGGCGGCCTGCTGCTGGTCTTCGGCCTGCAGTGGCTGCGCAAGGCGATCCTCCGCGCGGCCGGCGCCAAGGCGCTCCACGACGAGGAGGCGATCTACGCCGAGGAGGCGGCCGCCGCGGCGCGTGAGCCGGCGGCCGGCGAGGGCCTCGACCGCTACGCCTTCGCGATCTGCTTCAAAGCGGTGGCGCTCGAGGGCCTCGAGGTGCTGGTCATCGTCCTCACCTTCGGCGCCAACCAGCACGACGTTGGCCTCGCCGCGCTGGCCGCGGCCGCGGCGGTGCTCGCGGTGCTCGGGCTCGGGCTGGCGGTCCGCGCTCCGCTCGCCCGGGTGCCGGAGAACACGATGAAGTTCGCGGTCGGGGTGATGCTCTGCGCCTTCGGGACCTTCTGGGGCGCCGAGGGCGCCGGCGCCGACTGGCCCGGCGGCGAGGCATCCCTCCCGTTCCTCGTCGCCCTCCTCGCGCTCGTCGCCCTGGCCCTGGTCCGCCACGTCCGCGCCCTGGAGCGCGCGGCGCCCGCCGTGCGCCCCGCGCCCGGGGCGCCGGCATCGGGGGCCGAGGCGTGAGCGCCGCCCTCCGCGCCCGGCGAGCCGCGCCAGGGGGCGAATCGTGACCGCCCTCCTCCGCGCCGCCTGGGACTTCGTCGTCGGCGACGACTGGCGCCTCGCCGCCGGCGTGGTCGTCGCCCTCGGCCTCACCGCCGCGCTCGCTGCCACCGGCCTCGCCGCCTGGTGGATCGCGCCGCTGCTCGTTCCCGCCGTGCTGGCGGCCTCGGTCCGCCGCGGCCTCATCCCGCGCCGCCGAACCGGCGCACCCAGCGAGCGCATGTACAAGGTGGACCAAAGGGGCGGGTGATTTGGGCCATGTGAGCCGGTGACGTGCCCAAACGGATCGATTAGCTTCGCCAAATGAACGGGGAGCGGTCGACCGGGGTGAGCGTCATCGTCAGGCCGACCGTCGCGGTCACCGTGTTGGTCGCTTCCCTCCTGTTCTTCCTCGTCCTCGCCGGCAAGGCCGCCGCCCTGCCCGGCGACCCGCCGATCGCGCCGCTCTCGCCGGGCGACGGCATCACCGTGCCGGCGGTCGAAGAAGGCCTGAAGGTGACCTATACCTGCCCCGCCTACCGGACCGCGGTGGAAGTCGAAGAAGAAGAAGTTGAAAACGAAGAAGAAGAAATCGAAGTGATCGAAAAACCGGTCACCGTCTTCGGCGGCAGCGAAGAATACGGCGTCATCTTCTCCACCCAGCCGCTGCCCGGCCCCGAAGGGCGGCTCAAATCCGTCGGCTTCGGCGAAGCGGGAGAAGCCGAAGCGGAAGCGGTGAAAGGCACCTCGAACTGCACCTCCGAACTCGAACTGCCGACCTCGCCCAACCCGGCGGCCCTCTACCAGGGCAAGGTCTATTGGCAGGCCTTCCGCGAATGCGAAGGCTGCCTCACCGGGTACGAAACCGGGCCGCTGCAGTCGTTCGTCGTCGCGCCGACGATCGAAGAAGCGGAAATCAGCTTCGAAAACCACGTCTACGGCGGCTACATGACCAAAGTCAACTTCTTCGCCTCCTCGGGGTTGAAGGGCGCGAAGGTGGCGCTGCAGCTCTGGACCGGGAGCGAATGGCGGACGCTGTCCGAAGAACCCGGCACCGAACTGGGTGAAAACAGCTTCTTCGTCACCCTCGGCACTGGTCACAAGCTGCTGCGGCCGATCGTCGTCGGCACCGGCGTCACCCTCTACCTGGAAGAAAAGGCGAAGACGGTGCGGCGCTCGAAGAAAGGGCCGCGGACGCCGGTCGCGACCGGCTCCTGGGTCTACGCGCTGAAGCCCGAACGCGAAGAATTCCCGCTCACCTTCAAGGTCACCAACAACGGCACGGTGCTGAAGGGCCTGAACGCCGCGGTCGAAGCGGTCTGCAAGGGCCCGGCGAAAGACCAGAAGGTCACGATCGAAGCGACCTCGGCGGTGAAGTCGGTGCCGATCGCACCCGACGGCTCGGTCGTCGCCCACTTCGCCACCACCGGCGCGACCCCGACCACCGTCACCCTGACCGGCAACTTCTTCGGCGGCCGCTTCAACGGCCTGCTCACCTCCCAGTTCCTCAACTGCTCCGGCTTCCGCGAGTTCGAAGCGGTCCCGGCGCCCGCGCCGAAGAAGAAGTAACCCACGTCCGCGAACGGCGACGGCCCAGGCGCGGAAGCTCGCTGAAGCCTCCTACTCGGCCGAGGCGGCCAGCACCCGCAGCGCCTCGGCCGGGGCATGGACCATCACCGGCTTGCCCTGGTCGTGGAACCCGAGCCCGTCGCCGTGGTTGGGGATCGAGGCCTGGACCACCTCGCCGGTGACCAGCCGCACCATCACCTGCAGGTTGGAGCCGACGAAGACGGTGCGGTCGATCATCCCCGGCAGGCAGTTCTCGCCACGCTCGCCGTGGGGGATCACCTCGAGCCGCTCGGGCCGGATCACGACCGAGGCGGCGCCGCGGGCGCCGAGGTCGCCGCAGCCGGCGCGCAGCTCGAACTCGCCGACGCGGACCGTGCAGCCGCTGCCGTTGCTGCCGACCGCCTCGGCCCGCATCACGTTGGCGACGCCGAGGAAGTCGGCGACGAACAGGGTCGCCGGGCTCTCGTAGACCTCGCGCGGGGTGCCGACCTGGTCGACCCGGCCGCCGTTCATCACCGCGATCCGGTCGCTCATGCTGAGCGCCTCCTCCTGGTCGTGGGTGACGAAGACGAAGGTCGTCCCCAGCTCCTCCTGCAGCGCCTTCAGCTCGATCCGCAGCTGGCGCCGGATTTTCGCGTCGAGGGCGCCGAGCGGCTCGTCGAGCAGCAGCACCGACGGCTGCAGCACCAGCGCCCTGGCCAGCGCCACCCGCTGCTGCTGGCCGCCGGAGAGCTGGTGCGGGCGGCGCGTCTCCAGCGCCCCCAGCTCGACCAGCTCGAGTGCCTCGCGCGCCCGCCGCTCGCGCTCCTTGCGCGGCACCTTCTGGTAGCGCATCCCGAAGGCGACGTTGTCGAGGACGTCGAGGTGGGGGAAGAGGGCGTAGCTCTGGAAGACGGTGTTGACGTTGCGCCGGTCCGGCGAGACCGCGGCGAGGCTGGTGCCGTCGAGCAGGATCTCGCCGCCGCTGGGGCGCTCGAAGCCGGCGATCAGCCGCAGCGTCGTCGTCTTGCCGCAGCCGGAGGGGCCGAGCAGCGAGAAGAACTCGCCGGCGGTCACCTCGAGGTCGATCGAGTCGACCGCGGTCACCTCCTCGAAGCGCTTCTCCAGCGCCCGCAGCTCGAGCGCGCCGCCGCCGCTGGCGACCAGGTCCCTCATCGCACGCCACCTCCTTCTTCCAGCCCGGTCAGGTCGGCCATCGCCGCCGAGCCGGCGTCGTGGCCGGAGTGGCGGCCGAACCAGCGCAGCACCAGGTAGGCGCCGCCGATCCCGAGCAGCGTCACCACCACCATGATCGTCGCCACCGCGTTCAGCGCCGGGGTCGTCGCGCCGCCGCGGGCGTTGGCGTAGAGCAGCATCGGCACCGTCGTCGTTTCGCCGCTCGAGGACATGTACTGGGTGACGACGAAGTCGTCGATCGAGAGGGCGAAGACGATCAGGGCGCTGGCCACCAGCGCCGGCAGCATCAGCGGCAGCAGCACGTGCTGGAGCGACTGCCGGGCGGAGGCGCCGAGGTCGCGCGCCGCCTCCTCGTACTCGGGCCCGATCGCCGCCAGGCGGCTGCGGACGATGACGACGACGTAGGAGATCGAGAAGGTGACCTGGCCGATCACCTGGGCGCCGGTGCCGAGGTGGATCGCGGTGAAGGGGAGGATCGAGAGCTGGGTGAAGACAAGCAGCAGCGAGACCGCCATCGCCAGCTCCGGCGTGGTCAGCGGCACCAGCATCAGGAAGTTGGCGGTGCCGGAGCCGCGCCCACGCCAGCGGCTCAACCCGATCGCCAGCAGGAAGCCGAGCGGGGTCGCGATCAGCATGTCGAAGCCGGCCAGCTGCAGGCTGTGGAGGAGGGCGTTGGTGTAGGTCGGGTCGTGGAAGACCGAGAGGTCCGGGTCGCCCCACCACCAGCGGGTCGAGAAGCCCTGCCAGACGCTGCGCGAGCGGCCGTCGTTGAAGGAGAAGGCGATCGCCGCCAGCATCGGCAGCAGCGCCCAGGCGATGTAGGCCCAGGTGGTGATCGCGAGGAAGCGCGGCCGGCCCCAGGGGTTGGTCAGCCAGGCCGGCAGCCGGCTCGGCCGCACCGCCGGACGGGGCGCCGCCGCCGCGGGCCGGGTCACGGTCGCGCTCATGCCCGGGCCCTCGCCTGGCGGTTGGTCTCCCAGAGGTAATAGAGCATCCCGATCGCGAGGATCGTCATCAACACCACCACCATCGCCGCGCCGAGGTTCTTCTGCGAGCCGCCCTGGACCAGCAGGTTGACGCTGTTGCCGAGCATGTTGGTGTTGGGCGAGCCGGAGATCAGGTCGTTGGTGTAGTAGTCGCCGAACATCGGCAGCACGATCAGCACCGTGCCGGCGAGGATGCTCGGCCAGGAGAGCGGCAGGGTGACACGGAGGAAGGTCCAGGGCCGCGAGGCGCCGAGGTCGCGCGCCGCCTCCAGCAGCCGCATGTCGATCCGGTCGAGGCCGGCGTAGACGGGGAGGATGAAGTACGGGATGTAGCCGTAGGTGAGGGCGGCGATCACCGAGAAGGGGTTGCCGTCGAGCCAGTCGGTGTGGCCGAAGCCGACCGCGGAGAGGACTTCGTTTACGTACCCGTTCGGCGCCAGCAGCCCGATCCAGGCCAGCATCCGCATCAGGTAGCTGACCCAGAACGGGAGGAAGATGAGGAGCAGCAGCAGGCCCTTCTTGCGGCCCGAGAGGCGGGCGATGTAGTAGGCGACCGGGTAGCCGATCGCGAAGCAGAGGGCGACGGTGGCGCTGACGTAGAGGATCGTGTTGCGCGTCGCCGACCAGTAGGTGCCGCCCGGCACCACCCCGGCGAAGGCCTCCTTGATGAAGCCGACGTTCCAATCGAACGGGTTCCAGACCGGGACCGGCTGCAGCAGGCTGTCGATCTGCCCCATCGCCACCGCCAGCACCGCGTAGGCGGGGACGACGACGAAGAGCAGGAGCCAGACCACCCCGGGGAGGGCGAGCCCGCGCCAGAGCCGGCGTTCGGCCATCACGTCGTCTTCACTTCCGACCAGGCGCTTTCCCAGATCCCCATCCCTTCGGCGCTCAGCGGCCCCTGCAGGAAGCCGTGCTCGAACTGGTCCTCGCGGACGATCGCCGTGGTCAGGTTCTCCGGGATCAGTTCTTCTTCCAGCACCCGCTCCGGGGTCATCTCGGTCAGCGGCTGCTGGTAGCCGGTGAATTCCATGTTCAGCAGCGCCGTGTCGATCTCCAGCAGGTGGTTGAGGAAGAGGTGGGCGAGGACCGGGTTCTTCGCCCCCTTGAGGACGGCGAAGGTGTCGTTGCCCATCAGGCCGCGGCCGTCTTCGGGCCACCAGTAGCTGACCGCGGTGACCGGGGTGCCCTTCGGCAGGTAGTAGGGGATCGAGACCATGTCGCCCGACCAGGCCTGGTGCAGCCAGACCGAGCCGTCGGCGAGGTGCTGGTACTCGTTGGTGTAGAAGCGCAGGTTGACGAGGCCGATCAGTTCCTTCAGCGCGTTGGCGGCGGCGTCGACGTGCTTTTCGCTGCCGGTGTTGACGTCGGTGACGCCGTTTCGCAGCAGCGCCATCCCCAGGCCTTCGCGCTGGTCGTCGAGCATCCCGACCCGGCCGGAGATGTCGGTTGCTTCCCAGAAGCTCTGGTAGGGGTTCGAGTACTGGGTCGGGTCGTAATCGGGGAGGAAGTCGTTGCGCCAGGCGATCCCGGTGGAGAAGACCGTGTAGGGGACCGTGTAACGCGAGCCGACGTCATACCAGGGGCTGCGCAGCGAGCGCCACACTTCGCGCTCGAGGTTGGGGACGTAGGTGTGATTCAGCGGCTGGATGATCTTGCCCGCCACCAGCAGCGAGATGTAGGGCTGAGTGGGGACGAAGACGTCGTAGCCGACGGCGCCGGTGGCGAGCTTGGCGATCGCTTCGTCGATCGTCGAGAAGGTGCTCAGCTCGACCCCGACCCCGTACTTCTTTTCGAACGACTTGACCACCTCGACGTTCATGTATTCGGCCCAGTTGAAGAGCTGCAGCGGTCCCTGCTCGGGTTCGAGGCCGGAGGGGATCGCCCGGTTGTCGGCGTAGATCGGCAGCTCGACCGGATGGTCGGGCCGCGCCAGCGGCAGCCCGCCCGGGGCGAGGTGCGGGTCCGAGCCGCCGGGGACCGTGGTGTCGGCGCAGCCGAGCAGGAAGCCGGCGGCGGAGGCGCCGAGGGCGAGCCCGGCGCCCTGCTGCAGGAAGCGACGGCGCGTCGAGCGCCCGCCCGGGAAGGGCGGCTGCGGCCCACGCTCTCCGCCGCTCAGGGCGATGCCCGCTCGCCTCCCCGGGTGGTGGCGAGCTCACATTCGAGCAGCCGCTCGGCGCTCGTCGTCACTGCTTCCAGCAGCCGGCTGTCGGGAAGATCGGGATCGCCGAGCGCGACCTGGACGGTGAGCCCGTCGATCAGCGCCGAGAGCGAGAGCGCCACCAGCGCCGGGTCGGCCGGGCCGAATTCACCGGCCTCCTGGCCCTCGCGGACGATCGCCTCGATCTCGCCGCGCCAGCGGGCGTCGAAGCGCTCCCGCGCCTGCCGCATCTGCTCGTCGCGCAGCGCCTGGTTCCAGAGCTCGAGCCAGAGCGCGAAGTCGTGGGCGCCCTCGGCCGCCGCCTCGAACAGCGCCGTGAGGCGCTCGCGGGCGCTGCCGGCGGCTTCGAGCCGCTCCCGCAGCTCCTCGTAGAACTGCTCGTCGTCGACCACCAGGGCCTCGGCCAGCAGCTGCTCCTTGGAGTCGAACCAGTAGAGGACGGCGGGCGGGCTGACGCCGCAGCGCTTGGCGATGTCTGCGATCCGGGTCGCCGCGACGCCGCGCTCGGCAATCACCTCGGCGGCGGCCGCGAGGATCTGCGGACGGCGGATGTGGTCGATCGTCGGCCGAGGGCTCAAGCCTCTCGCCTCCTCCATAACCCGGGGTCCCATGCCCGGGGTTTACTGAACGAAGGTTCAGATTAACCCGGGGAACCGCTCGGCGCAAGGGTCCCGGCGTCGATTCCCAGCTCCGCCGCCAGCAGCTCGGCGACCTGGCGCCGGGCCGCCTCGATGTCCATCGTCGGGTCGCGCAGGAGCGCCCGCAGGCCGAGCCCGTCGAGCATCGCCATCGCCCGATCGGTGAGGACGTCGAGGTCGGCCGGGGCGCGGAACTCGCCGCTCTCGACCCCGGCCCGGAGCACTGCCGCCAGCCACTCGTGGTACTGGCTGTAGAGCTTGGCGGCGAGCGGTCGCAGCTCCGGCTCGCGCGCCGCCCGCAGCCACAGCTCCACCCACAGCACCCAGTCGCGTTCGAGCCGGCCGGGGATCGGCAGGCACTCCTCGATCGCCGCCGCCAGCGCCGCCGTCGCCGAGTCGCCGCCGCCGGCCTCGGCGGCGAAGCGGCCGTCGGCGACCACCTCGAAGGAGTGCAGCAGCGCCTGCTCGAGCAGCTCCTCGCGGGTCGAGAAGTAGTGGTGGACGAGCGCGGTCGAGGCCCCGGCCCGCATCGCCACCCGGGCGATGCGGACGTTGTCGATCCCCTCCGCCGCGACGAGGTCGCAGGCGGCCTCGAGAATCCGCTCGCGCGCGTCGCTCTCCGGCACCGCCCCGACCCTAGCCGCCCCGCCCGTGGTTGTCTTTCGTAACGGCCGGCGTTACGAAAG
>DASXOF010000155.1:0-26873 GCA_036494495.1 Solirubrobacterales bacterium | reverse complement strand
GGTTTTCGGCGCCGTGCGCGGGTCGGCGTGGCGTGGGTCGGCGTGGCGGGACTCGGCTGTGCGGGGGCCCCGATGAGCGGGCTCGGACTGGAGGGCACCCAGGAGCTCGACGAGCGCTACCTGATGCGCACCTACAAGCGGGCGCCGGTCGACTTCGTCCGCGGCGAGGGCGCCCTGCTCTGGGACGCGGACGGCAGGGAGTACCTCGACTTCCTGACCGGGATCTCGGTCTCCTCGGTCGGCCACTGCAACCCGAGCGTCGTGGCCGCGATCAGCGACCAGGCCGGACGACTCCTGCACGTCTCGAACCTCTTCTACACCGAGCAGATGGCGCGGCTGGCGCAGCGGCTCTCCGATTCGAGCCTCGGCGGCCGCGTCTTCTTCTCCAACTCGGGGACCGAGGCGGTCGAGTGCGCGATCAAGATCGCCCGCAAGCACGCGCACCTGCGCGGGCTGGTGGGCGCGCCGGAGATCGTCAGCTTCGAGGGCGACTTCCACGGCCGCAGCTATGGCGCCCTCGCGGCGACGCCGGGGATGGCGCGGAACGAGGCCCTGGGGCCGATGCTGCCCGGTTTCCGCTCGGTCCCGCGCAACGACGCCGAGGCGCTGCGTGCCGCGGTCGGCCCGAGCACCGCCGCGGTGATGCTGGAGCCGATCCAGGGCGAGGCGGGGATCTTCCCGACCTCCGAGGAGGCGCTCCTGGCGGCGCGCGAAGCCTGCGACGAGGTCGGGGCGCTGCTCGTCCTCGACGAGATCCAGACCGGGCTGGGGCGGACCGGGTCGCTCTGGGCCTACGAGCAGACGCCGGTCCGGCCCGACGTGATCACCAGCGCCAAGGCGCTCGGCGGCGGCCTGCCGATCGGCGCCTGCATCACCTCTCCAGCCGCCGCCGAGGTGCTCGAGCCCGGCGACCACGGCTCGACCTTCGCCGGCGCTCCGGTGGCGACCGCGGCGGCGCTGGCGGTCCTCGACGTGATCGACGAGCCGGTGCTGCTGCGCGGCGTGCGCGAGAAGGGGGCGGCGCTGCGCGAGGGCCTGGCGGCGCTCGACGGCGTCCGCGAGGTGCGCGGCCGCGGGCTGATGATCGGCGTCGGGCTCGATGACGGGATCGAGGCGGCGGCGGTCGGCGCCGACCTGCTCGGCCGCGGCCTCGTCGTCAACGTGCCGCGCCCGGACACGATTCGCCTGCTGCCGCCGCTGGTGGTCGATTCGGCTCAAATCGAGCGCGCGGTTGGCCTGATCGGCGAATCGCTCGTAGGCTAACGGCCATCGTGAAGAGCAGGGACGACCGCACCTCCGGCCCGAAGCCGCTCGCCAACTCCGCCGCCCGCCGCGTCGAGGCGATCATCGAGGGCGCCGAGCAGGCGGCCGAGCGGGTGATCGACGACGCCGAAGCGAAGGCCCGCGCCTACCTCGCCGAGGCTGAAGCCGAGGCCGACCGACTGGTCGAGGAGCGGCTCGGAGCGCTTGGCGAGCTGACCGACGCGCTGGTCGCCCAGGCCGACGCGATCCGCCGCCAATCGGAGCTGCTCTGCAACTCGCTGCGCGAAGCGAAAGCGCGGCTCGAGTCCGAGGTCGGGGTCGCGACCGCGCCGCCCCCGGTCGAACCGCTGGACGACGAGCCGGAGGAGCTGGAGGAGCCCGCGGGCCGCGAGGCCGAGGAGCTGAACGGCAACGGCAGCGCCGGGCTGGAGCCCGAGCCGCCGGCACCGCGCCTCACCGCGGTCGAGCCGCCGCCGCCCGAGCGCCCGCTCGGCGGCTTCGGCGCGTCCCGCGGCGGGGGAGCCCCCGCCGGCGCCCGCCTGCTGGCGACGCAGATGGCCGTTTCGGGCTCGACCCGGGAGGAGATCGCGGCGCGGCTGCGAAACGGGTTTGAGATCGAGGACGCAGACGCGATCCTCGACGCGATCCTCGGCCCCGAAGCCTAGGACCGCCGACGCAGCGCCCCGAGCCGATGCACGACGACCCGACCAGGATCATGCGCCAGCCGGACGACGAGGGACCTCGTGGTCGCGGCGGCAGCCAGGGAGGCGGCCGTCCCCACGGCAACGTCCGGCTCCTGATCGCGATCCTGATCGCGGTGATCATCGGCCTGGTGATCGCGATCATCGTCATCGCCGGCAGCGGCGGTGGCGGTGGCTCCACGACCACCGAAGCGACGACCGAACCGACCACCACCACCACCGAAACGACCACGCCGGAAACGACCGCCGAAGAAGAAGCCGCCCCCGAAGAAGAAGAAACGACGCCGGAAGAAGAAGTGGCGCCGGAAGAAGAAGGCGGCGAAGGCGGCCTCGAAGAACCCGAACTTCCCGAAGAAGGCGAACCGGTCATCCCGCCCGCAGAAGAAGGCGGGGAAGGCGGCGGGCTCCCGGCTCCGTAGACTCGCGCCTCCGTGAGCGACGCTCCGATCCAGCTCAGCCCCCCGACCGCCAGCTACGAGGCCGACCCCTCGCAGGTGGACCGCGTCCTGCTGCTCTACTCGGGCGGGCTCGACACCAGCGTGATGCTGAAGTGGATCCAGGACTCCTACGAGGCCGAGGTGGTCTGCCTCACCGTCAACCTCGGCCAGCCCGGCGAGGACTACACGGTGATCGAAGAGAAGGCGAAGGCGCTGGGCGCGGTCGAGTGCCACGTGGTCGACGCCCGCGAGCGCTTCGCCGAGGAGTTCCTGGTGCCGGCGATCCGCGCCAACGCGGTGTACGGCAACGGCTACCCGCTCTTCACTGCGCTCGGCCGGCCGCTGATCGCCCAGCTCGCGGTCGAATACGCGCGGCAGTCGGGCTGCGACACGATCGCCCACGGCTGCACCGGCAAGGGCAACGACCAGGTGCGGATCGAGGCGACCGTGGCGACCCTGGCGCCGGAGCTGCGGACGATCGCCCCGGTGCGCTCCTGGCAGATGGGGCGCGACGAGGAGATCGCCTATGCGCGCGAGCACGGGATCCCGGTCAAGGGCGGCACCGAGGTGGCGCCGTACTCGATCGACGACAACCTCTGGGGGCGCTCCTCGGAGGGGCGCTGGATCGAGGACCTCGACCACGCGCCCGAGGACGACGTCTTCCAGCTCGTGACCCGGCCCGAGGAGGCGCCCGACGAGGCCCAGGTGGTGACGGTCGGCTTCGAAGCCGGGCGGCCGGTCTCGCTCGACGGCGAGCGCCTCGGCCTGGTCGAGCTGCTCGAACGGGCCGCCGAGATCGGCTGCCGCCACGGGGTCGGCATCGTCGACCACATCGAGGACCGGATCGTCGGCCTCAAGGTGCGCGACATCTACGAGGTGCCGGCGGCGGCGATCGTCCTCACCGCCCACGAGGAGCTCGAGCGCCTGGTCGGCACGATCCACCAGAACCAGTTCAAGCCGGCGCTCGACCAGAAGTGGGGCTACCTCGTCTACGGCGGCCTCTGGTGGGAGCCGCTGCGGACCGACCTGGACGCCTACATGGCGGCGGTGAACGCGCGGGTCACGGGCGAGATCGGACTGCGTCTGTACAAAGGCAGCGTCAGGGTCGTGACGCGTTCCTCGCCGAACGCCGTCTACGACGCGGCGCTGGCGAGCTTCGCGGCGTCCGGCGGCCTCTTCTCGCAGCAGGCCTCGCCGGGGTTCATCGAGCTCTGGTCGCTGCAGTCGCGGCTGGCCCACCGGCTGCGGGCCGAGCAGGAGGGGGAGGGCTGATGACGGATCGGCTCGGCAGGGCCGCGGTCCGCTACGGCTCTCGCTACCTGCGGCGGCGGTACCGGCGCGAGATCCGGATCGGGATCGGCGTTGCCGCCGTCGGCGTCGCGGTCGCGGTCTACGTCGGCAGTCGCAACGTCCGCGAGGGCTGAGCGCGGGGCGGTCCGCCCCGGGTATCCATAACGTTCGTTATCGGGGCGCAAGCCGCCTTGCGGCTTATCGTCCACCGGCAGGAATTCCGGGCTCGACCCCGTAGCCTCGTCGCTCGTGCCTGCGCTCCGCTCGGACTCCCGCCTGGCGCCCGTGGGCGCGGCAGCGCTGCTGACGGCGCTCCTCGTCGGGCTGGTGCTGCTCGCCGGGACCGCCGGCGCCGTCGATCGCGGTGCGTTGGAATCGAAGCTGACGGCGGCGCGCGAAGAAGCCGGCTCGATCGCCGCCGGGCTGCAGCAATCCCGTGCCGAGCTGGCCAGCGCCGAAGCCGAAGCGCAGCGGGCCGAGAACCACGAGCAGCGGCTGAGCGAGCTGCTGGCCGAAGGCGAAGCGCGGGCCGCCGAGCTGGAACGGAAGGCGGCGCGGACGCGGGCGCGGCTGGTGCGCGAACGGGCGCGGCTCGAGCGGGCGCGGACGGCGCTCGCCAACCGCCTGGTCGCGATCTACGAGACCGGCGTCGCCGACCCGGCGAGCATCGTCCTCGGCTCCGGCGACTACGACGAAGTCGCCACCCGGGCCGACTACCTGCGCCTGATCTCCGAATCCGACTCCTCGCTGGCGGCGCGGGTCGAGCAGGTGCGGAACCAGGTCCGCCGCGCGGCAGCGCGGGTCGAGGCGCTCCACCGCCAGGCACTCGCCTACGACCGCCGCCTCGCCGCGGCGCGGGAAGAAATCTCCTCGGTGCGCGAAGCGGCCCAGGCCGCCGCCGGCCATCTGGCCGCGGTCAGCGCCAGCCGCGAAGCCTCGCTGGCCACCCTGAAAACCGACATCGGCGGCTGGGTGAAGCAGGTGCAGCGGATCCGCGCCGCCGAAGCCCGCGCCGCCAGCGAAGCCGAAGCCGAAGAAGAAGTCGGCCGCTGGCTCGGCGGCCCCTACTCGATCCCGACCTACATCGTGATGTGCGAGTCGGGCGGCGATTACAGCGCCGTCAACCCCTCGAGCGGCGCCGGCGGCGCCTACCAGGTCCTGCCGTCGACCTGGGAGCTGTACGGCGGTAAGGGCGAGCCCCAGAATGCTCCTAAGGCCGAACAGGACCGCATCGCCGCCGAAATCTGGGCCGACTCCGGCCCCAGCGCCTGGGTCTGCGGCTGACGCCGCCGCCCCGTCACACATCTGCGCGTCAAGATTTTGCTTCGTGCGCAATTGCAGACAAAACATTCCCTAAGATCTGCCATCATGGACGCCGTGAAAGAGGCCGTGCTCGAACAGAAGATCGACAATCTCACCGTCCGGGTCGACGGCCTCACCAGCGCAGTCAACCGGCGGTTCGAGCAGGTCGATGCACGATTCGAGCAGATCGAAACGCGGTTCGACCGCGCCGAGGATAGAAACCAAGCCGAACACGGCGAAATCCGCGGCGAGATCGAGGTTCTTCGCGTCGAGATGAACGAGGGCTTCCGCTCGATCCAGGAGGCCCTGCACGACTACAACAGGAACCTGGTCGTCACCCTCGGGTCGGTCATCGCGGTGATGATCGCCAGCCTGGCGGCCGCGGCAACGTCTGTGCTCTGAATTCCCAGCGGATTTAGCGGCAAAGCACCCCGGTGCCATCTGCCCCGATTGCGATGATCGGGAGCGACCCGATGAGCACCTCCCCGGCCGTCCATCTCCATGCCCACAGCGAGTACTCGCTGCTCGACGGCGCCTGCAAGATCGACGCGATGGCGGAACGGGCGGCCGAACTGGGACAGCCGGGATTGGGGCTGACCGACCACGGGGTGATGAACGGCGCGGTCGACCTCTACAAGGCCTGCAAGAAGCACGGGATCAAACCGATCGTCGGGCTCGAGGCCTACCTGGTCGACGATCGCAAGGCGATCAAGGAGCAGACCCGGTACGAGCGCAACCACCTGACCCTGCTGGCCGAGAGCGACACCGGCTTCTCGAACCTGGTGAAGCTGACCTCGGCCGGCTTCCTCGAAGGCTTCTCGCGCGGCAAGGCCAACGTCGACATGGAGCTGCTCGCCCAGCACGCGGAGGGCGTGATCGTCCTCACCGGCTGCCTGCAGTCGCGCTTCTGCCGCCGCCTGGTCGAAGAGCGCCACGACGACGCCCGCGCCCATCTCGACGACCTGATCCAGGCCTTCGGCCCCGACCAGGTCTACTTCGAGGTGCAGAAGAACGGGATCGCCGACCAGGACAAGGCGAACGAGGGGATCGTGCGGTTCGCCCGCGAGCTGGGCCGGCCGCTGGTCGCCACCGCCGACGTCCACTACCTGCGGCGCGAGGACTTCGCCAACCACGCGGCGCTGCTCTGCGTGCAGACGAAATCCACCCTGGAAGCGCCGAAGATGAGCTTCGACACCAACGAGTTCTACATCAAGAGCTCCGAGGAAATGCACGAGTCCTTCGCCGAGTGGCCGGAGGCGGTGCCGATGTCGCTGGAGATCGCCGAACGCTCCTCGCTCGACATCGAGCTCGGCAGCCTGCTGCTGCCCCGCTACCCGACCGAGAACGGCGAGGAGCCGGAGGCGATGCTGCGGCGGATCGCCACCGAGGGCCTGCGCGAGCGCTACGGCGACCCGGCGCCGGCCGAGGCGGTCGAGCGGATGGAGTTCGAGCTCGGGGTGGTCGAGGAGATGGGCTTCCCGTCCTACTTCCTGATCGTCTGGGACTTCGTCCGCTGGGCGAAGGAAAACGGCGTCGCCGTCGGCCCCGGCCGTGGCTCGGCCGCCGGTTCGATCGTCTCCTACGCGCTGCGGATCACCGATGTCGACCCGCTCGCCGAAGGCCTGATCTTCGAGCGCTTCCTCAACCCGGGCCGCAAATCGATGCCCGATATCGACATCGATTTCTCGGTCCGCGGCCGCGAGCGGATGATCCGCTACGTCGCCGAGAAGTACGGCCGCGAGTCGGTCGCCCAGATCATCACCTTCGGCAAGATGGCGCCGCGGGCGGCGACCCGCGACGCGGCCCGCGTGCTCGGCTACGACTACGCCACCGGCGACCGCCTGGCGAAGCTGATCCCGGAGCCGATCATGGGCCGCAGCCCCTCCTTCGCCGAATGCCTGAAGCCGGGCCAGGAGCTGAAAAAAGCCTACGACGCCGAACCCGACGCGAAACGGGTGGTCGACGTCGCCCAGGGCCTCGAGGGGATCATCCGCAACAACTCGATCCACGCCGCCGCGGTGGTGATCGCCGACCGGCCGCTCCACGAGGTGGTGCCGCTGCAGCTGGCCGAGGACAAGACCGCGCCGCCGGTCGTCGACGCCAACGGCAAAGCCAAGAACGAGCGCCAGTTCAAGATCGTGACCCAGTACTCGATGGGCCCGATCGAGGAGATCGGCCTGCTGAAGATGGACTTCCTCGGCCTCCGCAACCTCGACGTGATCGAGGACGCGATCGAGATCATCCGCCGCTCGCGCGGCGAGGAGGTCGAGATGAGCGCGATCCCGATCGACGACGCCAAGACCTACGCGATGCTCGCCAAGGGCGACTCGACCGGCGTCTTCCAGTTCGAGTCGGAGGGGATGCGCGACGCCCTGCGCAAGGTCAAGCCGACCGAATTCGCCGACCTCGTCGCGCTCGGCGCCCTCTATCGCCCGGGTGCGATGGCCTACATCCCGGCCTACGCCAAAGGCAAGAAAGACCCTTCGACTGTGCGCTACCCCGACCCGCGCCTGCGGTCGATCACCGAGGAGACGCACGGCTGCGTCGTCTATCAGGAGCAGCTGATGGCGATCGCCCGCGAGATGGCCGGCTTCTCGGGCGCCGAGGCGGACGACCTGCGCAAGGCGATCGGCAAGAAGAAGCGCGACCTGATGGCGACGATGAAGGACAAGTTCATGAAGGGGCTGGCGGAATCGAACACTGCCCCGAATGTCGCCGGCGACCTCTGGAAGCTGAACGAAGCCGCCGCCGACTACTCGTTCAACAAGTCGCACGCCGCCTGCTACGGGCTGATCTCCTACCGCACCGCCTACCTCAAGGCCAACTACCCGGCCGAGTACATGGCGGCGGTGATCTCCTCGGTGATGAACACCAAAGACAAGGTGCCGTTCTTCGTCAATCGCTGTGCGGAGATGGGGATCGACGTGCTGCCGCCCGACGTCAACTCCTCCGATCACAGCTTCGTCGTCTCCGAGAACGCGATCCGCTTCGGCCTCGACGCGGTCAAGAACGTCGGCCACTCGGCGGTCGAGGCGATCCTCCGAGCCCGCGAGGACCAGCCGATCGCCTCGATCTGGGATTTCTGCGAGCGGGTCGACTCCCGGGCGGTGAACAAACGGGCGATCGAATGCCTGATCAAATGCGGCGCCCTGGACTCGACCGGCGCCACCCGTCGCGGGATGCTGGAGATCCTGCCGGCGGCGCAGTCGGCGGGCCAGAAGGCGCAGGAGGACGCGCAGCTCGGCCAGGGCTCGATCTTCGACTTCGGCGACGACGGCGGCTCCGGCGGGGCCGCCGCCCAGGTCTCGCAGCACCGGCCGCCGATCTCGGCCGCCGAGTTCGACCGCGCCGAGCTGCTGGCGCTGGAGAAGGAGACGCTCGGCACCTACCTCTCCTCGCACCCGCTGACCGAAGTCGGGCCGGCGCTGCGGGCCCGGGTCGACTGCAGCATCTCGGCGCTCGAGGGCAAACCGGACGGCGCCTGGGTGACGGTCGGCGGGATCGTCGTCGACTGCAAGAAGATCCGCACCAAGAGCGGCAGCCAGATGATGTTCGCGACGCTCGACGACGTCGAGGGCCAGGTCGAGATGCTGGTCTTCAAGGCCGACGAGGCGGAGAGCGCGCAGGTGATCGCGCCGGACGCGATCGTCCTCGTCCGCGGCCGCGTCGACCACAAGGACCGCGGCGAGACCAAGCTGGTGGTCCAGGAGGCGCAGCGCTTCGAACCCGGCAACGAGGAGATCGCCGCGGCGGCGAAGAACGTCGTCGCCCCGCTCGCCAGCGGCCCCTTCGAGCTCTCCCTGCTCGACTGCCGCACGCTGGCCGACCCGGCGCTGATGGATGAGCTGAAGTCCCTGATCGAGGACCACAAAGGCGAGACCGACGTGCACCTGGTGATGCACACGAGCGGTGGGCCGAGGACGTTGCGGTTGGGCAGCCAGTACAGGGTGCAGCCTTCGGCGGGGTTGAGGCAGGAGATAGGTCAGTTGCTGGGGGGCGCGGCGATAGCGGCCTAGCTCTAGGGATCGGGGTTGGCGGGGCGCGGCTGTCGGCACTCCTCCCCGTGAATTTGCGTCGCTCGCCCCTTCGGGGCTCCGCTCCGGATGTTGGTGCGCCCCTGCGGGGCGCAGATATCGGATTGCATTTCCGCCGCTTCGCGACATTCCCGGGGAGGAGTGCCGACAGCCGCGCACGGAACGGCCGGCCCGGGTTCGAATCCCCACAGGCTCTTGAAGCTTCGAATCGAAGCGCGGGTTCAGGCATTCGACGGAGCGCTGTCGTGGGGGAGCCGGGGGTCCTCCAGGCGAATGTCGCGAAGCGGCGATATGCAATCTGATCCCTGCCCGCCATAGGCGGGCAGCAACATCCGGAGGGCGGCCCGAAGGGCCCCCGACCAAATTCGCCTGGAGGACCCCCGGCTCCCCCTACCGCACCGCCCCATCCCTAGAGCCCTGAGACCCGGTCTCAACCCCCTTGGTCCCCGCCTCCCCGCTCCGTAGACTTTCCCCATGAGCGTTACCCGCACCGAGGTCGGCGAGTGCCGTCAGTGCCGGTCCTTCTGCGACAAGATGGTCGAGCCGCGGGGCTGCGTCGAACTCGGCTGCCGCTACCTCTACAGCTACATGGATCGCCTCAGTGGCAATCAGTACCTGGGCTGCATGCAGGAAGTGTTCAGCGCCGAGGTCGACCTGGTGGCGGTGCTGCAGCCCGAGGGGTTCGGCGGCGTGAAGATGACACACGAGCCGTTGCCGCACTGCCAGTTCTCGGTCGAGCGCGCCTACGCCGGTGAGGGCGAGGCCTACGACTGCGTCAACCGCCGCTTCTTCGACTGCACCGACGCCGGCTCCGAGGGCCTGCGCGCCTTCGACCTTCGCGACGTCTGAGCCCGCCGCGGCCGCTCGCCGTGGATGCGGCTGGGGGCCGCAAAAGTACTCGACTGGAATGCGAAGGTTTATCTAGAAGGCGACACGATTTAATGTAATACTGCGGCTCATGTCTTCGGACGCCGCCACCGTCGCCGACGCCGACGCAACCGACGCGCTGGCCGCCGTCACGGCCGACAACGGCGAGGCGCCGAGCGGCGAACCGGCCTTCACCCTGGAGCTGAACCAGGACCAGAAGGACATCCAGGAGTGGGTCCACGGCTTCGCCGAGGGCGTCGTCCGGCCCGCCGCCCACGAGTGGGACGAGCGCGAGGAAACGCCCTGGCCGGTGATCGAGGAGGCCGCCAAGATCGGCCTCTACAGCTTCGAAGCGATGGGCCAGTTCTGGGCCGATCCGAGCGGGCTGACGCTGCCGATCGCCAACGAGGAGCTGTTCTGGGGCGACGCCGGCATCGGCATGGCGATCATGGGCACGACGCTCGCGGTCGCAGCGATCTTCGGGCAGGGGACCGGGGAGCAGATCGGCGAGTGGATTCCGCAGTGCTTCGGCACGCCGGAGGACGTCAAGCTCGCCGCATTCTGCGCCTCGGAGCCCGATGCCGGCTCCGACGTCTCGGCGATCCGCACCACCGCCAAGTACGACGAGGCCAAGGACGAATGGGTGATCAACGGCCAGAAGGCCTGGGCGACCAACGGCGGCATCGCCAACGTCCACGTGATCATCGCCTCGGTCGATCGCGAGCTCGGTTCGCGCGGCCACGCCGCCTTCGTGATCCCACCCGGCACGCCCGGCTGCGAGCAGGGCGCCAAGGTCAAGAAGCACGGCCTGCGCGCCTCCCACACCGCCGACGTCCACCTCGACGACTGCCGGGTTCCCGGCTCCTGCCTGCTCGGCGGCAAAGAGAAGCTCGACGAGCGCCTGGCCCGGGTCCGCGAGGGCAAGAGCAGCAAAGGGCAGGCGGCGATGCAGACCTTCGAGGCGAGCCGGCCGGTGGTCGGCGCCCAGGCGCTCGGGATCGCCCGCGCCGCTTACGAGTACGCGCTCGGGTACGCCAAAGAGCGCGAACAATTCGGCCGCCCGATCGTCGAAAACCAGTCGGTCGCCTTCACCCTGGCCGACATGAAGCTCGAGATCGACGCCGCCCGGCTGCTGGTCTGGCGCGCCGCCTGGATGGGCCGCACCGGCCACCGGTTCGAAAACGCCGAGGGCTCGATGTCGAAGCTGAAGGCCGGCGAGGTCGCAGTCTGGGCGACCGAGCGGGCGATCCAGATCCTCGGCGGCAACGGCTACACCCGAGAGTTCCCGGTCGAGCGCATGCACCGGGACTCCAAGATCTACACGATTTTCGAGGGCACCTCAGAGATCCAGCGCCTGGTCATCTCGCGCGCGATCTCCGGTGTCCACCTCAAATAGACGAAGACGGCGGGAGAGCAAGGGCCGGTCGGGGGGCCGGCCCTTGTCGCCTTTCGTGACTCGGCTTGAGTTCAGGAATGGGCTATTTGGCGCGGCGTTTGAGTCCTTCGCGGCGCAACCGCTTCGCCGCGGTGACTTCGGCCCTCGACGTGCCCTTCTTTTCCGGGCCCGGGGTCTCCAGGGTCGCGGGGAGGCCCTCGAAGCGGGGCTCGGAGAGGAAGGCGGAGAGGCCGCGTTTGCCCATCTCGCCTTTGCCGATGTTGGCGTGGCGGTCGCGGCAGGAGCCGAGGGGGGCGGCGGCGTCGTTGACGTGGACGGCGCCGAGGCGCTCGACGCCGACCTTCTCGTCGGCTTCGTCGAGGACTTCGCCGAGGTGGGTCTCGTCGGTGATGTCGTAGCCCTGGACGAAGAGGTGGCAGGAGTCGAGGCAGAGGCCGAGGCGGGGGCCGCCGCCGGCGAGCTCGATCAGCTCGGCGGTCTCGTCGAAGTTGCGGCCGAGCAGGCCTTTGTGGCCGGCGGTCTGCTCGAGCAGGAGGTGGCAGCCGTCGGTCCGTTTCAGCGCCTCGGCGATCGCCTTTCCGGCCCGTTTCATCGACGGCCCGTGCGGCTCGCCTTTCTGGGCGCCGGGGTGGAGGACGACGCCCTTGGCGCCGGTCCCGTCACCGATCTCGAGCGCGTGGCTGAGCGAGGTCAGCGATTTCTTCCGCAGCTCTTTGTCCTTGCTGGCGCAGTTGATCAGGTAGACGGCGTGGATGATCACGGCTTCCACCTTCGAGGAGCCCATCCGCTCGCGGAACTCGGCGAAGTCGTCGGGCCCGTATTTGGTCGGCCGCCACATCCGCGGGCTCTGGTGGAAGATCTGGATCGCTTCGCAGCCGCGTTCCTCGCCGCGCCCGATCGCGTTCGCCAGCCCGCCGGCGGTTGAGACGTGGCATCCGACCCACACGGCCGCCCATCCTATGGACGGGCGCGCAGGACCACGCTGCGGCTGGTGCCGGTGCCGACCGAGTTGGCGACGACGACCCGCAGGCGCAGCTTGCCGCGGCGCCGCAGCGTCCTCGCGGCCCAGGAGGTCAGCCTGACCGGCAGGGCTTCGCCGCTCATCGGCGCCAGGCGGTAGCCGCCACCGCCGGCGAACCTGCCGTCGGCCCGCAGCCGCACGGTGCCGGCGCAGGTATCGCCGGCAACGCCGCCGTGGCAGGTCAGCCGCACGCTCACGGCGCGGCGCCCGTGGAGCTTCGACACCCCGCGCAGACCGGTGGTCAGCGGCGGCGGCGAGAACGGTTCGATCGAGCCGCCGACCCCCAGCTCGGCCACCGAGAGGCCTTCGCCGGCGGCGGTTTCGCGGACTCCGGTCGCGACCAGCAGTTCGCCGCTGGGGCCGGCGACGAGCGCGTCGATCGTCGTCCGGCATTCGGGTTCGAGGCAGGCGGGCTGGCCGACGGCGCCCTGGGTCGTGATCGAGCCGATCGAGTTGTCCTGCGAGTACCAGAGGTCGCCGGCGGGGCCGCTGGCGATCAGCCGCGTGCCGCCGGTGCCCGGCACTGCGAATTCGGTGATCGTGCCGCCGGGGGTGATCCTGCCGATCCGCGGCGCCCCTTCCTCGGTGAACCAGAGATTGCCGTCGGGCCCGACGGCGATTGCGGCCGGCCGGCTGTCGGCGTGGGGGAGCGGGTACTGCGAGACGTTGCCGTTGCCTTCCACCCGCGCGATCGCACCGGCGCCGCTCTCGGCCACCCAGATCGCGCCTTCGGGGCCGGCCACCAGCCCCGCGGGTTCGCTCCCGGCCGGCAGCGCCACCGCGCTCGTTTCGCCGTTGGCCTTGGTGCGGCCGAGCGCGCCGCCGCGCGAGGTGAACCGCAGAGCCCCGTCGGGGCCGAGGACGATTCCCTGGCTGGGGCTGGCGCCGACGGCGAATTCGGCGGTCGCCCCGGTCGGGGTCACGCGCAGCAGCTTTTCCTCGTTCGAGCTGAGCCAGAGGTTGCCGAACGGCCCGACCGCGATGCCGGTCAGTTCCCGGGTCGCGGTGCGGCCCGGCGGCAGCCGGTTTTCGGCCAGTTCCCCGGCGGGGCCGATCCGGCCGACCACATCGTAGCCGCCGACGTAGCTGCTGCCGCCGAACCAGACGTTCTGCCCGGCGGTGACGATCGCGGTCGCGTAGACGCCTCCGCCCAGCGTCGCTCCCACCGCGCCCGCTCCGCTGGCTCCGACCAGCAGCGCCAGCGCCGCCAGCGACGCCGCGGCGAGGCACCGTGCTGCGCGTCGAGCGGCCGATCCCGTCATCCGGTCGATCAAACCATCTTCCCCGGGCGAGTTGCTGCTCCGGCTACCGCGAGTCCTCGGCGGGCGCCATCTGGAAGCATCCGCCGACGATGACCACGGACTCGTCGCCCCGCCTCCGCTTCGCCCCTTCGCCGACCGGCGCCCTGCACATCGGCGGCGCCAGGACGGCGCTCTACAACTGGCTCGCCGCCCGCCACGACGACGGCGCCCTGGTGCTGCGAATCGAGGACACCGACCGCGAGCGCTCGACGCAGGAGAACTGGGACCAGATCATCGACGCGCTGCAGTGGCTGCAGCTCGACTGGGACGAGGGGCCGATCTCGCAGTTCAGCCGCGCCGAGCGCCACCAGGAGGCGCTGGCGCGCCTGCTCGAGTCCGGCGCCGCCTACCGCGACGCCGCCACCGCCAAGGACGTCGAGGCCTGGAAGGCCGAGCACGGGGCGGGGGCGGGGTACCGGGGCACCCCGACCGAGGCGCCCGGCGCCGCCGTCCGCCTGCGGGTGCCGGACGCGGGGGAGACGGTGGTCGAGGATCTGATCCACGGGCCGGTCGCCTTCCCCAACTCGAGCTACGACGACTTCGTCATCGCCCGCGGCGACGGCACCGTCCTCTACAACTTCGCGGTCGCCGTCGACGACGCCGAGATGGGGATCACCGAGGTGGTGCGCGGCGACGACCACCTCTCGAACACGCCGAAGCAGCTGCTGGTGCTGGCGGCGCTCGGCCACCAGCCGCCCCGCTACGCCCACCTGCCGCTGCTCCACGGCCCCGACGGCAAGAAGCTCTCCAAGCGCCACGGCGCCGCCTCGGTGCAGGAGCTGCGCGAGGCCGGCTACCTGCCGGCGGCGGTTCGCAACTACCTGGCGCTGCTCGGCTGGGGCACCGACGACGACACCACCCTGATGCCGACCGACGAGCTGGTCCGCCGCTTCCGGGTGGAGGACGTCGGCAAGGCGGCGGCGATCTTCGACGAGAAGAAGCTGCGCTGGCTGAACGGCCGCTACATGCGCGAGCTGCCGCTCGAGGAGTACCTGGCCGCGGTCGCCCGTCACCTCGGCCGCGAGCCCGACCAGCGCCTGCGCGAGGCCTGCGCGATCGCCCAGGAGAAAGCGCAGACCCTGGACGAGGTCTGGCCGCTGATCCGCTTCCTCTTCGAGCCGCCGGTCGACGACCCTGCGGCCTGGAAGAAGGTGATGAAGCCGGAGGTGGTCGAGCCGCTGGCCGCCTCCCGCGAGGCCCTCGCCGCCGCCGAGCCGTTCGAGCCGGAGCCGATCGAGGCGGCGCTGGCGCCGGTGCTGGATCGCTTCGAGGTGAAACCGGGCCGGCTCTACCAGCCGATCCGGGTTGCGATCACCGGCAGCTCGGTCTCGCCGGGCATCTTCGAGTCGCTGGCGACGCTGGGCCGGGGGCAGGCCCTGGAGCGGATCGACGCCGCTCTGGTACGTCTCCGCTCCCAACCTCTGGACGGATGACCCAGAACCCCGTCTCAGGTCGGAATACGTTCGGCTAAACCATTCGTCCCCCGCTGCCGATGAGGGGGGCATGGCAGCCACCTCCACCCGAGCAGCCGACCTTGCAACCGAGGACGTCGAGGCGCGCGTAGCCGCGGCTCGGCGCGGCGAGTCCGGCGGTGCCCAGAAAGGCGCCGCCGCCGCCCCGGGCAGCCGCCTCGCCGACGCCTTCGAGGCGGTCGAGCGCTTCCCCGTCCTGGTCGAGTCCCGCGAGCGCGTGATCGACGCCGCCACCGGCGACCAGCCACGCGTCGCCGACCTGGTCGAGGCGGTCGAGTCCGACGTCTCGCTGACCATCTCCGTCCTTCGCTTCGCCAACCGCAGCGGCCTCGTCGCCGGTGGCGTCGCCGGCATCCCCGACGCGGTCGAGGTGCTGAAGCCCTCCGGCGTCCTCGCGATCGCCGGCACCGCCCCCAGCTTCGACTTCTTCGAGTCAAACGGCGGCTGGGAGCTGAAGCCCGAGCGCTTCCGCGTCCACGCCCTCGCCACCCAGCGGGCCGCCGACCAGATCGGCCGCGTCGTCGGCTGGGTCGAACGCGACGAGCTGGCGGTGGCGGCGCTGCTGCACGACGTCGGCCGCCTCGTCATCTCCCGCCTGCACCCGGGCTACAAAGTCTATTTCGACTCGATCAGCCGCACCCCCGAGCAGCGCCTGCGCGACGAACGCGACCAGCTCGGGATCGACCACACCCTGGTCGGCGGCGTCCTCGCCCGGCGCTGGAACCTGCCGAGTCGGATCGCGGTTGCGATCGAGCGCCACCACGCCGACGACGCCGACGGCCTGGCGGCGATGGTCGCCACCGCCGACATGATCGCCCACTACTCGCAGGGCGAGGCGATCGCGCCCGACCGCCTGCACGCCGCCGCCGAAGCCTGCGGCCTCGGCCGCGAGCAGGTCCGCGAACTGCTCTACGAGCTGCCGCTGCCGCGCCAGGACGCCTCGCGGATCAGCGAGCCGTGCCCGCTCTCGGCCCGCGAGCTCGACGTCCTCCGCCACCTCTCCGAGGGCATGGTCTACAAGCAGATCGCCGGCGAAATGCACCTCTCGGTGTCGACGATCCGGACCCACCTGCACAACGTCTACGGCAAGATCGGCGCCGTCGATCGCGCCCAGGCCGTGCTCCTCGCCAGAGACCGCGGTTGGATCTAGTCGAGCAGGTGCTCGCGGATGCCGATCGCGACCGCGTGGGTGCGGTTGCGGGCTGCGAGGCGGGCCAGGGCGTTCTTGGTGTGGGTCTTCACCGTCTCCTCGGAGAGCCCGAGCTCGCGGGCGGCGAAGGTGGTCGACTCGCCGTTGGCCAGCAGCTGCAGGATCTCGCGCTGGCGGCGGGTGAGCTTGCCGCGGCTGCCCTTGGCCGGCAGGTCGGGGTCGACGAAGGTCTCCTGCGCGGCAGCGGCTTTGACCGCCTTGCGCAGCTCGTCGGTGCCGGCGGTCCGGGCGACGTAGGCGCAGGCGCCGGCCTGCAGCGCCGCGGTGGCCTGGTGGGGCTCGCGGCTCTCGCCGTGGGCGACGATCCCCAGCGCCGGTGCCACCCGGTGCATCGAGCGGATCGTCTCGCGGCCGGAGATCGAAGGTGTGCCGCCGCCGTTCAGGCGCCAGCGCATGTCGACGATCGCGACGTCGAAGTCGCCGATGTCGCGCAGCAGGTCGAGGCCTTCCTCACGGCTCTCGGATTCGAGTACGTCGAAATCGTCCTGCAGCACTTCGCGGACCCCCAGGCGGACGAGAGGGTGCCCGTCGATCACAAGGCAGTTTGGGCGATCGCTCAGGACTGCTTCCGATCAATCGATTACGGGTCAGGTGGCGACCGCATCCTCCGCGGCCCCTGCGATCGATCCTAGTGCAGCGGCGAGGGGTGCGGTAGAAAGGCGCCTGTGATCTCCGTTACCTCGAAGTCGCGCTATGCGGTCGTTGCCCTCGCCGAGCTGGCCCGCTCCGGCGATCGGCCGGTGCCGATCAAAGAGCTGGCCGAGCGCCGCGACATCCCGGACCAGTTCCTCGAGCAGCTCTTCTCGACCCTGCGCCGCGGCGGCCTCCTCACCAGCCACCGCGGCATGCGCGGCGGCTACACCCTTTCGCGTCCGCCGGAAGAGATCACCGTGCTCGAGGTCGTTCAGACCCTCGACGGCAAAATCGGCACCGAGGCCGACGAGGCGGGGGGCATCTGGGCCGAGGGCGTCGGCGCCCTGCGCAAGGTCTTCGGCCAGACCACGATCGCCGAAGTCGCCCGCCGCGAGGCCGAAGAGTCCGGCTCGGGCATGTACTTCATCTGAGCGGCGCGCCGTCGGCCGGCTGGCCGGCCGATCGCGCCGGTTTCCGCAAGTAATCTGAATCAGGCGCAAATTGCAGGAAAACCGGGTAGTGCGCGCAGCGTCGCGCCCGGGTTCTACGATATCCGTCCAACCATGAGATGGATGCGCGCGACATTGCTTTTCGGCTTGCTGGCGGTGCTGGGCTGGGCAGCGCTGGCCGGACCGCTGCAGATCGCGCCGCAGAGCGCGGTGGCTGACGAAACCGTCGGCGAAACCAGCACGCCGGAAGAACCGCCGCCGGTCGAAACCCCGACCGAAACCGAAGTGCCGCCGAAGGAAACCGAAGCGCCGCCGGTGGAAACCCCGGTGACGACCACGCCCGCCGAAACGCCGGCGGCGGGCGAAGGCGTGACGCCGCAGGCCGAAGCGCCGAAGGGCGGCGGCTCCTCGCCCGCCAGCCCGGAAAGCTCCGGCGGCTCGGCCGGGGGCGGCGGCGGAGGCAGCAGCGGTGGCGGTGGAGCCGTCGTCGGCTCCGGCTCGACCGGGACCGCGACCGTCTCCCCGACCGGCGTCGTCACCCACCACACCTCCCATGCTTCGCGCCCGCACCGCAGCAGCGGCGGCGGCTCCAAGGCCGGCGGCGGCGCCGCCGGGGGCAACGGCTCCAAGGCCGGCGGCGGCAGCGGCCACCATGCCGCCTCGCACTCCGGCGGCCCGGCACCGACCCCGACCGTCTCGCCGCAGGCGATCGACGAAGGCGCGAGCGCCGTCTCCCACGTCGCCGCCCACGTCGGCGAAGTCTTCTCCAAGGTGCTGCCGACGGCGCCGCTGAAAAAACTCGGCACCCGGATCGCCGCTCACGCCGGGCTGATCCCGAAAAAAGGCGGCAAGGCGCAGAAAGACGCCGTCGACCGGATCGGCACCGCGCTCGGAGCGGCGCTGATCGGCTCCGCCGTCGCGGTTCAAAAGCCGCCGCCGAGCCCCAGCCCGATTCCGTTCGTCGAACCGCCCGGCGGCGAGGGCGGGGCGATCTTCCTCGTCGTCATCCTCGTCGCGCTGGTGATCGCAGCCCTCTTGATCGGCCGCGAGGTGCGGCACGCGCTCGGCTTCGGGACGCGGGGACAGCGCGTCTCCGGGAGGCGGCTGGCGTTCAACGAGACGGTCCAGGTCGGCTGGGAGCGGATGCAGGCCATGGGCGAGCGCAGCTCGGTGCGTTTCCGGCGCCTGCGGGCCGACGCCGTCGCCGGTCTGCGCTCGCTCTTCTGAGCGCCGACCGTGGCCTCGGGTTTGTCGAGTGGTCCGGTGAACTAGAGTCTTCGCCGATGTCCGATCGCCACCAGGACCTCGAACTCGCGGCAGCCCCCGAGGAGGCGCGCGAGATCGTCCGCGAGGCCGTCGCCGAGCTCGGCTGGAAGTGCCTTGACGACGAGGACGGCGGGCTCGTCGTGCGCGAGTCGCCGCGGCTGCTGCTGGGCCGCTGGCCGGTCGGGATCAAGGTCTCGATCGCCGATGCCGGCGGCAAGCGCTCGGCACTCGAGCTGTGGGGCCGGATGGGCGGCTTCGGGCCGTTCATCGCCGAGCAGCTGAAGGAGCGGATGGAGGAGTTCGCCTCGCTGCTGCACCGGCAGGCCGCCGCCCACTCGGCGTCCTCGGCCTAGCTCGGTGGCCGGCGAGCGCCAGCTGGCCGGCGGCGGCTTCCTGATCCGCCAACCAGAATCAGGTGACGAGGCCGGCTACGAGGCGCTGCTGCTCGACCCGGACGTCTCCGCCTGGCTGCGGCCGCGGCCGCTGGCGCCGTTCACCAAGGCCGAGATCGCCGAGATGCTGGCCGACGACCTCCGCCACTGGCGCGAAGCGGGCTTCGGGCCGTGGGCGCTGGTCGAGGGCGAGGGCGGCGAGCTGGTCGGCCGGGTCGGCCTCCACCGCACCTCGATCGGCGGCGAGCTGGTCACCGAGCTGGCCTGGACCGTCGCTCCCTCGTGGCAGGGCCGGGGGTTGGCGACGGCGGCGGCGGTCGAGGGCGTCGCCCTGGCCCGCTCGGCGGAGCTGGAGGAACTGGTGGCGCTGGTGCTGCCGGCCAACCTCGCCTCGCGACGGGTCGCCGAGAAGCTGGGGATGCGGACCAGCGGCGAAATCACCCATGTCGGGCTGCCGCACCTGCTCTACCGGATCGACGTCCGCGGCGGCTGAGCGCGCCAGCGCCGAGTCCTAGCGATGATGAGCGTGCCCGTGGCCGAGGCTGCCGCGGACCGTCTGCCACGAGCTCCAGCTGATCTCGAGGATCACCGCGGTGATCGCGAGGCCGATCAGCGGGTCGGCGACGGGCACGCCGAGGGCGACGACGGCGGCGCTGGCGAGGACGGCGAGGCTGACGTAGGAGTCGGCCCGGGCGTGGGCGCCGTCGGCGAGGAGCGCGGCGCTGCCGAGCCGGTGTCCCGCCCGGGTGCGGATGCCGGCAGCGATCCAGTTGCCGGCGAAGCCGATCAGGCCGGCGGCGGCGAGGGCGACCAGGTCGGTGGGCGTCTGCGGGTGGATCAGCCGCGAGACCGCCTCGACCCCGGCGACGCAGGCCGAGGCGAAGATCGCGAGGACGACGAACAGGCCGGCGTAGCCCTCGGCCCGCGGCGAGCGCAGCAGGAAGGCGACCGCCAGCGGGATCGCGGTGGCGGCGTCGCCGAAGTTGTGGATCAGGTCGGCGAGCAGCGCCACCGAGCCGCTGGCGAGGTAGATCCCGAGCTGGAGCGCCGCCGTCGCCCCCAGCACCGCCAGCGACAGCCCGACCGCGACCAGTCCCTCGCGCGAGCGTTTGATGCCGGGGTCGACGAGGCCGTGCGTGTGCCCGTGCCCGTCCTCGCCGTGCGCATGGGAGTGGGCGCCGTGGTGGTGGTGCGAGTGGACGAGGTCGCCGTGGCGGTGGCGGTCGCCGCCCAGCTCTTCGAAGGTCGCGCCTGCAGCCACCGATCCGATCTTAGACTGGCGCCAGTGGGCCCTCGATCTCACCCCGGCCGATGAGGATCGGCGCCGAGGCGTCGGCGGTCGTCGGCGGCACGCCCCTGGTCCTGCTGGACCGGATCGGGAGGGACGTCGGCGCCGACCTCTGCGCCAAGCTCGAGTACTTCAGCCCGGGCGGCTCGGTCAAGGACCGGATCGGGGTGGCGATGATCGACGCGGCCGAGGAAGAGGGGCTGATCCGGCCCGGGCGCTCGGTGGTGGTCGAGCCGACCAGCGGCAACACCGGGATCGCGCTGGCGATGGTCTGCGCGGCGCGCGGGTACGAGCTGATCCTCACCCTGCCCGAGGGGATGAGCCGCGAGCGGGCGAAGCTGCTGCGCGCCTACGGGGCCGAGGTGCGGGAGACGGCTTCGCTCGGGGGGATGAACGAGGCGGTGGCGCTGGCCGAGGAGATCCGCGAGCAGCGCAAGGCCTTCATGCCGATGCAGTTCTCGAACCCCGCCAACCCGGCCGCGCACCAGCGCACCACCGCCGAGGAGATCTGGGCCGACACCGATGGTCGGATCGGCGCCTTCGTCACCGGGGTCGGGACCGGCGGCACGATCACCGGAGTGGGGCGGATGCTGAAGGAACGGGCACCGGAGGCGCTGGTCGTGGCGGTCGAGCCGGCGAGCTCGCCGGTCCTCTCGGGCGGCGCTCCCGGCCCGCACAAAATCCAGGGCATCGGCGCCGGCTTCGTGCCCGGCGTGCTCGATCGCTCGGTGATCGACGAGGTGCTCACGGTCGGCGACGAGGAGGCGCTGGAGACGGCGCGGCTGCTGGGCAGCCGCGAGGGGATCCTCTCCGGGATCTCCTCCGGGGCCAACGTCGCGGCGGCGCTCGAGGTGGCGGCGCGACCGCAGCTCGCCGGCAAGCGGGTCGTCACCGTGATCTGCGACTCGGGCGAGCGCTACATGTCCCTACCCTTCTTCTCACCATGAGCCGCTGGAGGAGAGTGGTGCGCGAGGTTCGCGCCGACGTCGCCGTTGCGAGGCAGCGCGACCCGGCCGCGCAGGCCGTCTCCAGCTTCGAGATCCTCACCAGCTGGGCTGGGGTGCAGGCGCTGCTCGCCCACCGCGCCGCCCACGCCCTGCTGGAAGCGCGGGTGCCGCTGGCGCCGCGGGCGATCGCCTACGTCAGCCGCGCCGTCACCGGGGTCGAGATCCACCCGGCGGCCCAGATCGGCGAGTCGTTCTTCATCGACCACGGCTCCGGCGTGGTGATCGGCGAGACCGTGGTGATCGGCGACTGCGTCACCCTCTACCAGGGGGTGACCCTCGGCGGCACCGGCTTCCAGCGCGGCAAGCGGCACCCGACCCTCGGCGACAACATCACCGTCGGCTCCGGCGCCAAGCTGCTGGGCCCGATCGCGGTCGGCGACGGCGCCAAGATCGGCGCCAACACGGTGGTGGTCGAGGACGTGCCGCCGCGGGCGACCGTGGTCGGAAACCCCGGCCACCCGGTGCGGGTCGAAGGGCGCCGCCCCGAAGGCCCCGACGCCGACTGGATTCACCTGCCGGACCCGATCGCCGAGGCGATCAAGGCCCTCTCGGAGCGGATCGCGGAACTCGAGCGGCGGCTCTCGGAGCTCGACGGCCGCGAGAACGGCGACTCGCCGGCGGCGGAGATCCAGCCGCGCAAGGGGCGCTCCTCCGCCGGCGGCTGAGCCGCGATTGGCGCATTAGCCCCTACGCAGGGGAGAAAAGCGCCAGAGCCGAGCCCGCCGAGCGCGTGTCTATGCTCGGAGCCGATGCTTCAGAGCGAGTTCGAGCTCCCTCCCGACGGCGAGCCGCAGCCCCAAGGCGCACCGACCGAGCCCGGCGCCGACCGGGTCGAGCGGCTGCTCGCCGGCCTCAACCCGCCGCAGCGGGAGGCGGTCGAACACACCGAGGGCGCGCTGCTGGTGCTCGCCGGCGCCGGCTCCGGCAAGACCCGCGTCCTCACCCATCGGATCGCCTACCTGCTGGCGACCGGCGAAGCCCGCCCCGGCGAGATCCTCGCGATCACCTTCACCAACAAAGCGGCGGCCGAGATGCGCGAACGGGTCGGCCAGCTGGTCGGCCGCTCGGTGCGGGCGATGTGGGTCACCACCTTCCACTCCGCCTGCGCCCGGATGCTGCGCGCCGACGCCGAGCGGCTCGGCTACTCGCGCGGCTTCACGATCTACGACCAGGCCGATTCGATGCGGATGCTCAAACGCTGCCTCTCAGAGTTGAACGTCGACCCCAAGCGCTACCCGCCGCGCGCCGTCCAGAACAAGATCTCGGGCGCCAAGAACCAGCTGATCGACCCCGCCGCCTACGGCGAGATGCAGGTCGGCGGCTTCGAGGAAGTCGTCGCCGAGGCCTTCCCCTTGTACGAGAAGCGGATGCTCGAAGCCAACGCGATGGACTTCGACGACCTCCTGGTCCGCACCGTCAACGCCCTGGAGCTGTTCGAGGAGGTGCGCGAGCGCTGGCGCGGCACCTTCCGCCACGTCCTCGTCGACGAGTACCAGGACACCAACCACGCCCAGTACCGGCTGCTGCAACTGCTCGCCGCCGAGCACGGCAACCTGATGGTCGTCGGCGACGAGGACCAGTCGATCTACGGCTTCCGCCACGCCGACATCCGCAACATCCTCGACTTCGAGCAGGACTTCCCCGACGCGGCGATGGTCAAGCTCGAGCAGAACTACCGCTCGACGCAGACGATCCTCTCGGCCGCCAACGCGGTGGTCGAGCGCAACCGGGAGCGGCGGCCGAAGGAGCTCTGGACCGATGTGGCCGGCGGCGAGCCGGTGCAGCTGAACGAGCTCGGCGACGAGCACGAGGAGGCGCGCTGGGTCGCGGGCGAGATCGAACGGCTGGCCGAGGAGGAGGGGCTGAAGCGCTCCGACGTCGCGATCTTCTACCGGACCAACGCGATGAGCCGGGTGCTCGAGGACACGCTCAACCGCTACGACGTCTCCTATCAGGTGATCGGCGGGACCAAGTTCTACGAGCGGGCAGAGATCAAGGACGCGGTCGCCTACCTCAGCCTGCTGGTCAACCCGGCCGACCAGGTCTCGTTCTCGCGGATCGTCAACTCGCCGCGGCGGGGGATCGGCAACACCACCCAGGGACGGCTGGCCTCGCACGCCAACACGACCGGGCTGACGATCTGGGAGGTGATGGAACGGGCCGAGGAGGTGCCCGGGCTGAGCGGTGCCGCGATCAAGTCGGTCGGTCGCTTCTACGAGACGATGGACGTGCTCCGCGACCGGGTCGAGGGCTCCAGCGTGGCGCAGATCCTGGAGCGGGTGCTGCACGAGAGCGGCTACCTGGAAGCGCTGGCGGCCGAGCGCACGGTCGAGGCCGAAGGGCGGGGCGAGAACCTCGAGGCGCTGGTCGCCGGCGCCGCCGAGTTCGACCTCGAGCGCGAGCGCGAGGGGGAGAGCGAGATCGAGCCGCTGGAGGCCTACCTGCAGTCGATCTCGCTCTACACCGAGCAGGACGGGCTCGAAGGCGCGGCCGAGGAACTGGTGACGCTGATGACCCTCCACAACGCCAAGGGGCTCGAGTACGACACGGTCTTCGTCGTCGGCTGCGAGGACGGCGCCTTCCCCCACATGCGGGCACTCGAAGAGGGGGCCGAAGAAGAGGAGCGGCGGCTCTGCTACGTCGCCATCACCCGCGCCGAGCGTCGCCTTTACATGACCTGGGCGCGCGAGCGGCGGCTGTTCGGCCGGGCCGAGCGCAACCTGCCCTCGCGCTTCATCGACGAGCTGCCACCGGAGCTGACCGAACGCCACGGCGGCCCGCCGGCGGGCCTGACCAGCTGGGATTCGTCGTTCACTGGCGGGAGCCCGGCCGAAGCCGTCGACCCCGGGCCGACGCTCGAGCTGCAGACCGGCGACGACGTCGTCCACGCCAGCTTCGGCGACGGGGTGGTGACCGGGGTCGAGCCGGGCGGGGTGGTCGTCGTCCGCTTCTCCGGTGACGGCAGCGAGCGCAAGCTGATGGCCGACTACGCACCGATCCGGAAGCGCTGATGTCGGCACGGGTGATCGACGGCAAAGCGGTCGCGGCGGCGGTCCGCCAGCAGGTCAAGGCCGATGTCGCCGAGTACGTGGCCGAGACCGGGTGGACGCCGTGTCTGGCGACGATCCTGGTCGGCGAGGACCCGGCCTCCCAGATCTACATCCGCAAAAAGGGCGAAGCCTGCGAGGAGGTGGGGATGCGCTCGGTCCACCACGGGCTCGACGCCGCGACCCCCGAAGAGGACCTGCTGGCGCTGATCCGCCGCCTCGGCGAAGACGACGCGGTCGACGGGATCCTCTGCCAGCTGCCGGTCCCCGCCCAGATCGACGAGGACGCGGTGGTGGCGGCGATCGACCCGCGCAAGGACGTCGACGGCCTCACCCCCTGGAACGCCGGCCTGCTGGCCCACGGCGAGCCCGGGCTCGTCCCCTGCACCCCGAACGGCGTGATCCGGCTGCTCCAGCACGAGGGGGTCGAGCTGGAGGGGGCAGAGGCGGTCGTCGTCGGCCGCTCGAAGCTGGTCGGCGTGCCGGTCGCGCGGTTGCTGCTGATGGCCAACGCGACGGTCACCACCTGCCACTCGCGGACCCGCGACCTCGCCGCGGTCTGCCGCCGCGCGGACATCCTCGTCGCCGCGGTCGGGGTGCCGCGGCTGCTCGGCGCCGACGCGGTCAAGCCCGGCGCGGTGGTGATCGACGTCGGCGTCAACCGGCTCGAGGACGGGATCGCCGGCGACGTCGACTTCGAGGCGGCGGCCGAGGTCGCCTCGGCGATCACCCCGGTCCCCGGCGGGGTCGGGCCGATGACGATCGCGATGCTGCTCGCCAACACGCTCTGGGCGGCGCGGGCGCGGGCCGCCGGCGCGTAGGAGATCCGCCCGCTGGCGCGAACCTGACGCCATGGACATAGACAAGCTGGGCCAGGGCGAGAAGATCGCCGCCGTCGCTGCGATCGTCCTCTTCATCTGCATGTTCCTCGACTGGTACACGGTCGAAGTCACCGGCATCCCCGGCAGCGGCGGCTCCGACGCCTTCGACGCGCTCGACTGGATCCCGTTCGTCCTCGTGGTGACGGTTGTCGTTGCGCTCGGTGTCGCCGCGCTGCGGCTGATGGACTCGCCCTGGGAGCCGCAGGTCTCGGCCAACTCGGTGGTCGCGATCCTCGGCGCCATCTCCTTCCTCCTGATCCTCTACCGGATCATCGACCCGCCCGGGGTCGGCGGCGGCTTGGCGGAAGAACTGGTCGACGTCAGCCCCGCCTTCGGGATCTTCGTCGGCCTCGTGGCGGCGGCCGGGATCTCCTACGGCGGCTACCGGGGGATGCAGGAAGAAGGGGCCAGCTTCGAGGAGATCGGCGAGCGCTTCCGCCGCTAGGCCGCCCGCTCGGCGATCCCGCGCGAGACCTGCTTGGCGAAGGCGATGATCGTCATCATCGGGTTGACCCCGACCGAGGTCGGGAAGAGCGAGGCGTCGGCGACGTAGAGCGCCTCGGTTCCGTGCAGCGAGCCGTCGGCGGCGCAGGCGCCCTCGCCGGGAGCGCCGATCCGCGCCGTCCCCATCGGGTGGAAGGCCTCGAGCCGCAGCTCGGAGGGCCTCAGCCGGGTCGCTTCGAAGTCCGCCAGGTCGCCGGGGCGGAGCGTCCCGACCCGCGGGATGTTCGGGTAGACCTCGCTGGCGCCGGCGGCGAAGTGGATCTCGGCGGCGCGGGCGATCCCGAAGGCGAGCCGGTCGGCGTCCTCGCGGGTGAGCTTGTAGCTGGCGCGGATCGCCCCTTCGGCGCCGAGCCCGACCCGGCCGGCGGAGCGGTCGGAGAGGTGGACGCCGATCGAGCCGACGTGGCCGAAGTCGAGCATCGCCCGCTGGTGGTCGGCACCGGCGCCGAGCAGCCAGGCGCCGCCGAAGGCGAGCGGAGTGAAGGTCGCCTCGAGCAGGATCCCCTGCTGCTCCCACTGGTCGACGTAGTAGCTCTGCATCACGCCCTCCCAGCCGCGCACCTCCTCCTCGTAGCGGGCGCCGACCCAGCAGGCGGGGTGGATGTGGAGGTTGCGGCCGACGGAGCCGTCGCCGAGCCCCGAGCGCTGCAGCAGCTGCGGCGTCCCGAAGGCGCCGCCGGCGACCACCACCGCCCGCCGCGCCCGCACCGTGAAGCGGCGCGCCAGCGGCGCTGGGGCACGGCCTTGCACTTTTGGTCGCATACCGACAGAAACTGCGCATTCGGCGCCGACCGCGCGGCCGTCCTCGACCAAGAGCCGCTGTGCCTCGACTCCGGCGCGCAGCCGCGCCCCGGCCGCCACCGCGCGCGGCAGGTAGCTGACGTGCATGCCGCGCTTGGCGTCGATCTCGCAGCCGAAGGGACAGGAGCTGCATTGCACGCAGTTGCCGGCATTGCGGGAGATCGGGCCGCCGCTGGCGCCGAGCGCCACCGCCCCCTCCATCGCCAGCTGGCCGTTGCGGCCCATCCGCTCGGGGTCGAGCGGGGTCACCCGCAGCGTGTGCTCGGCCTCGGCGTAGTCGGCGGCGAGGTCGAGCGCCCACTCGACCCCGT
>DASXOF010000154.1:0-3264 GCA_036494495.1 Solirubrobacterales bacterium | reverse complement strand
CGACGGGGCCGCCGTGCGGGAGGGCGAGCAGCTGACCAGCAAGCGCTTCCAGGCGATCCTCGAGCCGGCGCTGGCGGCCTGGATCGAGACGGCCGAGGAGAGCCCGACGCGGCAGAGCTGGTCGCAGTTCAGCGGCGCCGGCTCGGCGGCGCTGGAGCAGCTCACGGGCGAGCTCGGGCGCGGCGAGACCGCGCTCGTCGTCACCTCAGGCGGCACCATCGCCGCCCTCGCCGGCGCCCTGCTGGGCGCCCCGGCGCTGATCTTCCCGGCGCTCAACCGGGTGCTGGTCAACGCCAGCGTCACCAAGGTCGTGATCGGCGCCGGCGGCGTCAACCTGGTCGGCTTCAACGACCACTCCCACCTCGAGGAAGTCGACCGCGGGCTGGTGACCTACCGGTGAGGCGGCTGGCGCCGATGCCGATGCTGGTGCTGCTCGCCGCCGGCGCCCTGGCCGGCTGCGGCGGCTCGTCCGCTTCTGACTCCGGCCCCGACACGACCGCCGCCCCCGCCTCCACCCCGCCCCAGCTCGAAGCCGCGATCGCCAAGGCCGCCGCCAGCGGCGTGCCGGTGCGGATCCCGCCGCCGCTGCTCGAATCGCCGCCGCCCGGCGCCGACCACGCCGAAGTCCTCCGCTCCCCCGCCGACAGCTACACCCTCGCCCTCACCGCCAAGCCCGGCTGCCGCTTCAAGAGCAGCTGCGTGGTCGCGGTCTTCTCCGGCTCGGCCGCCGCCGACGCCCAGCTCGGCGGCGAGAAGCTGCAGCTGGCGGAAGGGATCGAGGGCGTCTACGAGCCCGGGCGCTGCGGCCCCGGCTGCAAGCTCGGCACCGTCGCCTGGCGGCAGGGAGGCGACACCTACGGGGTCGCGGTGCCGAACGCCTCGAGCCGGGAACTGGTCGTGCTGGCGAACGAAGCAATCGAAGCGAAGCCGGTGGCGGAAGCCCGCAAATAGCGTTATCGAGGAGGCAACAAGTCGGCCCGCCGATTCGGTTGCATCCCTCGGACAGGCGCACGCGCGATGTCGGCATCGATCCTCTCCCAGCCCAGCGGCACGGCCTCCCCGACGGTTGAAAGCCGCCGCCTGACGCTCGCCGACGGCGCCGAGACCACCGTCCAGGTCGCCCGCTTCGAGCGCCGCGACTTCGGCCTGCGGGTGGTCGCGATCGAGCCCTGCGCGACCCTGCTCTCCTGGTGTGCCGCCAACGAGGCCGAGCACGCGATCGTCGGCGGCTTCTACGTCCGCCCGGGCGGGCCGCCGCTCGGCGACGTCTGGGTCGACGGCGAAGCGCTCGCGGTCGAGCCCTTCGACGACCCCTGGCACGAGGAGCGCGCCTGCCTGCACGCCGAGGCAGGCGAGGTCGCGATCCGGCCCCGCCGCGAGCTCGGCGAGCCGCGCGGCCACCTGCTGCAGGCTGGCCCGAAGCTGGTCGGCGGCCGCCGGCCGCTGGTCCGCCCCGGCCGCGACCCCGAGGGCTTCTCCGCCGGCGCCCGCCAGTTCGACTCCGACATCACCGACGGGCGCTACCCGCGCGCAGCCCTCGGCTTCAGCGGCGGCGAGCTGATCGCCGTCGCCTGCGAAGGCCGCGCCGACCGCGAGGCGGGCCTGACGATGGCCGAGCTGGCCAGTGCGATGCAGGAGCTGGGCGCGGTCGAGGCGATCAACCTCGACGGCGGCGGCTCCGCCTCGCTGGTCGTCGGCGGCGCCCTCCTCAACACCCCGCGCGAGGCCCACGAGCGCGAGGTCGTCGGCGGCCGCGAGATCGCCACCGCGATCCACTTCTTCCTCCGCTAGCGATCCAGCCGCGAGCGGCGGCGCCGGCCCGCCACCGTCGACTAGGCTTCCCGCGCCGCCGGAACCGCGGGGGGCCGGCCGACCGACGGGAGGGGAAGTGAAACTGGTGATCGGCATCGTCCGGCCGGAGAAGGCCAATGACGTGCTCGAGGCGCTCTACCGGGCCGACATCCGCGGCTTCTCGATGAGCCAGGTGCGCGGGCACGGCGGCGAGCTCGACCGGGTCGAGACCTATCGCGGCACCACCGTGCAGATCGGCCTCTCGGAAAAGGTGCGGTTCGAGATCGCGGTCTCCGACGAGTTCGTCGAGCCGACGATCGAGGCGCTCTGCGAGGGCGCCCGCACCGGCGACGTCGGCGACGGCAAGATCTTCGTCGTGCCGCTCGAGCGGGCGGTCCGGATCCGCACCGGTGACACCGACACCGGCGCGGTGACGCCGGTCGAGAAGTGAGCGCCGGGCACGCCCTCGCGGCGATCGCGGGGGTCGACAGCGGCGACACCGCCTGGATGCTGGTGGCGACCGCGCTGGTGCTGATGATGACGCCGGCCCTCGGCCTCTTCTATGCCGGGCTGGTGCGCTCGAAGAACACCCTCAACACCTTCATGATGTCGGCCGGGGCGATCGCGGTCGCCGCCGTCACCTGGGCCGCGGTCGGCTACTCGCTCGCCTTCGACGGCAGCGGCTCGATCGTCGGCGGCCTCGGCAACGCCTTCCTCAGCGGCGTCGACTTCGCGCCCCGCCCCGGGACCAGCATCCCCGAGCTCGTCTTCTTCTGCTTCCAGGCGACCTTCTGCATCATCACCGTGGCCCTGATCTCCGGCGCCGTGGTCGAGCGGATGCGGTTCGACGCCTTCCTCCTCTTCGCGGCGCTGTGGTCGGTGCTGGTCTATGCCGTCCTCGCCCACTGGTCCTTCGGCGGCGGCTGGCTGCAGGCCGACGGCACCCTCGACTTCGCCGGCGGCGTCCCGGTCGAGATGGGCTCGGGCTTCTCGGCTTTGGCGGCGGCGCTGGTGGTCGGCGCCCGCCGCGACTACGGCCGCCTGGCGCTGCTCCCGCACAACGCGCTGTACGTGCTGCTCGGCGCCGGCCTGCTCTGGTTCGGCTGGTTCGGCTTCAACGGCGGCAGCGGCTTCGCGACCGGCGACCCGAGCGTCCTCGCCTTCACCAACACCCTCCTCTGCCCCGCCTGCACGCTGCTCGTCTGGTTCGCCCTCGACCTCGCCCGCGGCCGCAAGGTGACGGCGATCGGGGCGGCGACGGCGATCATCGTCGGCTGCGTCGCGATCACCCCCGCCGGCGGCTACGTCAGCCCCGGCTGGGCGATGGCGCTCGGCGCCCTGGCGGCGCTGCCGAGCTACGCGGTGATCGTCTGGCGGACGCGGACCCGGGTCGACGAGACGCTCGACGTGCTCGCCGCCCACGGCACCGCCGGCCTGATCGGGATCCTCTTCATCGGCTTCTTCGCCGAGGCC
>DASXOF010000153.1:0-7145 GCA_036494495.1 Solirubrobacterales bacterium | reverse complement strand
CCGCAGCGCGCCGGTCCGCCGCCGCCAGGCGCCGCCAGGCTCGCCGCGAGCCGGCCCCCCGCGGCTAGTAGGTACTGGCCTCCACCCAGATCTTCCAGATCGCCGCGATCGACGCTGCGAAGGCCGCGATCCAGAACACCGTGCCGCCACCGCTGCTGAACAACTGGTCCGCGCCCGCGATCAGCAGCGCGATCAGGCCGAAGGCCGAGTAGAAGATCGCCCGCCGTTTGTCGTCGAGGGTCGCCAGGGTCAGCTGGTTCTCGCGGCTCAGCGTGTAGAGCATCCAGGTGATTCCGGCGAGGAAGCACATCGTCAGCAGGGTGAAGATCGCTTCGACCACGTTGCCGCCGTGCGGCGCGTAGGCAACCAGCCCCGCCAGGACGAGAATGATCGCGACGTTACGAACTGACTTCACCAAACCAGTGTACGCCGCCTGAGCGCCCGCGCCCGCGCTACTTGTGCGTCATCACGACGATCCCGGCGACGACCGCCGCCAGCACGACCAGCAGCGCCAGCGCCCCGATCGCGGCCGTCGTCCCCGCCGCCAGCCGCCGTTCCTCGTTGCCCAGTTCGATCGAGCGCCCGAAGCCCCAGATCGCCACTGCGAATGCGAAGGTCACCCCCACTCCGGCCACGGTCGCCGCCACCACCGTCTGCAGCAGCTCCTTGCCTTCGACGATCGTCGCCAGGACCGCCGGCACGGCGCCGCTCACCGCCCCGACCCTTCGGTCACCGGCAGCGGCGCCCCGCGCTGCGCCCGCCGGGCGAAGGCCATCGCGACCAGCGCCAGCGCCGCCACCGTCACCACGATCGGCCCGAGCGCGCCGCTGCCGAAGAGCCGCGTCGCCCCGTAGGTGGCGGCGCCGATCACCGCCGCCGCCGGCAGGGTGAGGATCCAGGCGAAGACGATGTTGCCGGCGACGCCCCAGCGCACCGCCGAGAGCCGCTTCGCCGCCCCTGCCCCCATCACCCCGGCGTTGATCACGTGGGTGGTCGAGAGCGGGAAGCCGAAGTGGGTCGAGGCGAGGATCACCGCCGCCCCTGAGCCCTGCGCGGTGAACCCCTGGGCCGCGTCCATCTTGATGATCCGCGTCCCGGTCGTCTTGATGATTTTCCAGCCGCCGCTGTAGGTGCCGAGCGCGATCGCCGTCGCCGACGCGACGATCACCCAGGTCGGCGGGTCGGCTTCCGGCCCGAGGTTGCCGTTGGCGATCAGCGCCAGGGTGATCACCCCCATCGCCTTCTGCGCGTCGTTGGTGCCGTGCGCCAGCGCCAGCAGCCCACCCGAGATCACCTGGCCGAACTTGTAGCCGCGGGTCACCACCCCGGGCGGCTGGTGGCCGATCACCCGGTAGGCGACCCCGATCGAGATCCCGGCGACGAGGAAGGCCAAGAGCGGCGCGATCAGAGCCGGGATCAGCACCTTGCCGACCAGCCCTTCGGCGAGGACCGCGTTGAAGCCGGCGGCCGCCACCGCCGAGCCGACGACCCCGCCGATCAGCGCGTGCGAGGAGCTCGAGGGCAGCCCGAAGTACCAGGTTGTGAGGTTCCAGGCGATCGCCCCGATCAGACCGGCGAAGACGATCGTCGGCGTGATCACGTCGGCATTGACCACGTCCTTGGCGACCGTCGCCGCGACCGAGATGGAGATGAAGGCGCCGACGAAGTTGAGCAGCGAGGCAAAGGCGATCGCCACCTGCGGCCGCGCCGCCCGGGTCGAGATCGAGGTCGCGACCACGTTGGCGGTGTCGTGGAAGCCGTTGGTGAAGTCGAAGGCGAGGGCGGTGCCGACGACGATGACGAGGATGACGTCCGAACCCACGCCGGCAACCTACCTGGCGCGTTCACATCTTTGTTACATGCCCCTCGGGGGCGAGGCCGACCCGGGCCCCAGGCCTACGAGTTTTTGATGACTATGCCCTCGAGAATCTGCGCAGCCTTCTCCGTCGCGTCGATCGCCTCCTCGAGCACGCCGAAGATGTCCTTCCAGCGGATCACGACCATCGGGTCGATCCCGTTGGAGAAGAGCGAGGCCACCGCATCGCGGGAGATCCGGTCGCCCTCGTTCTCGAGCGAGTGGATCTCGATCCAGTACTGGTCGAGGTCCTTGAACGAGGAGAGGTTCTCGAGCCCCTGCGCCAGCTGCTCGCAGGCGGCGACCAGGACCCTGGTCAGCGCCCCGGCCTGCTCCATCGGCGCCTCGATCTGGTAGAGGCCGAGGAAGTCCGCCGCCTCCTCGGTGAAGTCGACGATGTCGTCGAGCTGGGTCGCGAGGCCGTAGATGTCCTCGCGGTCGATCGGAGTGACGAAGTTCGAGTTGAGGCGTTTGACGATCTCGTGGGTGATCCGGTCGCCCTCGTGCTCGGCCTCGACGATCTGCGCCGGCAGATCGCCCGCATCGGGCCAGGCGCCCATCATCTGGTCGAGCAGGCGCGCCGCTTCGACGCTGTTCCGGCCGGAGCCCGCGAGCAGGTCGAAGAAGGTGCTGTCGCGGGGTAGCAGGGAAAATCGCGCCACTGCAGTCATCCTAGCCGTGCCTCCTCATGCGGGATTTCAGCGGTTGCCGCCGCCAGCTGCTCGGCCGCCCGCGACGCGTAGATTTCCCGCAGCTCGCGCTGAACGCTGCGGCCCTGTCCGTCTCTGGGCTCGTTCCGGGTCCAACTTCCGTCGGTCCCGAGCTCCCAGGAGTTCTCGTCGTCGGCGAAGCAACGCTCGAGCACGTCGAGCATTTCCGCCCGCAGCTCGGCGTCTTCGACCGGGGTCACCAGCTCCACCCGGCTGTCGAGGTTGCGCGGCATCATGTCGGCGGAGCCCATCAGGATCCGGGTCTCCTCGCCGCGCTGGAAGGCGTAGACGCGCGAGTGCTCGAGGAAGCGGCCGACGACCGAGACCACCCGGATGTTCTCGGAGACGCCGGGGACCCCGGGCCGCAGGCAGCAGATCCCGCGCACGTTGAGGTCGACCCGGACCCCCGCCTGCGAGGCCGCGTAGAGCGCGCGGATGCAGCCGGCGTCGACCAGCGAGTTCATCTTCAGCGCGATCCGCACCTCCTCGCCCGCCTCGTGGGCGGCGACCGTGCGCTCGATCTCCTCGACGAAGCGTTCGCGCATCGTCGTCGGCGAGACCAGGACCTTGCGGTAGACCGCCGGCCGCCCGTAGCCGGTGAGGAAGTTGAACATCTCGGCGACGTCGGCGCCGATGTCGGGGTCGGCGGTGAAGAGCCCGAAGTCGGTGTAGAGGCGGGCGGTCTTCGGGTGGTAGTTGCCGGTGCCGATGTGGACGTACTCGCGCACCTTGTCGCCCTCGCGCCGCACCACCAGCAGCGCCTTCACGTGGGTCTTCAGCCCCGGGATCCCGTAGACGACGTGGACGCCCGCCTCCTCCAGGGCTTTCGCCCAGTGGATGTTGGCCTCCTCGTCGAAGCGCGCTTTCAGCTCCACCATGCAGACCGCCTGCTTGCCGCGTTCGGAGGCGCGGATCAGCCACGGCACCAGCGGCGAGTCGTCGCTGGTCCGGTACACCGTCTGCTTGATCGCCAGCACGTCGGGGTCGTTCACGGCCTGCTCGACGAAGCGCTCGACCGAGGTCGTGAAGGAGTCGTAGGGATGGTGGACCAGCAGGTCGGCGCGGCGGATCGCGGCGAAGATGTCGACCGGCTCGTCGTCCTCCCCCTGCAGCCGCGGCTGGGTCACCGGCGACCAGGGCGAGTAGCGCAGCTCGGCGTGGCCCGGCACGTCGGCGATCCCGCCGACGTCGCCGAGGTCGATCATGCCGTCGACGTCGTAGACCTCGCGGTCTTCGAGCCGCAGCGCCTCGATCAGCTGCTCGCGCAGCTTCGCGTTCATCCCGGCCGCGATCTCGAGCCGCACCACCTCGCCGAAGCGGCGGCGGCGAAGCTCGTCCTGGACCGCCTGTAGGAGGTCGTCGGCCTCGTCGGAGACGGTGAAGTCGGCGTCGCGGGTGACCCGGAAGAAGCCGTAATCGACGACGTCGATGCCGGGGAAGAGCGCGTCGAGGTTGGCGGCGATCACCTCCTCCAGCGGGATGAACGAGTGGCCGTCGCTGCCGACCGGCAGGAAGCGCCCCATCAGCTCCTTCGGCACCTTGACCCGGGCGATGATCTCCGAGCCCGACTCGGGGTCGCGCAGCAGCACACCGAGGCTGAGCGAGAGGTTGGAGATGTAGGGGAAGGGCCGCCCCATCCCGATCACCAGCGGCGTCAGCGCCGGGAACACCTGCTCGTGGAAGCGGGTGTCGATCTCGCGCCGCTCCTCCTCGTTGGCGTTGGCCAGCGTCACGATCCGGATCCCGTGCTCTTCCAGCGCCGGCCGGATCCGGCCGCCGAAGCAGGCGTGGAGGCGGTCGTCGAACTCGAGGACGCGCTGCTGGATGCGGTCTATCTGCTCGCCGGGGGCGAGGCCGTCGGGCCCGCGGGCGTCGATCCCGGCGTCGAGCTGGTCGAAGAGGCCGGCGACCCGCACCATGTAGAACTCGTCGAGGTTAGAGGCGTAGATGCCGCAGAAGCGGACCCGCTCCAGCAGCGGCACGCTCGGATCCTCGGCCAGCTCCAGAACCCGCTGGTTGAAGTCGAGCCAGGAGAGCTCGCGGTTGAAGTAAAGAGCGGGATCGTCGATCGGTCCATCGTACTGGCGCATTGCCGCTTCGCCGCCCACTGGTTCAGGCGGCCTGGACCAAGGGCTGCGCCGCCGGCGCGGCAGCGTCGGCCAGCGCCCGGTGGTAGCCGGTGGCGAGCTGCTCGAGCGAGCGCTCCCAGGAGCGGGCGCGGGCGTGCGAGGCGGCGGCCACCCCGAGCCGCTTGCGCAGCGCCGGCGAGGAGGCGAGCTGCAGCAGGGCGCCGGCCAGATGGTCGGGATCGGGACGGCAGAGCAGGCCGGTGTGGCGGTTCTCGATCAGCGCCGCCGGGCCGCCCTCGGCGACGGCGATCACCGGCAGGCCGCTGGCCGCGGCCTCGAGGATCACCTGGCCGTAGGTGTCGGTGCTGCTGGCGAAGAGGAAGACGTCGGCGCTGGCGTAGGCCCGCGGCAGCTCCTCGCCGTCGAGCCAGCCGAGGAAGGTGGCGCGGTCGCCGAGCCGGGCGCGCAGCTCGGCCTCCTCGGGCCCGCCGCCGGCCAGCAGCAGGTGCAGGCGCGGGTCGGCTGCGTGGGCGCGCTCGAAGCTCTCGGCCAGCAGGTCGACGCCCTTCTCGCGAGTGAGGCGGCCGGCGTAGAGGACCTTGACCTCGCCGGGGAAGGCCTCGCGGTCGCCCTTGGCGGGGTCGAAGCGGTCGATGTCGACGCCGCGCTCCCAGCGCCCGATCCGGCCCTCTTCGGTGCCGAGGTCGAGCAGCGAGCGGTCAGCCGCCGGGCTCGGCGAGAGGACCAGCGAGGGGGCGCCGTAGAAGGCGCCGAGGCCCATCCGGCTCAGCGCCTCGACCCCCTCGTCGCCGGTCCGCAGCCCGGCGTAGGTGGCGAGCTCGGTGTGGTAGCTCGCCATCAGCGGAGCGCCGGTGATGCGGCTGAGGAGAGTGGCCGCGACGCCGGCCGGCCCCGGCGCGGTGACGTGGATCAGGTCGTAGCGGCCTTCGGCCAGCGTCTCGACCAGGTCCGGCAGGCCGGGGACGCCGAGTCGCATGCCGGCGTAGAAGGGGATCTCGAGCTCGGTCGCGGCGGGCAGGCGGCGGTCGACGCCCGGGTCGGTGCCGACCACCTCGACCTCGAAGCCGGGGACGCCGCGCTCGCGGATCTGCTCGATCGTGTGGGTGACGCCGTGCATCGTGCCGATCCCGTCGGCGATCAGCGCGACCCGCGGTGTGCCCTCGTTGCCGGCCCGCAGCTTCGCTTTCTCGGCAGCGAGGAAGGCGATCGCCGGCGCGTAGGGGAAGACCGGCAGCAGCGCCTCGAAGAGACCGCTGGCGGCGCTCCCGTCGTCGCCCCGGGCGAGCGCCTCGGTGCCGCCCGAGATCGCGCCACGGAGGCGGCGGTCGTGGATCCGGCGGGCGCGCCGGTAGAGGTCGGCATGGGAGAAGCCGTCGCTCTGCAGGTGGGCGATCAGCTGCGCCCCGCGCGGCTCCAGGCCGACGCCGGCGAGCCAGGCCTCGAGCAGGGCGCGGGCGTCGTCGGGGCCGATGTCGGCGGCGACCGCGCCCTCGCGGGCGGCGCCCTCGCGGATCACCCGCTCGGCCATCTTCATCACCGCGGTCGGGTCCGGCGCGCCCTGCTCGCCGGGGGCGGCGCCCTCGGCGGCCAGCGACCGCGTCGCCAGCGCCATCGCCGCGTGGGTCCACTTGGCGGCGGACCCCTGTTCGCCCCGCGCCTCGGCGTCGCCGGCGCGGAGGTGGGCGAGAAACTCTTCCGGCGTCGCGGCCGCGGGCGCCTCGGTGAAGGTGCGGCCGATGTCGACGCCGGCATGGTCGTCAGAGCCGGCGATGCCGGTGCCGCCGTGGGTCTCGATGTAGACGACGGCAGGCATGTTCAGCTCGGCTGCCCGCGACCCGTTCCGCACCTCCCAGATCGGGAAGAGCTCCGCCAGCAGGCGGCGGTGGCGCCGGGTCAGGGGCGCCGCGACGTTGAAGAAGGGGTGCGCGAGCGCGCAGGTGATCTCCCCCTGGTTCAGATATGCGGCGCAGGCCTCGACATCGCCGGAATGTGCCTGCAGCCACTCGTGGTCTCCGGGAGTGATCCCGTAACAGAGGACGTGAACCGCCTGGGGCTCGCCGGCGAAGCGGGCGGTCAGCTCCTCGGAGACGAAGCAATCGGGCCGATCGGCGAGCTCCATCGCCCCGTCGATCGTGTCGTGGTCGGTGATCGTCACGAAGTCCATCCCCCGTCGCTTGGCCAGCTCATAGACCTCCTCGGGAGGCGTGGCGCACTCGGGCAGGCCGAGGGAGCGCTGGACGCCGAGCTTCGAGAGTTGCGAGGCGGTGGAATGGCAGTGCAGATCGACGCGGGAAGTCATCGGTGTCTCCCTGGTTCTGGTTCTCGTTGTCGGGGTGATAATTCGTGATTTGCAGGGAAAACATGTGAAGGAACTGGGAAGGAGGTGTGAAAGGGCGGTGATCGGTCGGCGGTCGATATGGCGCTGAGTCCGGTCGATATGGCGCAGCGTCGGCCCTAGATGCGCGGAGGGAGCGACGCGGGGTCTCCCCC
>DASXOF010000152.1:0-4001 GCA_036494495.1 Solirubrobacterales bacterium | reverse complement strand
AGATCGCCGACCCGGGTTGGGCCCCTGCGGCGCGGTTCGCGGCGGCGCAGGACGGCGTCGATCCGGGCCCGCAGCTCGCCGTGGACGAAGGGCTTCACCAGGTAGTCGTCGGCGCCGGCTTCGAGGCCGCGGATGCGGTCGGTGTGGTCGCCGCGGCCGCTCAGCACGATCACCGGCAGGCTCGGGTCGAAGCGCTTCTCGATCCCGTCCGCCTCGCGGATCTCGCGCAGGACGTCGAGCCCGGAGGCATCTGGGAGGCTGAGGTCGAGCAGCAGGAGGTCGGGCTGGTTGAAGCGACAGTGGCGCAGGGCGTCGGAGGCGGTTGGCGCCGGCAGCACCCCATAGCGGTCGGCGAGCAGGTGGTCGCAGAGCAGCTCCAGGGTCCGCGGGTCGTCCTCGCAGATGACCAGGCGGGCGATCTCATGGCGGTCGGGGAGCATCAGCCCTCCCAGGGCGGGAGCGGCGCGGACTCTCCCCCCTGGGGCGCCGGTCGCTCCAGCACCATCGCCGCACCTTGCCGATAAACGATGCGCCGCGGCGGCACCGCCCGGCGCTCGCCCAGCAGGTTGCCGCCGCGGTCGAGGAAGTAGAGGTCGAGCGCGAACCGCATCCAGAAGGTGTGGACGCAGGCGCAGTCGGGGATCAGCAGTCCCGGCAGCGCCTCGGCCCGCCGCAGGCCGGCGAGCCCGAGCAGCCGCGAGCGGCGGTCGACGGCGACCGGGAAGCGCGCGCCACCGAGCTCCGCCCGGGGCAGCCGGCTCAGTCTCTTCGACTCCACCCCGGTCCAAGTCGCCGGCGCTCGCGGTCTCTCCCCCACCTCGGCGGCGAAATTCCTGCAAGGTGCAACCGGACGTTCAGGGACCCGCCCGAACAGGCACGCGATTACGATGCTTGGCAGGATCATGCACCTGCTCGCACCGGGCTTGTGCGGGTGGGATCGGCTTCAACTCACATGGATAAGAAAACGACCCGCAGAGGGAACTACGAGTCTGGTTCCGACTACGTCCTCGAGTACGGCGAGCTCCGCTTCGCCTTCAACGAGGAAGACTTCGCGCAGCGGGTCGAGCAGGCGGCGGTGAAGCTCGCCTTCGTCGACCAGGGGCTCAGCCGCGAGGAGCTCGACGACCTCCTCGACCTCGCCGTCAGCGGCGAGATCGCCGAGCCCAGCTCCCGCCTCGGCGAGCACATCAACGAGAACTGGGAGGACCTGGTCGGCCCCGCCAACCGCAGCCTCGTCCACTGGATCCGCCGCCTCGTCTTCCGCGGCGCCTGGCTCGACCAGCGGGTCAAGGAGGGCGAGCTCGACGTCGTCTTCGACGAGCGCACCCAGACCTTCGGCTACGTCCAGCCGGACCGCAGCGACGAGCTGATCGAGCTCTCCAAGGAGCCGAGCTGGCGTCGCATCGCCTACCGCAGGTAGGCGAACCCGCTTGCTGAAGCGCTCTGGCCGCTAGCCGGCGGGCTTCTCGAGCGCCGCGACAACCGTGAGCGAGCCGCCGCCGGCGCCTGCCTGGGCGCGGCCGGCATCGAAGAACTCCTTTGCCGCCTCGGCGTCGCCGTGGGCCTCGGCGAGGCGGGTCAGCGAGTCGACCAGGAGGAAGACGTCCTCGCCGCCGCTGGCCCGGCTCGCCGCCTGGGCGAGGGCGTCGCTGGCGTGGCGGGGCTGGCCGGCGGCGACGATCTCCGCCTGCGGGGCGTCGCGACGCCAGTCGGCGAGCTCCTCGGGGCTCGGGTCGATCAGCAGGGCGACCGGGTCCGGGCCCTTCGAGTCGGCGGCGATGTCGGCGGCGACGGCGCGCAGCAGGGCGGTGCAACCCTCCCGCGTCTCGGCGTAGAGGACCGCCTGGCGGCCGGGCTCGGGCGGCAGCAGGAGGCCCTGCAGGGTGACCTCCTGCTTGCCGCGGCGGCCGAAGCGACGGCGCCGGCGACGGCGGGGGCGCGAAGTCTCGCCGCTGTCTGAAGCTGCGGCGGCGGGCGGAGGAGTCGGCTCGGGCTCGGGCTCGGGCTCGCGGTCCGGCTCGGCCTCGCGCTCGCGCTCCCGCTCGCGGGGGCGGTCGCGGTCGGAGCGCTCGCGGTCGGGACGCTCGCGGCGCTGCCGCGGGGTCTCGCCTTCGGCCTGACGCTCGGCGTCGTCCTCGTCGGGGCCGCCGTCACCGCGGCTGCGGCGCCGGCGACGGCGCCGCGCCGGGCGCTCCCCGCTGTCGCGCTCCTCGCCATCGGCTGCGGCCGGGCCGTCGTTGCCGCCGGTCTCCCCCGCGCCCTCGGCGAGGCGGTCGATCAGCTCCCCTCGCGTCAGCATCCGATAGCGCTCGATCTTGGCGTCGGCGGCAAGCAGATGGAGGTCGGACAGGTGCTTGGATTCCAGCTCGGCTTTGGTCATCGCTCCGCAGGTTATTTAAAGAGGTCGGCCGGGGACGCCGCGTCCACCCGGGCGGGGGGCCATCAGGCGGTGCGAGCGGTGCGAGCGGGGTCGATCCCCTCCTCGACCGCGGCCGTCGGCCAGGCCTCGGCGGCCGCCTCGACCTCACCCTCCGACCAGCCCAGCTCCTCCCCCAGCACCGCCGCGACCGGCCTCACCGCCTCGGCGTCGCGCAGCTGGGGCGCGGCCAGCAGGCCCAGCCGGGTGCGGCGCAGGAGGACGTCGGCGACGCTCCGCGCCTGCTCGTGGCGGGCGGCGATCGCGACCTCGGCCAGCAGGTCGGGGCGGCCCGGGACGATCGGCGCCGCCAGCTCGGGCCGCTCCGTCGCCAGCGCCAGCACTTTGCGCGCCGCGTGCCCGTAGCGGAAGGCGAGCTGGGACAGCGCCTCGGTCCCGACCTCCTCCGGCGCCTCGAGGTCGGCCGGCCGCGCCTCCATCCCAAGCGGGATCTCGGCGGTGTGACAGGGCGCGTCGCGGCCGCCGCGCTCGACCATCCGGTCGACCGTCTGCTTCGCCATCCGCCGCCAGGTGGTCAGCTTGCCGCCGGTGATCGTCAGCAGCCCCGAGCTGGTCTCGTAGAGCTCGGCCCGGCGCGAGATGTCGACCGACTTGCGCGGGTCGCCGCTCGAGATCAGCGGCCGCACCCCGGCGTAGGCGCCGACCAGGCTCGACTCGGTCAGCGAGGTGCCGAAGTAAGTGTTGACCGCTTCCAGCAGGTACTCGACGTCGACCTCGGGCGGGCGCGGCGAGAGGATGTCGCCGTCGTAGTCGTTGTCGGTGGTGCCGATCAGCGTCCGCCCGTACCAGGGCAGGGCGAAGATCATCCGGCCTTCGCCGGCCGGGACGATGCAGGCGGCGCGGCCCATCGGCAGGTCCTCGGCGTCGAGCAGGACGTGGCTGCCGCGGCTCGGGGCGATTCGCGGCACGTCCTCCTCCTCGACCACCTCCGGCTGCAGCTGGTCGGCCCAGACGCCGGTCGCGTTGACGACGTTGTCGGCCTGGACCTCGAAGCGCTCGCCGGAATCGGCCTCGACGAATGCGACGCCGGCGGCGCGGCCGTTCGCGGTCAGGACCTCGGCCACGTCGGCGCCGTTGAGCGTGACCGCACCGAACCGTTCGGCCTCGCCGAGCACGGTGAGGACGAGGCGGACGTCGTCGGTCTGGCAGTCGTAGAAGAGGTAGGCGTCGTTCGGTTCGCGGTCGGCGAGCGCCGGGACCATCTCCAGCACCTCTTCGCGGTCGATCGTGCGGTGGCGGTCGGGCGACCAGTAGAAGTCCTCGTCGGCGCCGTGGGCGGCGCGCATCTCGCGGCGGCTGCGGCCGAGCCGCGTCGAGGCCATCACGTCGTACATGTTCAGCCCGAGGCCGACTTTGCGGTCGCGGCGGTCCTCGCCGAAGCTGGCGACCAGGAACGGCGTCGGGTAGACGAGGTGCGGGGCGAGCCGGACCAGCAGCTGGCGCTCCAGCAGCGCCTCGCGGACGAGACCGAGGTCGAAGTTCTGCAGGTAGCGGAGGCCGCCGTGGACCATCTTCGAGGAGCGGCTGGAAGTGCCGACCGCATAGTCGCCGCGCTCCAGCAGGG
>DASXOF010000151.1:0-28466 GCA_036494495.1 Solirubrobacterales bacterium | reverse complement strand
GGCTCGCCGCCGCGGCGGCCGAGCGGCGGCCGATCCCGATGCTGAGCGCCGAGCTCCCGGAGCTGAGCGTGGCCGACGCCTACGAGGTCCAGGCGGCGCTGGTCGCCCGGCAGCTCGAGCGCGGCGACACCCGGATCGGCTACAAGCTCGGCCTCGTCTCGCGGGCGAAGCAGGAGGCGATGGGGGTGGCGGCGCCGCTCTGGGGCCGGCTCACCGACTCGATGCTCCTGGCCGAGGACGTCCCGCTCGACACCTCGGCGCTGATCCATCCCCGGGTCGAGCCGGAGATCGCCTTCCTGCTCGGCAGCGACCTGCCGGCGGTCGGCGCCAGCGTGGCGACCGTCCTCGCCGCGACCGCGGCCGTGCTGCCGGCGCTCGAGGTGCTCGACTCCCGCTACGAGGAGTTCCGCTTCACGCTGCCGGACGTGATCGCCGACAACGCCTCGGCGGCGCGGATCGTCCTCGGCGGCCGCAGCCTCGACCCCGCCGCGCTCGACCTGCAGCTCGAGGGGATGGCGCTGCGCCGGGACGGGACCGTCGTCCACACCGCGGCCGGGGCGGCGATCGGCGGCCACCCCGCCGCCGTCGTCGCCTGGCTCGCGCGCGAGGTCGGCGGGCTGGAGGCGGGGTCCGTCATCCTCTCCGGCGGCCTCACCGCCCCGGTCGAGCTCGGGCCCGGAACCGTGGTCAGCGCCGAGTTCGCCAACCTCGGCACCGTCACCCTGGGCTGCGGGTCCTGATGGCGCCGCTGGTCCAGGTGACGATGGTCGAGGGCCGCGACGAGGCGACCCGGGCGGAGCTGATCCGCGAGCTGACCGCCGCCGCCGCCGCGCGCGTGCTCGGCTCGCCCCGCGAGCGCGTCCGCGTCCTCCTCTACGAGGTGCCGGCCGCCGACTGGGGGGTCGGCGGCGAGACCAAGGGGTCGGGCGGGTGAGCGCCACCGGCTTCGTCCCGCACCTGATCGGCGGCGCCGCCGTGCCCTCGCGCGACGACCGCCGCTTCGAGACCCGCGACCCCCACGACGGCTCGCTGCTGGCCGAGGTCGCGGCGGGCGGCGCGGCGGACGCCGAGGCGGCGGTGGCGGCGGCGCGGCGGGCCTTCGACGAGGGCCCGTGGCCGCGGCTCGCGGCGGCCGAGCGGCGGGTCCTGCTCAACCGCTTCGCCGACCTGGTCGACGCCCACGCCGAGGAGCTGGCGATGCTCGACGTGCGCGACATGGGCAAGCCGATCCGCGAGGCGCGGGCGATGGACGTGCCGCGGGTCTCGCGCAACCTCCGCTTCTTCGCCGACTACGCCGACCTCTCCGGCTCGGAGGCCTATCCGAGCGCCGACCGGCTCAGCTACGTGGTCCACGCGCCGGCCGGCGTCGTCGTCGCGATCAGCCCCTGGAACTTCCCGGCGATGCAGGCCAGCTGGAAGGTCGCGCCGGCGCTCGCCTTCGGCAACACCGTCGTCCTCAAGCCGGCCGAGCAGAGCCCGCTGAGCGCCGCCCGGCTCGGCGAGCTGGCGCTCGAGGCCGGCCTCCCCGCGGGCGTCCTCAACGTCGTCCACGGCTTCGGCCCCGACGCCGCCGGCGAGGCGCTGACCCGGCACCCGGGGGTGGACCGGATCACCTTCACCGGCGAGACCGCGACCGGCCGGGCGATCATGGCCGCGGCGGCGCCCAACCTGACCCCGGTCTCCTTCGAGCTCGGCGGCAAGTCGGCAAACGTCGTCTTCGCCGACTGCCGCCTCGAGGAAGCGGTCGAGGGCGCGATCAAAGCGATCTACAGCAACAACGGCGAGGTCTGCATCGCCGGTTCGCGGCTGCTGGTGCAGCGCGAGGTCCTCGACGAGTTCTGCGAGCGCTTCGTCGCCGCCGCCGGCGCCCTGCGGGTCGGCGATCCCAAGGACCGGGCGACCGAGGTCGGGCCGCTGGTCGAGCGCCGCCACCTCGAGAAGGTCGAAGGCTACGTGCGCCTCGGCCTCGAGGAGGGCGGGCGCCTCCTCGCCGGCGGCACCCGGCCGCCGGACCCCGATCTGCCGGCGGAGGGCAACTACTTCCTCCCGACCGTGCTCGGCGGCATGGACAACTCGATGCGGGCGGTCCGCGAGGAGATCTTCGGCCCGGTCCAGGTCGTCGTTCCCTTCGATCGCGAGGACGAGGCGCTGGCGATCGCCAACGACTCGCCCTACGGGCTCGCGGGGATGGTCTGGACCGACGACCTCGACCGCGCGCACCGGGTCGCCGAAGCCTGGCGGACCGGGATGGTCTGGGTCAACTGCTTCTTCGAGCGCGACCTGCGGCTGCCGTTCGGCGGCGAGCGGCAGAGCGGGATCGGCCGCGAGGGGGGCGCCCATTCGCGGGAGTTCTTCACCGATCCGCGCGCCGTCGTCGTAAAACGGAGGTTCCCCATCCGACGCTAATCTCCTCAATGCAACCAAGTGGCAGGGGGAAGAATGAGCAAAGCGACCGCTTCGAAAGCCGGCAGCAATGGGACCGAGCCCGACAAGCGGCTCCCGATCGCGTCGCTGATCAAAAGCCTGCGGGTGCTCGAGCAGCTGGCGATGGCCGGCGACAGCTGCTCGGTCGCCGACCTGATCGAGCGCAGCGGCCTGGGGCGGACGACCGTGCAGCGGGTGCTGCGGACCCTGCACGCCGAGGACTACGTCGAGCGCACCGCCCGCGGCGAGTACGCGATCGCCCCGCGCGGCTACGTGCTCGGCGTGATGCTCTCGAAGAGCAACCACCTGGCGGTGGCGGCGGCCCCGGTCCTGCGCGAGCTGCAGGAGAAGTCCGACGAGGCGGTCCACCTCGGCGTGCTCGACGGCGCCGACACGGTCAGCATCCTCCATTTCGGCTCGGGGCGGATGCTCTCCTTCACCTTCCCGGTCGGCGCCCGGATCCCCGCCTACGCCTCGACGCTCGGCCGCGCGATCCTCGCCTACATGCCGCGCGAGGCGGCGCTCGAGCTGCTGAAGCAGGGCGACCGCGGGGCGCTGACCAAGGCGACGCTGACCTCGATCAAGGACATCAGCGCCGAGCTCGACCTGACGCGCGAGCGCGGCTACTCGCTGGCCAGCGGCGAGGTCGAGCTCGGCGTCGCCGCGGTCGCGGCGCCGGTCCTCGGGCCGAACGGCGAGGCGATCGCGGCGATCAACGTCGTCGTCCCGACCGTCCACCTGGACGACCGCGGCGGCTTCGATCGCGTCATCCCCGACCTGCTCGAGGCCGCCCGCGAGATCTCGCGCCGGGTCGGCTGGACCGACTCCGCCTGACTTCGCCGCCGCGCCGGGCCTAGAGCCAGAGGTCCCGGCGGCCGGCGGCGGGGTCGTCGATCAGGGCCGGCTCGCGGTCGAGGTCCATCGTCGTCGCCTCGCCCGCCGCGTAGGCGGGCCACTCGCCGAGGCCGCGGCTACCGGGATCGCCGTTGCCGGCGAACGCCAGCCAGGCGTCCTGGACGATCGCGCTGAGGTCTCCGATCTCGCCGGGCCCGGCCTCGCCGAGCATCGGCGCTCCCTGCCAGTCGGCCGGGTTGCCGAAGACGAACGGCAGCTCGATCGTGTGGCAGGCCCCGAGCCGGCCGCGCGTCGCCTCCGGCGCCCAGCTGAAGCGGAAGAGGTGCGAGCCGACCCCGCGCGAGGCCCTCGCCTCGGCCAGCCGCACGGCGGGGGCGATCATCATCTCGTCGCTCACCATCTCCGCCAGCGCCGCCGCGGGCGGGACCGCCGAGCGCTCCAGGTAGGCGTCGAAGCGCGCCGCCGCCGGGGCGCCGCGGTCCTTGGCGAGCCGGGCGGTGAGCTCGCCCGCGCCGAGCTCCCAGGTCGCGTCGTCGGCGCAGAAGAACGGGCTCGCGTCCTCGCGGGTGAACCCGAGCATCAGCTCGATCCGGTCGGCCGAGCCGGCCATCGCCGCCGCGACCGGCTCGCGCTCGAGCACCTCGCCGTCGGCGACGAGCTGGAACGGCGGCACCACCGCGCCGAAGGCCAGCGAGGCCATCATCGTCTCGCGGTGCGCTTCGAGCAGGCGTTTCGGCGGCAGCTCCCGCAGCTCGCCGAGGCCCGCGGCGCGCGCCGCCCGCAGGAAGGTCGCCGCGGTGGCGGCGGCGGTGCCGCGGTCGGCGGCGGCCATCCCCAGCGGCGCGCTCTCGAAGATCGCGCGGGAGAAGGGCGCCTCGCCGTCCGTCGCGGTGAGGCCGAGGACCGAGTGGGCGCCGCCCGACTGGCCGAAGACGGTGACGTTGCCGGGGTCGCCGCCGAGCGCCGCGGCGTTCTCCCGCACCCATTCGAGCGCCAGCCGCTGGTCGAGCAGGCCGGCGTTGGCGACGGTCTCGCCGCCGCTCAGCTCGGGCGGCAGGTACAGGTAGCCGAGCGCCCCGAGCCGGTAGTTGATCGTCACCACCACGGCGGGGCCGCGGGCGGCGAGCGCCCGGCCGTCGTGCCAGGCTGCCGAGCCGCTGCCGGACATGTAGCCGCCGCCGTGGATGAAGACCAGCGTCGGCAGCCGCTCCGCCGACCCCGGCGCCGGGGTCCAGGCGTTGAGGTTGAGGCAGTCCTCCGAGATCGCCGGCGCCCGCATCGGCCCCATCACGGCCTCCAGGCGAGACGGCGGCTGCGGTGCGATCGGGCCGCGCTCGGTGGCCGTCCGGGTGCCGTCCCAGCCGGCGGCGGGGACCGGCGGTGCCCAGCGCAGCTCGCCGGTCGGCGGCTCCGCGTAGGGGATCCCGAGGAAGCTCGCGACGTCGTCTTCCCAGCTCCCTGCGAGGAGCCCGCAGCTGCTCCTCAGCGTCGGCGCCTGCCGCTCCTTGGTCATCTCCAGCCCTCCAGTGCTCTCGGATCTGAGTTCTCAATAAGAACTATGTGCGCGCAATAAGACGTAACTCTCGCTGGCGCGATACTATCGCGACTCGCAATAAGAACTTCGAACTCGCATTGCGGGGCCAAAAGGAAGCCATGAACCACGACATCGATCATCCGCACCACGTTGGCATCGTCGCCGTCGACCTCGACGAGGTCTCCGCTCTCTACCGGCGGATGGGCTTCGACCTGACCCCGCCCTCGCATCACGTCGTCGCCCTGAAACCGGGGGAGGAGCCGAAACCGCTCGGCACCGCCAACGTCACCGCGATGTTCGAGCGCAGCTACATCGAGCTGCTCGCCCAGGTCCGCGAGGACGTGCCGATGCGGGTGCTCGCCCCCTGGCTCGAGCGCTTCCCCGGCTTCCACATCCTCGCCCTCGACTCTCCCGACGCCGACGCGGTAGCGGCCCGGCTCGACGAGGTCGGCATCGCCCACGGCGGCGTCGGCGAGCTCGAACGCGAGGTCGACACCCCCGAAGGCCGGCAGACGCTCGCCTTCCGGACCCTGATGTTCGGCGGCGAGGACCTCTCCGCACCGGTCGTCTGGCCCGACGGCGGCCAGCCCGAGGGCGGGGTGCAGGCGGTCCAGGACCGGACTCCCCAGTGGCTCCACCAGCCGCGCTACATGGACCACCCGAACGGCGCCGTCGACGTCTCCGACTACCTCCTCTGCGTCGCCGACGCCGAGCTCGAGGACTTCCTCCGCCGCTACTCCAAGTACCTCGGCCGCGACCCCGTCGTCGCCGGCGCCCGCCACGTCTTCGAGCTGAACGGGTCGCGGATCACGCTGGTCCCGGCCGCCCGCCTCGGCGAGGTACTGCCCGGCGAGGAGCCGGCCTCGCTGCCCGCCTTCGTCGCCGTCGAGGTCGCGGTCCGCGACCTCGAGGCCGCCCGGCGGCTGGTGGAGGCGAGCGGGCTGCCGCTGCAGAGCCTCGAGGACGGCCGCTTCTTCGTCTCGGCGGCGGCGGCGCTCGGCGGCGCCGTGATCTTCGCGGCCGCCGGGTGAGCGCTCAGCGACGCCGGCGCTCCTTCCGCAGCACCACCTTGGCAACCTCGGAGTCGGGGCTGCCGCCGCTCGGGGTGAAGGTCGCCTTGACCTCGATCGCGACTGAGCCCTGGCGTCGCAGCCTGGCCCGGGCGGCGCCGCGCAGTCGCAGCCCCACCTGCGCCGGGCCGCAGGTGGCGGCGGTGGCCCGGGCCGTGGCGCCGCTCGGCAGCTGACGCAGCTCGATCTGCCCGGGGCCGGGGACTTCGATCGGAAGCTTCGCGGCGCCGTTCGCCCTCGCTTCGCCGCGGGCGAAGACGAAGGTGTTGACCGGGGCGGTGGGAGGGGTGATCCGTTCGATCTGCTCGCCGCCGCCGGCGAACCAGATCCTGCCGTCGGGCCCCGCTGCGAGCGACCGCGGTTCGCTTTCGAGCCCGGCTTTGAAGAGGGTGATGGCGCCGCTCGGCGTCACCCGGCCGATCGTCGGCGGCTCCGCGATCGAGGGCAGCTGGCGGCTGGTGACGCTGGTGAACCAGAGGTCGCCGCCCGGCGCGGCGACGATCGAGGTGGCTTCCGAGAAGGCCTGGCGGTAGTCCATGCAGTCGGTGAAGTGGGCGATCTCCCCGCTCGGCGTGATCCGGTTGATCGATTGCTGGGCGGTGAACCAGAGGTTGCCGTCGGGCGCGGCGACCAGCTGGGAAGGGACGCCGATCCGCCCGTCGCTGAACTGCGAGATCTCGCCGCTCGGCGTCACCCGGTCGATCGTCACGCGGCCGTTGCCGGCGGCGAACCAGACGTTGCCGTCGGGCCCGGCGACCGGCGCTCCGAGCGCCGCCGGCGGCGCGCCGAAGCTGGCGACGGTGCCGCTCGGGTCGAGCCGCCCGATCAGCCCGCCGGGTTCGCCGTCGCCGTGCGGCAGGTCGAAGACCTGGGTGAACCAGGGGTTGCCGTCGGCGCCGATCGCGAGCCCGCCGAGCCCGAGCGGCGGCTTCAACCCGGTCGCGAACTCGGTGATCGTCCCGTCCGGAGTGATCCGCCCGATCTCCGGTGGTTGCGAGTAGGCGTCGTCGCTGAACCAGAGAACGCCATCGGGAGCGGCGACGATCTCACCCGGCGCGCTCCGGCTCCGCAGCCCCGCGCTGAACAGCGTCACCACTCCGCCCGGAGTGATCCGGCCGATCGCGCTGGGGCGGCTCTTCGACGGCGGGTAGGCCGCACCGCTGAGCGTGAACCAGAGGTTGCCGTCGGCGCCGGCGACGATGTCGCGGATCCCGCCACCGGCCGGGATCCCGGCACTGAATTCGGTTGCCTTGCCATCCGGCGTCATCCGCCCGATCGTCGCCCTGCCGCCGGCTCCGGGACCCTGCCGGAAGCAGCTGAACCAGACGTTCCCGTCCGGCCCGGCGACCAGCGTGCCGACGTCGCACCTGGTCGGGAGGTGTTCGACCGCGCCGACCGTCTCAGCCCTCGCCATCGGCGAGAAGAGCAACGCGCCGAGCGCCAACACGGTGGCCTCCGTGACGACGAGACGGCCCCAGGATCGCCGACCTCTCCCTCTCATCCCGGACGAGTCTAAGCCGACCCCCAGCCGCGACCGCGATCTTGTCGGGATTTCCCGACAACGTTATCTTTTCACCAACTGTCGGGATATCTCGACAATCCTCCAAAGAGATGGTAATGTCGGGATATGCCGACAGATGCCACGACCAGCAATTGGCGGATCCGCACGCCCGCCGACCTCAGCCGCGCGCTCGCCGGCGCTCGTCGCGAGCGCGGCCTGAGCCAGGGCGCACTGGCCGACGAGCTCGGATTCAAGCGCTCCTACCTATCCGAACTGGAGACCGGGGGCGAGGCGACGATCGCACTCGAGCGGAGCCTCCGCGTGCTGCGGCGGCTCGGCGCCGAGCTGACGGTGACGTTGCCCGGCGGCGGTCATGGCAACCGCCAGTAGCCTCGGCGTCTGGCTCGGCGAGATCCGGGTCGCCGACGTCGAGCAGCCGCGCTGGCCCCGCATCAGCCTCCGCTACGCCGAGGAGGCGTTGGCCAGCTGGCCGCAGAACAGCCCCTTGATCTCCTGCTGGCTGCCACTCGGGCGCAGGCCAGGCGATGCCCTCCCGTTCTGCCTCGGCCTTCTGCCCGAGGGCCAGGCCCTGGCGACGATGGCTGCTCAGGCCGGCCTGGCGGCGAACGACGTCTTCGGCCTCCTCGGCCGTTACGGTCGCGACGTCGCCGGGGCGCTGGTGATCGGCACCGAGGCGCCCGAGCCGCGGGGCGGCGAGGTCGAGCCTTACGAGGGCGAGGGTCTCGCCGAAGCGGTCGAAGATCTCGAAGAGCACCCGCTCGGAGCGCATGAGGATTCCGAGCTCGCGCTCGCCGGGCTGCAGGACAAGCTCCTCCTGGTCCGCCTTCCGGACGGCGGCTGGGGGCGGCCGCTGCGCGGACGGCCCTCGACCCACATCCTGAAGCGCGAGGACACCCGCTTTCCCGGCTTGATCGAGGCCGAGGCGGAGTGCCTCGCGATCGCCCGCGCGGTGTCGCTGACCACGGTCGAGGCCGAGACGGTCGAGCTCGGCGGCTACAGCTGCCTGATCGTCTCGCGCTTCGATCGGGTCGTCGCCGCCGACGGCGAGGTGCGTCGCATCCACCAGGAGGACCTCTGCCAGGCGCTCGGGATCGACCCGAGCGGCGCGCGTGGCCGGGCGAAGTACGAACAGGGGGCGGCCGGGCCGTCGCTGAGGCAGGCGGCGGAGCTGCTCGACGGCTACGGCGCCGATCCGCTCGCAGAGCTCGACCGCCTTGTCGCGGTGACCGCGTACACCGTCGCGATCGGCAACGCCGACGCCCACGGCAAGAACCTGGCGCTCCTTCACCCCGACCCCGGGACGATCTCGCTGGCGCCGCTCTACGACACCGTGCCGACGGTTCTCTGGCCGCGGCTCCGCAGCGATGCGGCGATGGCGATCGGCGGCCAGGTCGCGCTGGGCGACGTCGGCCTCGAGGACATCGTCCGCGAGGGGGTCCGCTGGTCGCACCCTGCCGACCGTGCTCGCCGGGTCGCCACGGAGACGCTCGAGGGGATCGCGACGGCGCTCGAGGCAGGTGTCGTCCGGACCGACGGCGACGTCGGCCGGCTGGTAGCGGCGCGCACCCGGGCCCTCCTCGCCGGCAAGGCTGCCGGCGCCTAGCCGTTCGGGGCCGGGACCGGGGTCACCACGCGCTGAAAGGCCGCCACGACCTCCGGGTCGAACTGCGTGCCGGCGGCTCGGTCGAGCTCTTCGAGTGCCCGCGCGGGGCGCATCGCGACGCTGTACGGGCGCTCGCTGATCATCGCCGCGTAGGCCTCGCAGACGGCGATCACGCGGGAGCCGAGCGGGATCTGGTCTTCGCGCAGGGCGTCGGGGTAGCCGCTGCCGTCCCAGCGCTCGCCGCTCGAGCGGACCAGCCGGGCGACCGGCACCAGGGCCGCCGCCGAGGCGATGATCCGCTCGCCGATCAGCGTGTGCTGGCGGACGAACTCCCACTCGGAGTCCTCGAGCGGGCCCGGCTTGTTGAGGATCGCGTCGGGGATCGCCATCTTGCCGGTCTCGTGCAGCTGCGCCGCCCGGTAGGCCTCGTCGCGCTGCTCGGCACCCATCCCCAGCTCCTCGGCCACGGCCAGGGTCAGCTCGGCGACGTCGACGGCCTGCTCGGCGAGCATCGGCTGGCGCTCGCGCAGGGCCGTCAGCAGCACGTCGCGGGACTGCGAGCCGGCCGAGGTCCGCTCGCTGACCTTGTTCGCGTACATCCGCCGGTCGGCCAGCTGGATCGCGGCCTCGACGCTCGCCGCCTCGCTCGGCAGCAGGACGCTGCCCTGGGAGGTGGAGACCGAGAATCCCTCGCCGCGCTCGGAGAGCGCCGCGACGGCGCCGGCGACGATCGGGTCGACCTCGGCCGCGGTGCAGTGGAGCAGGAGGCAGAACTCGTCGCCGCCGAGCCGGTAGGCGCGGCCGCGGGGGGCGACGAAGCTCCCCAGCCGCTCGCCGAGCCGGACGAGCAGGGTGTCGCCGGCCGGGTGGCCGAAGGTGTCGTTGTAGAGCTTGAAGCCGTCGAGGTCGAAGAGGGCGAGCAGGCGCAGCGTGCCGGTCTCCGCGGGCCGCGCGATCGCCTGCTCGAGGTCGTGCATCAGCGCCCGCCGGTTGGGCAGCCCGGTGAGCGCGTCGGTGCGCGAGACGAGCTCGCTGGAGCGGACTTCGCCCTCGCTCTCGCGCAGCGAGAGCACCATCCGCACGACCACTGCGACCAGGGTCAGGAGCGAGAGCACCGCCGCGAGGGTCGGGACCGCGGTCACCTGTTCGGCCGCCTGGACGCCGATCGCGACCATCGCCGCCGCGGCGGGGATCGCGATCAGCCGCGCCGCCCGCGCCCGCTTCGCGGCGCCCGCGCTCGGCTCGATCCAGGCCGCGCTCGCCAGCAGCAGGACGCCGAGCGGCCAGCCGACGTCGAGCAGCGTGCCTTCGACGTAGGTGCCCCGCGCCGACTGCAGCAGGTAGACGCCGTCGGAGACGGCGAGCAGCAGGAGACCGGCGCCGAGCACGGTCCAGCTGCGCCCCGGTCGCCAGCCGGTGAAGGCGGCGGCGCTGAGGACCAGGGTCAGCAGGGCGAGGTCGGCGATCGGGTAGGCGAGGTTGGTCGCCACCGCCAGGGTCGAGCCTTCGTTGCCGGCGGCGACGATCGGGTCGAGCGCCAGCGCCGCGGCGAGCGCCGCGACGGCGGTGCCGACGATCACCCCGTCGAGCCAGCGGGCGACCGGGAAGGAGCCGATCCGCGCCCGCAGCAGCAGGATCATCGCCGCGTAGGCGAACGGGTAGAAGGCGAGGTAGGCGGCGTCGGCGGGGGAGGGGATCGGGATCGTCGCGGCGTCGGCGTAGGCCGCCGAGTAGAAGATTTCGCCGCCGGCGTAGAGGGTCAGCCCGACGCCGAGCAGCGCCCACGCCGTCCGCTCGCGGCCGACCAGTACCGCCCGCAGCAGGCAGGCCCCGGCCCCGAGCAGGAGCAGCGCGTCGTAGATCCAGATGTCGAAGAGCTGGTCGGCGCCGCTGCCGCCGAAACCGACGGTCGCGTGGGCGGCGAAGGCGACGAGCAGGCAGAGGCCGACCAGGCCTCCGGCCAGGACCGGCGTGCGGGCGCGCTGCGGCAGATCGGCCACCACGCCCAGAACATCGGAGTTTTCCGGCCGGACCTTGATCCCCGGTGCCGCTGTTTCGGGAGAGTCACGTTCCCGCGCCGTCGCTCGTCACAGGGGGTAGAGAGACCTACGAAAGGAGTTCCACGATGAGAGTCCTGCTCGTCGGTGCCAGCGGCGCGCTCGGCACCCGCCTGGTTCCCCAGCTGATCGATGCCGGCCACGAGGTGATCGGCACCCACAACCGGCCGGCGACGGCGCCGCGCCTGCGCAGCCTCGGAGCGCTGCCGATCACCCTCGATCTGCTCGACCGCGACGCGGTGCGCGCCGCCGTCGGCGAGCACGAGCCGGCAGCGATCGTGCACGAGGCGACCGCGCTCGGCGACGTCAAGTTCGGCCGCAACCTCGACCGCATCTTCGCCACCACCAACCGGCTGCGGATCGAGGGCACCGACGCGCTGCTGGCGGCGGCGCGCGAGTTCGGCGTCGAGCGCTTCGTCGCCCAGAGCTTCGCCCCCTACCGCTACGCCCGCGAGGGCGGGATGGTGAAGAGCGAGGACGACCCCCTAGACCCGGAGCCGCCGCGCCACACCGGCGAGGTCGCCGCCGCGATGCGCCACCTCGACCGGGCGGTGACCGAGGCCGGCGGCGTCGCGCTGCGCTACGGCGCCTTCTACGGCGCCGACAACGACGGCTGGGCCGAGCTGGTGCGCAAACGGATGTACCCGGTGGTCGGCGACGGCGGCGGGCTGATGTCCTTCGTCCACCTCGACGACGCCGCCGCGGCAACGGTGCTGGCGCTCGAGGACGAGCGCTCCGGCGTCTACAACATCGTCGACGACGAGCCGGCCCCGGTTCGCGAGTGGCTGCCGGTGCTGGCCCAGGCGCTGGGGGCGAAGCCGCCGCGCCACCTGCCGGCCTGGCTCGCCCGGCTCCTGGCCGGCGAGTCGGCGGTGGTCAACTCGACCGCGGCGCGCGGCGCCTCCAACGCAAAGGCGAAAAGGGTGCTCGGCTGGTCGCTGCGCCACCCGAGCTGGCGCCAGGGCTTCGCCGCGGTCTACGGCGCCCCGGGCAGCATACCCTCAGGGGGTACACTGGAGCAATGGCGGAAAAACCCGGATACAGCGCCTCCAAGGACCAGCTCCTGAAGCGGCTCTCGCGGATCGAGGGCCAGGTCCGCGGCGTCTCGCGGATGGTCGACGAGGACCGCTACTGCATCGACGTCCTGACCCAGATCCAGGCGGCCGAGGCGGCGCTTCGCGGCGTCGCCCTCGGCCTCCTAGACGACCACGTCCACCACTGCATGACCGGCAGCGAGGCCGATCGCGAGGAGAAAGCCGGCGAGCTGATGGCCGCGGTCGGCCGCCTCGCCCGCTGAGCGCGGGCGAGGCCGGGTCAGACGACCCAGGTGTCGCCGTCGCGCAGCAGCTCGTCGACGTCGGCGAGGCTGGAGTTGGCGTGGGCGCGTTCCAGCTCGGCCTGGCGCTCGGAGCCGTAGACCGTACGGTCGACGTCGCGGAAGACGCCGATCGGGGTCGGGCCGTCGGGCCTTTCGGCGAGGCGGGCGAGGGCGGTGGCGTGACTGGGGTCGGCGACGTGGGCGTCGTGGACGACCAGGCCGCGCTCGCCGGCCTCGGCGACGTCGACCACCTCGAGGCCGCCCTCGCCGGAGCGGACGACGCCCTTCTCGAGGTCCTCGCCGAAGCGGATCGGCTGGCCGTGCTCGAGGCGGATCTGGTTGTGGGCGCCGCCCTTGCCGCGGACCGCGTCGAAGGCGCCGTCGTTGAAGACGTTGCAGTTCTGGTAGATCTCGACGAAGGCGGCGCCGGGGTGCTCGGCGGCGGCGCGGAGGGTGTCGCGCACATGCTGCTTCTCGATGTCGATCGTGCGGGCGACGAAGGAGGCGTCGGCGCCGAGCGCCAGCGCCAGCGGGTTGAAGGGGTGGTCTTCGGAGCCGAACGGGGTCGACTTGGTGACCTTGCCGGTCTCCGAGGTGGGCGAGTACTGGCCCTTGGTGAGGCCGTAGATCTGGTTGTTGAAGAGCAGGATCTTGATCGGCACGTTGCGGCGCAGGGCGTGGATCAGGTGGTTGCCGCCGATCGAGAGCGAGTCGCCGTCGCCGGTGACGACCCAGACCGAGAGGTCCTCGCGGGCGGTCGCGATCCCGGTCGCGAGAGCCGGCGCCCGGCCGTGGATGCCGTGCATCCCGTAGGTGTCCATGTAGTAGACGAAGCGCCCGGCGCAGCCGATCCCGGAGATGAAGACCGTCTTCTCCGGCGGCATCCCCAGTTCCGGCATCAGGGTCTGGACCGAGTTGAGGATCGCGTAGTCGCCGCAGCCCGGGCACCAGCGGGTTTCCTGGCCCGACTGGAAGTCGGCCTTGGTCAGGGTCGCGGCGCCGCCGCCATTCCCCTCGTGTCCGTTCGTGCTCGTGCTCATGACTCTCCTAGGACGCCGAGGATCGCCTGCTCGAGCTCCTCGGCGAGAATCGGCAGGCCCTCGACCTTGTTGTAGCCGACTGCGTCGATCAGGAACTTGTCGCGGACGAGGCTCAGCAGCTGGCCGGTGTTGAGCTCGGGCACCAGCACCTTGTCGAAGCTGCGCACGACCTCGCCGGTGTTGGCCGGCATCGGTTCGAGATGGCGCAGGTGGGCGGTGGCGATCGGGATGCCGCGGTTGCGGATCCGCCGGGCGGCGGCGCCGATCACGCCCGAGGTCGAGCCCCAGCCCAGCACCAGGACCTCGGCGCCCTCGTCGGCGTCGACCGCGAGCGGCGGCAGCTCCTCGGCCAGCTTCTCGAGCTTCTCGGCCCGGAGCCTGGTCATCAGCGCGTGGTTCTCGGGCGAGTAGGAGACCTTGCCCGAGCCGTGCTCCTTCTCCAGGCCGCCGAGCCGGTGCTGCAGCCCCGGCGTCCCCGGGATCGCCCAGGGCCGGGCGCCGCGCGAGTCGCGCAGGTAGGGCAGGAACTCGTCGCCGGCGTTGGGGCCGGTGGCGAAGTCGGGGTCGATCTCCGGCAGCTCGGAGACATCGGGCAGCCGCCACGGCTCCGAGGAGTTGGAGAGGAAGGTGTCGGAGAGGAGGATCACCGGGGTCCGGTAGCGGATCGCGATCCGCGCCGCCTCGACCGCTGTCTCGAAGCAGTCGGCGGGGGTGGCGGGGGCGAGGACCGGCAGCGGCGACTCGCCGTGGCGGCCGTGGATCGCCATCAGCAGGTCGGACTGTTCGGTTTTGGTCGGCAGCCCGGTCGAGGGGCCGGCGCGCTGGACGTCGATCACGATCAGCGGCAGCTCGGTCGCCACCGCCAGGGCGATCGTCTCCGCCTTCAGGTCCATTCCCGGCCCCGAGGTCGCGGTCACCCCGAGCTTGCCGCCGAAGGAGGCGCCGAGCGCCATGTTGGCGGCCGCCAGCTCGTCCTCGGCCTGCACGGTGCGGACGCCGAAGCGGTTGTGGCGGGCGAGGTGGTGGAGCAGTTCGGAGGCCGGGGTGATCGGATAGGTGGCGAAGAAGAGCTGCAGGCCGCTGCGGACGCTGGCCGCGATCAGGCCCATCGCCAGGGCGTTGGCGCCGTTGATGTTTCGGTACTCGCCCGCGTCGAGCGGGGCCGGCGCGACTTCGACCGCGGTGACCGCGATCTCGGTGGTGTCGCCGAAGTTGTAGCCGGCTTTGAAGGCGGCGATGTTGCCGGCCAGGATCGCCGGCCGCTTGGCGAATTTGGTCTCCAGCCAGGCGATCGTCTCCTTCCGCGGCCGCCCGTACATCCAGGAGATCAGCCCCAGCGCGAAGAGGTTCTTGGTCCGCTGCGCCTCGGCCGGTTTCAGCCCTTCGATGCCCTCGGTGGCGCGCGTGGTCAGCGTCGTCATCGGCACCTGGAAGACCTGGTAGTCGTCGACGCTGCCGTCCTCCAGCGGGTTCTCGGCGTAGCCGGCCTTGCGCAGGTTGGCGGCGGTGAAGGCGTCCTCGTTGACGATCAGCGTGCCGCCCGGCTGCAGCGCCGCGAGGTGCGCTTTGACCGCTGCCGGGTTCATCGCCACCAGCGTGTTCGGGTGGTCGCCGGGGGTGAGGATGTCGCGCGAGGCGAAGTGGATCTGGAAGGCGGAGACGCCGCCGGGGGTGCCGGCCGGGGCGCGGATCTCGGCCGGGAAGTCGGGCAGGGTCGAGAGGTCGTTGCCGACGTGCGCGGTCGCCGCGGTGAAGCGGTCGCCGACCAGCTGCATGCCGTCGCCGGAATCGCCCGCAAAGCGGACGATCACGGTCTCCGGTTTCTTCGACGTCGCGGTCACTGCTCCCTGGCTTGCCTGGACACTACGGACCGAAAGGCGCGCCGGCAACACCTATTTGGGTGGTATTTGGCATCGGCACAGCTATGAGCGGTGGACGATCAGGACCGAGCGCCTGCTGTGCTGGGAGACCGCGGCGGCGACGCTGCCGAGCAGCGCGTGCTTGACCCCGGAGAGGCCGCGCGAGCCGATCACGATCAGGTCCGCGCCGCGCTCCTCGGCGACCTCGACGATCTGGTTCCAGACTGGGTTGCCGGCCCTCGCCAGCGCCTCGGCCTCGAAGCCCGCCGCGCGCGCCAGCTCGGCGCCCTCCTCGGCCACTTTCTTCGCCGCGTCCTCGGCGCTCGCGTAGAGCTCGCTCATCGTGTCGGACTCGACCGGGACCCCGGCGACGCCGAACAGCGGCACCCCGTCGAGCGGCTCGAAGACGGTGACGATCAGCGCCCTGCGCCCACCCCCGAGCTCCTCGCCGGCACGCTCGACGGCCGCCTTCGCGAACTCGGAGCCGTCGTAGGCGATCAGGACGGGCGGGCGGTCGGAAGGCATCGGCAACTGACTCTAGTGAACCGGGTTGGTCGGCAATCGATGCGCGGCAGGCCGGGTTCTTGAGCCGGAATCGATCTCTAGCCGCCGAAGGCGGGCGTCTCGCCGCGCAGCGAGGCGGTCGCCCAGGCGAGGGCGGCGGCGGCGACCTGGCCGATCTCGCGGTTGCCGGTGTCGATCACCTCGACCTGCCAGCGCGGGTCGCCGCGCTCCCAGCCGAGCCAGCGCTCCCAGCGCATCTCCTCCCAGCCGGCGGCCGTCAGCACCTCGGGCATGTGGCCCGGGTCGGCGGCGTGCTCGCGCATCCAGGCGGCGAAGGCGAGGTGGTCGGGCAGCGTCGCCTGCGGCTCGCCGCGGGCGATCAGGCGGGCGCGCTGGACGTCGGGCCGGCAGTCGAGCAGGCAGGCCGCGACGGCCTCGAGTCGGTCGGCGGAGGGGGCGGCGAGGACCTCGCCGGGGGCGACCGGGTCGCCGGCGAGCAGCAGGTGGCGGCCTTCGGCCTGCAGCTCGAGCGCCGCCCGCACCGCCTCCTCGGTCGCCCGCTGGCGCCAGGCGAGGTCGGGGAGGGGCGGGATCGGGACCAGGTCGCGGAGCTCGACGCAGCGGACCGCCGGTTCCAGCTCGGCCGCGATCCGGGCCCGCACACTCGACTTGCCGACGCCGCTGGCGCCGGTGATCAGCAGCAGCATCGGCCTGCCGCCGCCGCGATCGGCTCCTGGTGCGCGTTGCCAGCGTGCCGGCGCCCCTCCATGCCGGCGATTATCCGCCCCGAGCTCGTGGGGGCGGGATCAGCCGGGCGAGGTGGAGAGCTCGGCCGCCCGCGCCGCCGCCGGCCGCGGGCGCTGGCGCCAGGCCTCGCAGGTGACGAGGAGGGCGATGAGGGCGATCGCGCTGCCGAAGATCTCGAAGGTCTCCTGGACGCCGAGCGGTTCGACCATCACCCCGGCGAGCACCGCCGGCAGTGACAGCGAGCCGTAGGCGACGACGTAGAAGGCCGACATCGTCGCCGCCCGGTGCTCGGGCGGGATCGCCGCCGAGAGCGTGCGCAGGCCGCCGAGGAAGGCGACCCCGAAGCCGGCGCCGGCGATGACCGCGCCGATCGTGAACAGGGCGGCCGAGCTGGTGGCCGAGGCGGCGACGATGACGCCCATGCCGAAGGCCAGCGTCAGCGAGCCGTAGACGGCGGCCGCCCACGGCGCTGCCCGGCCGAACGAGAGCTGGGAGAGCGTCGCCGCGCCGGCGAGCAGGAAGAAGGGGAGGCCGCTGACGACCAGGTGGTTGGTGGAGCCGTAGACGATCGCTGCGAGCTCGGGGCCGAGCGAGAGGAAGAGGCCGCCGATCGACCACGAGGAGAGCACCGCCAGGGAGGCGAGCAGGAAGGGGCGGCGGGCGGCGGGCGGCACGTAGGGGCGCTGCGGGGTGAGGTGGAAGCGGGCGCCGGGCGCGACCTCGACCGGCTCGCGCAGCCGCCAGGCACCGGCCAGGGCGAGCAGGAAGAGGGCCAGCAGCAGCACGTAGGGGAGGACGCGCGGCGCGGGCAGGAACTCGACGATCGCCGCTGAGGCGAGGACCCCGCTGGCGAGGCCGACCGTCGAGGCGACGCCGTTGGTGAGGCTGACCGCGACGGCGTCGCGGTCCTTGTGCAGGTCGAGGAGGGCGGCGCTGGCGGCGCTCAGCACCAGTCCGGTGGCGAGGCCCTGGATGCCGCGGGCGACGAACAGCCACGCGACCGAGTCGGCCAGCATGAACGGCACCGTGACGATCGCCAGGGCCGAGAGCGCGACGACCAGCACCGGCCGCCGCCCGACCTCGTCGGAGAGGCGCCCGGCGAGGACCAGGGTGGCGAGGACGCCGAACGCGTAGGTCGCGTAGACGAGGGTCAGGACCAGCGAGTCGAAGCCCCACATCTCGGCATAGGTGCCGTAGAGCGGCGAGGGGGTGCCGGAGGCGAACAGCGCGAGGCCGATCGCGGCCGCGGCGAGCAGGTAGGCGGCCTGGCGGGGAAGCGGGCGTCGGGCGGGCGGGATGCGGTTGGCGAGGGACATCGGCGGCTCCGGAGCGGTCATCGGGAGGGAGTCTTGCGAGGGCTCATTTGCTGTCGCTTATTTCTTGTTTCCAAATCTTTGGAAGTTCAGTAGTTGTATCATGTCGGCGATTCGGTCTTCGCCGAACCGGCGGAAACCGACCTGGAGACCCAGATGCCGGAGACCAAGACCCCCGCCCGCACCGAGCGGATCCACCATCCCGCGGTCGAGTCGCTCAACCTGGCGACGATCATGCGCACCCTCGGCGACCCGCTGCGCCTCGAGATCGTCCGCCTGGTCGGGGAGGAAGGCGAGCTCCTCTGCGGCGAGATCTACGACCGCCTCGGCCTGCCGGCCTCGACCGGCAGCTACCACGCGCGGCTGCTGCGCGAGGCGGGTGTCACCCGCTCCCGCGCCGCCGGCACCCAGCGCCTGATCAGCCTCCGCCGCGACGACCTCGAGTCGCGCTTCCCCGGCCTGGTCGCGCTGATCACCGCGCCGCCGGCTAAGTAGCGGGCGGGGACGCGGCGGCCAGCTCGTAGGCAGCGCGGAGGCCGGTCGCGAAGGCGCGGACCGCGTTCAGCTCGGCCGCGTCGGCGGCGCCGCCGACGACGCGGAAGGGAACGCCGCTGCGCTCGAGCAGCGGCACCAGCGCGTCGTTGCGCTCCTGGCCGGCGGCGATCACGACGCGGTCGGCGGCGATCAGCTCGACCGTGCCGTCCTCCAGCTCGATCTCGACCCCATCCGGGCCGAGGCGCCGGTAGGAGAGCCCCGTCCGCGTCTCGACCCCAGCCCGCTTCAGCGCGTCGAGCCAGACCCACCGCGTCGTCCGCCCGATCCCCGTCCCGACCCGCCCATTCCGCCGCATCACCGTCACCCGCGGCACCGGAATTTGTCGGGGTACCGATCTTTTCCCCACCCGGCTGGGGAAAAAGTCGGTACCCCGATCTTTTCCACCCGGGGCGGTGAGGGAGTGGGTGGGGAGGAAGGGCTCGGAGGGGTCGGCGGTGAGGAAGTGGGCGAGGTCGACGCCGATGCCGCCGGCGCCGATGATCGCGACGCGCTCCGCGTCGCCGACGCCTGCGGTGAAGGCTTCGGCGTAGTCGATCGCCTGCGCCTCCTCGATGCCGGGGATCGCGACCCGCCGCGGGACGACGCCGGTGGCGAGGACGACGCCGTCGAATCCCGCCAGCAGCTCGGCATCCGCCGCGCCGATCGCGCGGCCGAGCTCGACCTCGACCCCGAGCCGCGGCAGCTCCCCCTCGAAGTAGGCGATCGTGCCGCCGTAGTCCTCCTTGCCGGGGACGAGGCGGGCGTGGCGGAACTGGCCGCCGAGCTCCCCGGCCGCCTCGAACAGCCGCACCCGGCCGCCGAGCCGGGCCAGCGAGCGCGCCGCCTCGAGCCCTGCCGGGCCGCCGCCGACGACCGCGAACGAGCGGCCGCCGGCGTCCGGCGCCCCTCCGCTCCGCTCCGCGCGGGGCTTGCCCCTCGGCAGCGGGAACTCGTGCTCGTACCCCGCCCGCGGGTTGACCAGGCACGAGACGTGGCCGTCGACCAGCGAGCGGTCGATGCAGGCCTGGTTGCAGGCGATGCAGACGTCGAGCGGCCGCCCGTCGCGGCCCCGCGCCACCAGGTCCGGGTCGGCCAGGAACGGCCGCGACATCGAGACCAGGTCGATCTCCTCGCCGGCCAGCAGCGCCGCCGCCTGCTCGAGCCGGTTGACCCGGTTGCCGGCGATCACCTTCACCTCGGCGCCGACCGCGCGCTTGATCTCGCTCGCCCACGGCACCCAGACCCCCGGCGGCACCGGCCCCTGCACGGTCGGCACCGGCGATTCGTGCCAGCCGACGCCGACGTTGATCGCGTCGACCCCGACCGCCGCCAGCGCCTCGGCGAACGCCACCACCTCGGGCAGCTCGCGGCCGCCGGGCATCAGCTCCGCCCCGGTCAGCCGGAAGATCAGCGGGAACTCGGGCCCGACCGCCGCCCGCACCGCTTCGGCCACCGCGACCCCGAACCGCAGCCGCCGCTCGGCGTCGCCGCCCCACTCGTCGTCGCGCCGGTTGGTCAGCGGCGAGAGGAACTGGTCGACCAGGTAGCCCTCCGAGCCCATCACCTCGACCGCGCCGAAGCCGAGCTCGACCGCCCGCGTCGCCGCTCGCCCGAAGTCCTCGACCGCCGCCCAGACCTCCGCGCCGGAGAGCTCCCGCGGCACCGCGCGCGAGACCCGGCTCGGCACCGCCGAGGGCGCCACCGGCTGCAGCCCGAAGCCCTCGCCGCCGGCGTAGCGCCCGGCGTGGAAGAGCTGCAGCGCGATCGCCGCGCCCGTCCCCCGCACCGCCCCCGCGACGAGCTCCAGCGCCGCCGCCCCGGCGTCCTCGTTCACCAGCCCGTACCCCGGACCCGCCGCGCCCTCGCGCGAGACCGCCCAGCCGCCGGTGACGATCAGCCCCGCCCCGCCCAGCGCCCGCTCGCGGTAGAACGCGGCGAGCTGCTCGCCGGCGTCGGGCTCGGCCTCGGTCCCCATGTGCATCGCCCCCATCACCACCCGGTGGGGGAGCCGCAGCGAGCCGACCGCGGTCGGCGTCAGCGCCGGGCCGAGATCCCTCGGCTCAGGCATCCGGCGCGGCGGGCGCCGCGTCGCCGGCGTCCTCGCGCTCCGGCAGCCGCAGCGGCCCGGTGGCGTCGTCGAAGAACGGCGGCGCGATCAGGCTGAGCCCGCCGTCGACGACCAGCGAGTGCCCGGTCACGTACTCCGAGCGCGGTTCGAGCAGGAACTCGACGCAGTTCGCCACCTCCTTGACCGAGCCCTGCCGCGCCTTCGGGATCTTCGGCAGCACGTCGCGCTCGAGGTCCGGCATCCCCTCGACCTCGTAGAAGTAGGCCGAGGAGTCGGACTCGATGATGCCGCCGTTCACCGCATTGACGTTGATCCCGAGCGGCGCCCACTCGACCGCCATGTAGCGGACCCAGGCCTCGACCGCGGCCTTGGCGGCGCCGAGGTTGGCGTAGGTCGGGTAGGCGCGGATCGAGCCGTAGCTCGAGAGGACGACGATCCGCCCGCCGCGGTCCATCAGCTCGACCGCCTGCTGGGCGCCGAGCACGAAGGCGCGCACGTTCATCGCGTAGGAGCGGTCGAGGTTGTGGACGCCGAGGTCGCGGATCGACTTGAAGGAGCTGGCGGCGGCGTTGGAGACGAAGTAGTCGAGCCGGCCGAACTCCTCACGGGCGGCGGCGAAGAGGCCCGCGATCTGCTCGGGGTCCTCGATGTCGGCCTGCACCGCGATCGCCCGCCCGCCGGCCGCGGCGACCGCCTCGACCACCTCGGCCGCCAGCTCGGCGTTCTGCTTGTAGTTGACGACCACCGAGCCGCCCTGCGCCGCCAGCGCCAGGGCCAGGGTGCGGCCGATCCCGCGCGAGCTGCCGGTGATCAGCGCGACCTTGCCGGCCGCATAGCCGGAGTCGGCCATCAAGCGCCGCCGGTCCGGTCGCCGGCGCTGCCGTGGAAGGGCGCGAAGACCTCGCGGGCGATGATCGTCTTCTGGATCTCGTTGGTCCCCTCCTCGAAGCGCTGCGCCCGCGCGTCGCGGTAGACCCGCTCGATCGGCTGCGAGGCCCAGAAGCCGATCCCGCCGTGCGCCTGCAGCGCCTTGTCGGTGACCCGGCTCAGCATCTCGACCGCGGTCAGCTTCGACATCGAGGAGAGCACCGCCGCCTCGGGGTCGCCGGCCTCCCAGCGCCGCGCCGCGTGCAGCGCCAGCTGCCGCGAGGCTTCGATGTCGGCGGCGTTCTCTGCCAGGGCGAAGGAGATCGCCTGCCGCTGCGAGAGCGGCTTGCCGAAGGTGATGCGCTTGGTCGCGTGCTCGGCGGCCAGCTCCTGCGCCCGCCGCGCCAGCCCGACGCAGGTCATCGCCACCGCGATCCGGCTCGGGGTGAGGAAGCCGCCGAAGGCGACCTGCAGTCCCGCGCCCTCCTCGCCGAGGCGGTCGGCGACCGGGACCGGCGCCCGGTCGAAGACCAGGTGGGCGTGGTCGGTGCCGCGCACCCCGAGCGACTCGCCCATGTCGGTGACCTGCACGTTCGGCGTCTCGCGATCGACCAGCAGCGCCACCGTCCCGGCGGCACCGGTCGTTCCCGCCAGCCGCGCGAAGAGGAGCCAGCGGTCGCAGCTCACCCCGAAGGTGATCAGGTGCTTCTCGCCCGAGAGGTGGTAGGTGTCGCCCTCGCGCTCGACCTCGCAGCGGATGTCGGCGCCGGAGCCGGCGGTCGGCTCGGTCAGGGTGAAGGCGACGGTCAGCTCGCCGTTCACCGCCGGCAGCACGTAGCTCTGCCGCTGCTCCTCGGTCGCGAACTGGTCGACCGAGCGCCAGACCCCGTTGGCGACGTGGACGATCATCCGCAGCGAGGCGTGCGACATCGAGAACAGCTCCAGCAGCTCGAGGTAGCGGGAGAAGGCGATGCCGCGGCCCCCGTACTCGGCCGGCCCGGCCAGCGAGAGGTAGCCGCGCTCGTGCAGCTCCTGCCGCAGCTCCGGCGGCACCGCCCGCTCGCGCTCGATCCGCTCGGTCCAGGCCTCGCCCTCGTTGGCGACGTAGGCGGCGATCTCCGCCTTCAGCGCCGCGAACATCTCCTCGTCGAGGGACTCCGGGGACGAAATCGGTGCCTGGTTCAACTCACTCTCTCCTTGCTGTCTGCGCGGTCGGGGTCCTCGGCGCGCAGCTCGCGGGCGCGCTCGCGGAGGGCGAACTTCTGGATCTTGCCAGTGGGGGTGCGGGGCATCTCCTCGATCTCGACCACCCGCTCGGGCCAGTAGTGGCGCGAGACCTCGCGCCGGTCGAGGAACTCGCGCACCGCCGCCAGGTCGAGCTCGCCCTCGCCGCCGTTGGCGGAGCCGTTGCGGACCACGAAGGCGCAGGCGCGCTCGCCGAGGCGCTCGTCGGGCATCGCCACGATCGCCACCTCCGCGACCAGCGGGTGCTCGTGCAGCAGCTGCTCGATCTCGGCCACCGGCACCTTCTCGCCGCCGCGGTTGACGACGTCCCGGACCCGGCCGGTGATCCGCAGGTAGCCGTCGGCGTCGATCGTCGCCAGGTCGCCGGTCCGGTACCAGCCATCCGCGGTCATCGCCGCCGCGGTCAGGTCGGGCCGCTCGAGGTAGCCCTCGAAGAGACAGCGGCTGGTCACCTCGTAGTTGCCCTCGGTCCCGGGCGGCAGCGCCTTGCCGGCGTCGTCGACGATCCGGATCCGGGTGCCGGCCAGCGCCCGGCCGTCGGTCCCCCAGACCTTCTCCGGATCGTCGCCCGGCGCCGCCAGAGCGCCGAGGCAGGACTCGGTCGAGCCCCAGGCGCCGCAGACCGCCGCCGAGAGCGTCTCGGTCGCGCGCTGGGCCAGCGTCCGCGGCACCGCGGCGCCGGTGACGACGAAGATCCGCAGCGCCGGCGGCGCCTCCTCGCCCTCCTCGACCACCCGCACCAGGTCGGCCAGGAACGGCGTCGCCGCCTGGATGAAGGTGCCCTCCCAGCGCCGCAGCGCCGCCGCGGCGCGCTTCGGGTCCCAGACGTCCTGGAGGATCTGGGTCGAGCCGAGCGCGAAGCTCAGCCACATCCCGTAGAGGAGGCCGGTCTGGTGGGCGAGCGGGGTGGGGATGAAGAGGTTGTCGTCGCGGCCGAGGCCGAGGTGCTCGACCTCCATCATCGCCGCCCGGGTGAGGGCGTCGTAGCGGTGGAGGACCCCTTTCGGCTCGCCCGAGGTGCCGGAGGTGAAGAAGAGCTGGGCGAGCGCCTCGGGGGCCGGCTTCCGCGCCTCGATCGCCTCGCGGTCGACCTCCACCCCCGCCAGCGCCGCCGCGACGTCGTGCCACTCGACCTCGCCGTCACCGGGCAGGACCGGCGGCTCGCCGTCGGGGTCGGAGCCGACCACCAGCACGTGCTCGAGCGAGAGCTCGCCGGCGGCGGCGCCGTTGCCGGCCGACTCGCCGGCGAGCATCCGCGCCGTCTCCGCTAGATGCCTGCGGTTGCGGAAGCGGTCGGCGACGACCAGCACCCGGGCCCGGGCGCGGCCCGCCATCTGCGAGATCTCGCGCTCGCGGAAGATCGGCATCAGGGCGCAGCAGACGGCGCCGACCTTCATCGCCCCGAGCGTCAGGGCGACGAACTCGCGCCAGTTCGGCAGCTGGTAGGCGATGGTCTCCCCGGGCTGCACCCCGAGCTCCAGCAGCAGCGCGGCGACCCGGTCGCCTTCGCGCTCGAGCTCGGCCCAGGTCCAGGTGCGGGTGGCGCCGGCGCGGACGTCGACCACCGCGGTCTTCTCCGGCCGCTCGGCGACCCAGCGCCCGACCCAGTCGACGATCGGGATCTCGGCCGCCTGGTCGATCGCCACCGACTCGACCGCGCGCTGCCCCGAGCCGGCACTGACCAGCTCGCCCTCGATCGCCCGCTCGCGGTCGTCCTCGACGCTGAGGTCGAGCCCGATCGCCCGCATGTCGTCGAGGAAGGAGGGATATGAGATCCGGTAGGCGTGGGGGTAGGTGAGGGAGCTCTCGCCGCGGGCGCGCGAGGCGGCGATCGCCAGCGACATGTGGACCCGGTGGTCGTTGAAGCTGGAGAGTGGCGAGCCGCTCAGGTCGCCCTCGATCCCGCGCACCACCAGCTCGCCGTCGACCACCTCGACGTCGCCGCCCATCCGGTTCAGCTGCAGCATCGAGACGACCCGGTCGGACTCCTTCAGCCGCACGTGCTCGACGTTGCGGAAGCGGGTCTCGCCCTCGGCGAATTGGCCCAGGGCCGCCAGCACCGGCAGCATGTCGGGCATCGGCCGGCAGTCGACCTCGACCCCGCGCAGCCGGATCCCGTCGTGGCGGACGCGGACGCGGCCGCGCTCGTCGAGCTCCAGCGGCAGCCCCATCTCGGCGACGACGTCGATGAAGTGCGCCTCGGGGTGGTCGATCGCGGCGGAGCTGGTCTCGGTCAGGCCGGGGAAGGCGACGTCGGCGGGGTGGAGCGCGGTCGCCGCCAGGCCAAAGGCGGCGGAGCCGATGTCCGGCGGCAGCGTCACTTCGGCCGGGCGCGCCTCCTGGCCACCGGCGATCTCGAAGCGGCGCCAGTCGGGGGAGACCTCGACCTCGAGCCCGAAGTCGCGCATCATCTCGACCGTCAGCTCGACGTAGGGCTGCTCGTTCAGCTCCCCCTCGACCTCGACCACCGTCGGGCCGCCGGCGAACGGGGCGACGATCAGGAGGCCGGAGATCCACTGCGAGAGGGTGCCGGCGATCCGCACCGTGCCGCCGCCCGGGCGCTTCGGCTGGACCGTGATCGGCGGCGTCGCGTTCTCGGCGGCGAGGTCGATCCCGAGCTCGCCGAGGGCTTCGAGCAGCGGCCCGACCGGGCGCCGCTGGAAATACTTCTGGCCGGTCAGCGTCACCGGGCGGTCGGCCAGCGAGGCGAGGCCGATCATGAAGTAGAGGGTGGTCCCCGAGGAGCCGACCGAGACCTCGTCGCGGACCGGGCGGTAGGGGCCGCCGCGGACCAGGAACCCGTCCTGGGTCGGCTCGACCTCGGTGCCGAGCCCGGTCAGCACGTCGATCGTCGAGCGCACGTGGCGGGCGGCGGTGCGGCCGACGATCCGCGTCGTCCCCGGCGCCAGGGAGGCGAGGATCAGCGCGCGGTGAGCGTGGTACTTGCTGCTCGGGACCGGAATTTCGCCTCGGAGACGGGATTTTGTCTCCCGGACGTATAGATGCACCCCCAGACCCTATAAAGAGCACCACCCGGCAGCCAGCCGCCACCCCGCCATAGGGCCTACCGTCACCCGCTGCCGCGCCCTGCCGGCCCGCTCCGGCGGCCGCGCCCGCCCCGGCGACACCCCCGTTCCGTCGGGTTCTCCACCCGTTTGGCGCTCCGGAGGACCGGCGCCGGGGGGCGAATCGCGATAATCGCGGCCGATGAGCGAGGTTTCTGGGGGCAGTGAGCGTGGTTTTGGCCTGTGAGTGAGGCGCGCGACCCGGTCGTGACGGGGATCGGCGCGCTGACGCCCGTCGGCCTCGACGCACCCTCGACCTGGCGGGCGCTGGTGGCCGGCGAGTCGGGCGTCGGGCCGATCACCCAGTTCGACGCCAGCGGGCTGCCGACCCGGATCGCCGGCGAGGTCAAGGGCTTCGACCCGGTTGAGCACCTGGGCCCGAAGCGCGCCCACCGCACCGCCCGCTTCTCGCAGCTGGCGATCGTCGCCGCGCGCGAGGCGGTCGCCGACGCCGGGCTCGGCGAGCTCGAGTCGATCGCCGAGCGGGCCGGGGTCACCTTCGGCTGCGCCGTCGCCGGCACGCCGGAGACCGAACGCAACATGGCGGCGCTCTTCGCCGACGGGCCGAAGGCGGTCAGCCCCTTCTACGTCGCCTCGACGATCCCCAACATCGCCGCCTGCGAGATCGCGATCGACCTCGGCCTGCACGGCCCGGTCAACGCCAGCTCGCTCGCCTGCGCGACCGGCACCTACGCGCTGATGGAGGCGCGGCGGCTGATCCTCGCCGGCGAGGCCGACGTCGTCGTCGCCGGTGGCGGCGACGCCGGGATCAACCTGGCGATGTTCTCCGGGCTCTCGAACATGGGGCCGCTCTCCGAGCGCAACGACGACCCGGCCGGCGCCAGCCGCCCCTTCGACTCCGACCGCGACGGCTTCGTCTTCGGCGAGGGCGCGGTGACGATGGTGGTCGAGTCGGCCGCGCACGCCGAGGCGCGCGGGGCGGAGCCGTACGGGCGGGTCGCCGGCGGCGCCCTCACCGCCGACGCCTTCCACATGAGCGCGCCCGAGCCGAGCGGCCGCTACGCATCGCTGGCGATCGAGATGGCGCTGCAGCGGGCCGGGATCGCGCCCGAGGAGCTCGGCTACGTCTGCGCCCACGGCACCGGCACCCGCGCCAACGACAGCTCCGAGTCGAAGGCGATCCGCTCCGTGCTCGGCGAGGCCACCGACTCGATCCCGGTCAGCTCGCCGAAGTCGATGGTCGGCCACCTGATCGGCGCCGCCGGCTCGCTGGCGGCGATGGCCTGCCTGCTCGCGATCCGCGACGGCGTCGTGCCGCCCACCATCAACCTCGACAACCCCGACCCCGAGTGCGACCTCGACCACGTCGCCAACGTCGCCCGCGAGACCCCGGTCCGCGCCGCGATCGCCAACGCCTTCGGCTTCGGCGGCCAGAACTGCGTCGTCGCCGTCACCGCGCCCTAGCGGTTGGGGCGCCTTTGTTCGATATAGCCGAACAAACGCGCCCCGGGCGTCAGAGCGCGCGCCGGTAGACCCGGTACTTCTTCACGACCCGGCCGTTCATCGCTTCGAGGCCGGAGTTCATCGCGTGGTTGGTCTCGAGGATGAAGCCGGCCTCGCCGTGTTTCATCCGCGACCGCGACGCGGCTTCGAAGTGTTCGACGTAGAGCAGGGCGGCGACGCCGGTGTGCTGGAACTCGGGCTTGACGCCGAGGAAGCCGACCCGCAGCCGGTCCGTCGTCTTGTTGCGGCGCAGGAAGTGCCACCAGACGAGCGGCAGCAGCCTGCCGCCCATCCGGCGCTGGAACTGGTTGGCGTCCATCACCGTGATCGCCATCGCGATCGTCTCGCCGTCCTTTTCGGCGACCATGAACCATTCTGGGCTGTAGACCAGCTGCAGGTCGAGGGCGTAGGCGTCGAGGTCCTGCTTCGAGTACGGGACGAAGCCCCAGTTCTCCGACCAGGCCGAGTTGTAGACCTCGGCGAAGCGGTCCATGTCGCGCCGCAGGCTGCGCCGGGTCATTTTGCGGACGGTGACGCCGTGCTTGGTCTTGCAGCGCTCGGCCAATTTTTCGATGATCGGCTTCATCTGCGCGCGGTCGTCGATCGAGAGGTCCCAGGAGAGCAGGTCCATCGCCTTCTCCAGCCCGGCCGCCTCGCATGCCTCCTGGTAACGGGGCGGGTGCCAGTTCTGGCGGATCAGCGGCTCCAGCTCGAAGCCCTCGATCAGCACCCCGGACTCGTCGTTCAGCGAGAAGTCCATCGGCCCCAGCATCTCGGTGCAGCCGCGCGCCCGCAGCCATCCCTCGGCCGCCTCGAGCAGCGCTGCCAGGACCGCCGGGTCGTCCTCGAACTCGAGGAAGCCGAACATCCCGGTGCGGCTCTGGTGGAAGCGGTTGTAGGCGAAGTCGACCTGAGCGGTGATCCGCCCGACCACGCGCCCCTCGCGCCGCGCCACGAAGTACTCGGCCTCGCCGTGGCTGAAGTAGGGGTTGAGCTTGCGCAGGAGGAAGAGCTTGCGCTCCAGTTTCAGCTGCGGCACCCAGGGCGTGCCGGCGTGGAGGCGGAAGGGGAGATCGACGAATTCGCCGATCTCGCGCCAGCTGCTGACGGTTGCGATCTCGATTGCCACCGCGGGCACCCTACTCGCCGCCCGGGTCCCGAAACGCGGCCCAGGCCAGGGCCAGCAGCCAGCCGCCGAACACCAGCTGATCGACCCGCTGGAACGCCCCTTTCAGTTCGTCGACCCCATGGCTCAGGTAGCTGACCCCGGTGACGATCGTCAGCGCCAGCCACAACGCCCCCAGCACCAACGTGAACGCCCCGACGCTCCTCAGCGTGGCTGTCCTTTGCCGGCTGCCGGCCGGAGTGGTTGTGCAT
>DASXOF010000150.1:0-45436 GCA_036494495.1 Solirubrobacterales bacterium | reverse complement strand
CTCGCGGCGCGCCTCGCCGAGCTCGGCGAGGAGAAGGGCGATGCCGGCCAGGCCCAGGACCTCGAGGTCCTGGGCGAGAACCGCGGCGAGGCCGGCGAGGCCGCCAACGCGGCCCTCGCCGGCGAGTTGCCGCCGGAGCGGCTGGGCCAAGTCGAGGAGCTGCTGACGATCTGCGAGCGGGTCCTGCGCCGCCGCCGCGTGCTGCGCGGCTAGGAGGCTCTACAGGACCAGCTGGGTGGCGACGACCTCGTCGCGCAGGCTCTCGGCAAGGTGGTGGGCTTCGTCGAGGGCGACGCCCTCGACCGAGGGGATGCCGATCACGGTGAGGCCGGCGGCGACCGCGGCGGCGACCCCGCTCGGCGAGTCCTCGAGCGCGAAGACGGTGGGGCCGGGCTCGACGCCGAGGCGGCGGCAGGCCTCGAGGTAGGGGTCGGGCGCCGGCTTCGGCGCCGCCACTTCGTGGGCGCTGAGGACGACGTCGAAGGAGTCCTCGAGGCCGACGATCTCCAGCGAGCGCCGCACGAACCGCATCGGCGAGTTCGAGACCAGGGCCAGCGGCGTGCCGCGCTCGCCCAGGCTCGCCAGCAGCTCGCGGGCGCCGACCATCGCCTCCACCCCGCGCTCGAGCTCCTCGACGACCAGCTCGTTCAGCTCCTCGATCAGCTCCCCGGCCCTGCCCGGCTCGCCGAGGCGGCGTTCGAGGATGCCGCCGGCGATCGCCGCCGAGGTGCCGACCAGCTGGCGCTTGTCGGCGGCGCTGAACTCGAGCTCGCGGCGCTCGAACAGGTCTTCCTCGGCCCGCGTCCAGACGGACTCGGTGTCGAGCAGCAGGCCGTCGTTGTCGAAGATGACGGCGTCGGGAAGGATGGCGTCCACGACGCGGATCATTGCGAAACCGGTAGCGTCGCGGCCGATGGCCTTCCACGTCGAGATCTCCGGCGGCATCAACCACGCCCGCGCCTTCAACCTCAGCGAGGACGTGGTCCAGCGCTCGATCGTCGACCCCTGGATCAACAGGCGCCCGATCGAGCTCGGCGACCGCAAGTGGCAGCCGGAGGAGTCGGAGCTGCGGATCCTCGAAGGGCCGGAGCTGAGCAACCCCGAGCTCTCCTTCGGCAACGGCTGGTCGAACGCCGAGCGCGCCGGCGAGTTCGTCACCAAGCGGCTGCTCGACGAGGCGGTCCAGGCCCGCCGCGAGGGCACCGCGGGCCCGGCGGCGATCGTGATCGAGACCGACTCGGCGGTGCAGACGCTGGCCGGCCTCGTCTCCGGCAAGCAGTCGCAGAGCGTCGACCTCGAGACGGTGAAGGCACGCCTCGACAGCGGCGACCCCACGGTCGCCGCCGTCATCCTCGTGGTCCAGCGGCCGGTCTAGGCCCTTCTAGGCCGCGACCGAGGTGCCGCTGAAGTCGAGCGAGACGCCGCGCGGGATGACCAGCACCGGGTAGTTCGCCGCCTCGACCGCGTAGTCGCTCTTGGCGCTGAGCACGACTTTGCCGTCCGGCGCCTCGGGGCGCGAGCCGACCACGAGCAGGTCGAGCCGGCCCGACTCGTACTCGGCGACGGTGGCGCCGAGGGCGGCGGCGAGGCTGTTGGCGGTTTCGCGGGCGGCGCTGTCGCCCTCGTCGATGACGCCGACGGTGCTGACGCCGACCGCCGGGTTCTCGCGCAGCCCGGCCGGGGCGACGGCGATCGCCGAGGGGCCGCCGAGCAGCAGTTTGTGGGCGGAGATGCCCGGCTTCAGGGTGCCGCGAGCGGTCCGGTACTCGGAGCCGAAGACGATCACGTCGGCCTGCTCGCGCTCGGCCAGTTCCATCAGGCCGACGCTGGTTGCCGGGTTGACGATGACGTGCTTCGGCATCTCCGGCGTGCCGACCGAGGCGGCGCCGCGGGCGAGCAGCTCTTCGGCCTGCTCCTGCTCGAGCGATTCGCCGAAGGAATGGCGGACGTAGGCGAGCGCCAACTCGGCGCCGTTGAGCGCCAGCAGCCGGCCGAGAGCGAGGGCGTCGCGGTCGTTGTCGGTGTCGTCGTAGGAAACGATGATCTTGAGGGCCATTTCGTTTGCCTCCTGCAGCTTTCCGAAGTCGAAGTCTGAAGCGATGGTTGCACCAGCGGCGGAACCGCCCCGGGGAGGAAAGGCCGGGGCGGTTCCGTGCGGCTGACTACCTTGACCTCGCGCCTAGGACGCGGTGCCGGGGGCCGGGGTCGGCGTCGGGGAAGGCGCCGGAGTTCCCGAGGGGTAGCCGAGGGAGGGCACGTCGGAGGGGTACACCTCGTGCCCGTGGACGGCGATGTCGCCCGTCTCCATGTCCGCCTCGGACATCCGGAGGGGTACGACCAGGCCGACCAGTTTCAGCAGGATGAAGGTCCCGATCGCCGAGAACCCGATCACCCAGGCGGCCGTGTAGGCCTGCACCCAGAGGAGGTGGAGCCCACCGCCCGAGATCAGGCCTTCGTGTTCGCCGGCCATCAGGCTGTTGGCGAAGATCCCGACCATCAGGCCGCCGACGACACCGGCGAAGCCGTGCGTGTAGACGACGCCGAGGGTGTCGTCTACGTTGCGGAACGGCGCCACCCGGCTCAGGTAGTTGAGCGCCAGGTAGACGATCACCGAGGCGACGATGCCGACGATGATCGCTGCCCAACCGTTGATGAAGCCGGCGCCCGGGGTGATCGCGACCAGGCCGACGATCATCCCGTTGACGCTGCCGATCAAGCTCGGCTTGCGCCCGGTCAGGTAGTCCATCGCGACCCAGACGAGGAAGGCGACGGCGACGGCGATGTTCGTGTTGAGGATCGAGGCGGAGGCGATTTCGCCGGCGCTGTACCAGTCACCGCCGTTGAACCCATTCCATCCCATCCACAGCAAGCCGGCACCAACCGCGACCATCGCCAGGTTGTTCGGCGCGTCGACCTCTCGATCGCGCTGCAGGCGCGGTCCGATCACCGCCGCGGCGACGAATCCGGAGACCCCGGCCGCGAGGTGGATGACGTACCCACCCGAGTAGTCGAGGGCGCCCTGCTGCGCGAACCAACCGCCGCCCCAGATCAGGAAAGCGTTGATCGTGTACACCAACAGGGTCCACAGGGCGACGAACGGGATCCACGCCTTGAAGTTGAAGCGCCCCAGCACCGAGCCGAGCATGAGAATCGGCGTGATCGCCGCGAAGACGATCTGGAAGTACGCCAACGTCGACTGCGGGAAGAGGAATTCTTCTTCCGCCAGCTCCGGGATGTGCGCCTGTTCGAGCAGGCTGTGGCTGTTCAGGATCGATTCGGGCTTGCCCCAGAAGTTCCCGAAGAACCCGCTGTCAGCAAGGTGGATCGGCTCGCCGAAGCCCATCTTGAATCCGACCAGGACCCAGAGGACCAGCACGATGGCGAAGGCGACGAAGGCCATCATCATCGAGTTCACCGACCAGCGTTTCTGCATTACGCCGCCGTAGAGGACGACCAACCCCGGGACGCTCATCAGGCCGACCAGGGTTGCGGCGGTGAGCTGCCATGAGTTGGCGCCTTCGCTCAGCCATTCCATTAGATCCAGTGCTTCCTTTCGTTGGTAGGAGTTGCGAAAGGAAGCCTGTCGGTGGCCGGCCGCTGCGACCACGTACGAGTGTCCAAAGATCGGCCGGGAATCTTCGCCCGAGTGTCGGTATGACACCTGTAAGGCGCGGGCTAGGGTGACTCCCATGCCACTGGAAGGACATTACGAGCGACAGACCACTCCCCTATACAAGCTCAGCCCGCGTGAGCTGAAGGCAGCTTTCGGCGCCCTCGCCGTGACCGTGATCGCGATCGTCGCGGTGATCGCCTTCACCGTCGGCGACAGCCGCCCTGGGCCCGCCGAGGGTTGCATCCGCGCGACCGTCGCCGGCAAGGTCGGCGCCGAAACGATCAGCGGCTGCGGGCAGGAGGCGTCAAGGCTCTGCTCGCATGCGGCCGAATTCAGCGGCCCGCGTGCCGAGACGGTCGTCGCCGACTGCGAGAAGCAGGGCGTGAGGTTCTAGGAGGGAGTAGCGGCGAGGAGCGCGGTCAGCTCCTCGTCGACCTCGCCCTCGAGCTTGACCGCGGCGACCTCGTCGTAGGGCGTCGGCCCCTGGGTGACGATCGCCAGGCGCCCGCCGGCCGCCAGCGTCAGCTCGGGCAGGCCGGCGACCGGGTAGACGGCGAGCGAGGAGCCGACGCAGATCATCAGCTCGGCCGCCTCGGCCAGCTCCTGCGCCCGCGCCATCGCCGCCTCCGGCAGCAGCTCGCCGAACAGGACGACGTCCGGTTTGACCGCGCCGCCGCACTCGGCGCAGATCGCGACCCCGGCCGCGTCGAAGAGCTCTTCGACGCGGTCCAGCCCGAAGCTCGTCCCGCACTCTCGGCACGTGCTCGTATCTATCGAGCCGTGGACCTCGACCACTTCGCGCGAGCCGGCGGCGCGGTGCAGGCGGTCGATGTTCTGGGTGATGACGCCGCTGATCAGGCCGCGCCGCTCGAGCTCGGCGAGCGCCTCGTGCGCGGCGTTCGGCCGTTTGTCGCCGAGGGTCTGGAAGCGCGGCCGGTAGTAGCGCCAGAAGCGCGCCGGGTCGGCTTCGAAGACGGAGATGTGGGCCACCTCCATCGGGTCGACCTTCTCCCACAGGCCCGTGCCCGGGCTGCGGAAGTCGGGGATCCCCGAGGGGACCGAGACGCCGGCGCCGGTCAGCGCCACCGCCGACCGGGCCCCGCTGAGGAGCCCGGCCAGCGTCTCGACCTCGCTGCTCGCTACCTGCCGCTCCACTTCGGCGTCCGCTTGCCGAGGAAGGCGGAGATGCCCTCCTTCGCGTCCTCGGAGGTGAAGACGGCGCCGAAGGCCTGCTTCTCGGCCTCGATCCCGGCGTCGATGTCGCCGTTGTGCGAGACCCGCTTGATCTGCTCGACCGCGATCGGCGCCTGGCCGCCGAGCTTGCGGCCCCACATCAGTGCCGTCTCGAACAGCTCGTGGTCGGGGACGACGCGGTTGACGAGGCCCAGTTCGAGCGCCTCCTCGGAGAGCACCGCGTCGCCGACCAGGTTCATCTCCAGCGCCTTCGCCTCGCCGACCAGCCGCGGCAGCCGCTGGGTGCCGCCGAAGCCGGGGATGATCCCGAGCTTCACCTCCGGCTGGCCGAAGACGGCGGCCTCGGCGGCGATCCGCACGTCGCAGGCCATCGCCAGCTCGCAGCCGCCGCCGAAGGCGATCGAGTTGACGGCGGCGATCGTCGCCACCCGCTCGGTCCCGAGCTCGCGCAGCAGTGCGTGGCCGGAGTCGATCAGCTCTTTGCCGCCGGCCTCGCCCATCGAAGTGAAGGCCTTGATATCGGCGCCGGCCGAGAAGACGACCGGAACCGAGGAGGCGATCACCATCGCGCCGATTCCGTCGGTGGCCTTGACCCGGTCCCAGACGGTGCGCAGGTCGCGGATCACGTCGGGCGAGACCGCGTTCATCGGCGCGTTCGTGAGCCAGGCGATCGCGACGCCATCGCGGGTCTCGAGCTTGACCTTGTCGGGCTGCTCGCCCTCGTCGGGCTGCGGGTAGGGGTAGAAGCCCTGGCCGCTGGCGATCCCGAGCCGGCCCTGGGCCACGAGGCGGCGCAGGGTGATCGGCGGCTCGAAGCGCTCGCCGTGCTTCTCGGCCAGGTCCTCCATCGTCTCGAGGACCTTGTCGAGCCCCTCGACGTCGGCTTTCCAGAACGGCGGCAAGAGGCCGCGGCGCGGGTCGAGGCCGGCGCCGGCCATCATCCCGAGGTCGACGTCGCGGACCGAGCAGACGCCTTCCTCGACCAGCAGGCAGGCCTCGATCAGGGCCCGGCAGGTGAACATCGCGACCAGCTCCTCGGCGTCGGGCTCAGCCTCGCCGGGAATCGTCTGCTGCCCGTCCTTGAAGAAGCCCTCGCCGCCGCTCTTGGCGCCGAGCTTGCCTTCGCCGACCAGCTGCTGCAGGCCGGCGTGGACGTAGAAGGTCTCGCCGTAGGAGTGGTTCAGGTGCTCGGCGACGTGGAGGACGGTGTCGAGGCCGAGCAGGTCGGTGAGGAAGAACGGCCCCATCGGCGCGACTTTGGCCTCGGCGATCGCCCTGTCGATCGCCGCCAGCGAGAGCCCCTGCTCCTCCTGGGCGCGCCAGATCTCGCCGATCGTCGCCATCAGGATCTTGTTGACGACGAAGCCGGGGACCTCGCCACAGACGATCGGCTGCTTCTTGATCGCCTGGGCGAAGTTGTAGGCGGCGGTGGCGGTCTCCTGCGAGGTGTCCTCGCCGACGATCACCTCGACCAGCGGCATCACCGAGGCCGGGTAGAAGAAGTGGAAGCCGACGACCTTGTCGGCGCGCAGCGTGGTTTCGCCCATCTCGGTGATCGAGAGCGAGGAGGTGTTGGAGGCGAGGATCGCATGGCCGGGCGTGGCGGCGTCGATCTCGCGGAAGACCGCCTGCTTGATCTCGATCCGCTCCGGCACCGCCTCGATCACGAAGTCGACGTCGCCGAACCCGTCGTAGCTGGTGGTGCCGGTGACGTTGGCCATCACCTCGGCGAGGCGGGCGTCGGCCTGCTCCTGGGTGATCTTCTCCTTCTTCACCTGGCCGGCGAGCTGGCCCTCGGTGACGGCGCGCGCCTTGTCGAGCGCTGCGTCGACGAACTGCTGGTCGATGTCCTTGACGACGACTGGGATGTCGGCGGCGGCGATCGCCTGCGCGATCTCCCCGCCCATGGTGCCGCCGCCGACGACGGCGGCCTTGGAAACGAACATCGTGCGGTCTTCCTCCCGAGGTTGCGAGCTCTGGCTCGGCGGCCAGTGCCGCCGCGCGGGAGGCTATCCGTTCGCGACGCCCGCGTGGCACCGCCCTTCCCCACCCCAAAACCGCGTAGACGGGCGTCCAGCGATGTAAAGGCAGCGTAAATCGGGCCGATATGCGGCGCATGAGGTCTCGGCCGAGCTTCCTCGCGCTCTGCGCGCTGCTGGTGATGAGCGCCCTGCTCGGGGTCGTCGCCTCGGCGCGCGCCGCGGTGCCGACCGCGCGCCTGCTGCCGGACGGCCAGGCGGTGGCGCCGCCCTCCGCCCCACCCGCGGTCGAGGCGATGATCGAAGCGGGCAACCGGATCCGCCACCGGCCCTACCACTGGGGGGGCGGCCACCGCGACTGGAACGCCGCCGGCTACGACTGCTCGGGCTCGGTCTCCTACGTGATGCACGCCGCCGGCCTGCTCGAATACCCGCTCGACTCGACCGGGTTCATGCGCTGGGGCGACGGGGGCGGCGGCTCCTGGGTGCGGATCTACGCCAATCGCGAACACGTCTTCGCGGTCATCGCCGGCCTGCGCTGGGACACCTCGTATGCGACCGACGGCGACCGCACCGGCCCCGGCTGGAGCGAAGAGATGCGCCCCACCGGCGGCTTCCGCCTCCGCCACCCCCTCGGCCTCCTCGCCGCCGCTCCCCTCGCCTGACGCGTGGTTGTCCTTTCCTCGGGATGAGGATGCGTGGTTGTCTTTTCCTCGGGATAGCCGAAGAAAGGACAACCACACCGCGGTTCCACCGCGTATAAAGGCGTCCCGCGCAACGCTGTACCGCGGTACAAAGGTCCCTTGGGCAGGCGCAATTACGATTGTCTGGCTCTTTAATGGGGACCGACCCTGAAACCGAGAACGGGCCCGGGGCATCTGGGCGCGCGCCAAAGTGAGGAACTGACGAAGAGATGACTCGTATCCGGCAGCAGAACGTGACCGCCGCGCAGTGGAGCGCCAACGGGGGGGCCCTCGGCGCCGTCGACCTGACCCTGCCGGAGAACGACGTCTTCGGGATCGACGTCTTCGGCGTCGGCGTCCAGCGTGAACGCCTGCCGGCTGACGTGTTCGAGCGCCTGCAGGCCAGCCTCTCGAGCGGCACTCCGCTCGACCCGGCGCTGGCCGACGAGGTCGCCGAGGCGATGATGAGCTGGGCGCTGGAGAAGGGCGCCACCCACTACACCCACATGTTCCAGCCGCTGACCGGCTCGACCGCGGAGAAGCACGACTCCTTCTTCGAGCCGGCCGGCGAAGGGAAAATGATCGCCGGCTTCTCCGGCAAGGACCTGATCCAGGGCGAGCCCGACGCCTCCTCGTTCCCGACCGGCGGCGTCCGCGCCACCTTCGAGGCCCGCGGCTACACCGCCTGGGACCCGACCAGCCCCGCCTTCATCCTCGAGAACCCGAACGGGACGCTGCTCTGCATCCCGACCGCCTTCGCCTCCTGGACCGGCGAGGCACTCGACGGGAAGATCCCGCTGCTGCGCTCGATGGACGCGCTCTCGCGCTCGGCGATCAAAGCGCTGCGGCTGCTCGGCGACGAGGAGTCCGACCACATCTTCACCACGGTCGGGCCCGAGCAGGAGTACTTCCTGATCGACGAGCAGTACTACTTCGAGCGGCCCGACCTGATCTCGACCGGGCGCACCCTGTTCGGCGCCCAGCCGCCGAAGGGCCACGAGCTCGACGACCACTACTTCGGCTCGATCCCGGAGCGGGTGCTCGCGTTCATGATGGAGTCGGAACTGGAGATGCGGCGGCTCGGCATCCCGGTCAAGACCCGCCACAACGAGGTGGCGCCGGCGCAGTACGAGATCGCCCCGATCTTCGAGAACTCGAACGTCGGCTCCGACCACCAGCAGCTGCTGATGCAGACGCTGCAGAACGTGGCCCGGCGCTACGGCCTCGTCTGCCTCCTGCACGAGAAGCCGTTCGCCGGCGTCAACGGCTCGGGCAAGCACAACAACTGGTCGATGGGCACCGACACCGGCCAGAACCTGCTGAACCCGGGCGACACGCCCTCGGACAACATCCACTTCCTCTTCTTCTGCACCGCGGTGATCCAGGCGGTCAACAAGCACCAGGGCCTCTTGCGGGCCTCGGTCGCGAACATCGGCCAGGACCACCGGCTCGGGGCCAACGAGGCGCCGCCGGCGATCATCTCGATCTTCCTCGGCGGCGAACTGGAAAGGGTGTTCGAGGCGATCGCGACCGGCGAGGGCGACCCCAACACGCCGGCCTCCTACCTCGACCTCGGCGCCACCGTGCTGCCACAGCTGCCGCTCGACGGCGGCGACCGCAACCGCACCTCGCCGTTTGCCTTCACCGGCAACAAATTCGAGTTCCGGGCGCTCGGGTCGAGCATGTCGCTGGCCTTCCCGAACACCGTCCTGAACACGATCGTCGCCGAGGCGATCGACGAGCTCGCCGGCAAGCTCGAGGAGAAGCTGGCGGCCGGGACCGAGATGCCCGAGGCGGTGATGGAGATCGTCAAAGACTCCTACCTCGCCAACAAAGTCGTCTGCTTCAACGGCGACAACTACTCGGAGGAGTGGCACGCCGAGGCCGAGCGCCGGGGACTGAAAAACCTGCGGACGACGCCCGACGCGCTGCCCGAGGTGATCTCCGACGAGACCGTCGCCAGCTTCGAGAGCTACGAGGTGATGAGCAAGCGCGAGCTCGAGTCGCGCTACGACGTCTGGCTCGAGCAGTACGCGATCCGGGCCAACATCGAGGCCGAGGAGGCGTACGCGATCGCCCAGACGATGATCCTGCCGGCGGGGCTGCGGCAGCTCTCGCTGATCGCCGAGGCCGGCGTCTCGGCACTCGAGGGCGAGGTCCGCGAGCTGGTCGACGAGCTCGTCTCCGGGCTCGGCGAGTTGAAGGAGGCGAACGCCTACCCGACCGAGATGGAGGGCCTGGAGCTCGCCACCTACGCGCGGGACCAGCAGCTGACCGCGATGGCGAAGGTGCGGGAGACCGCCGACAAGCTGGAGAAGGTCGTCGCCGACGACCTCTGGCCGCTGCCGAAGTACGAGGAGATGCTCTTCATCAAGTAGGGGCCTGGTCCTCGTCCTCACCCTCGGGGGGCTGCGGCTCCTCGGGGGGCTGGGCGGCGCGCCAGATGACGAGCCCGATCAGGACCAGGCCGACGATCGGGATCAGGCCGCCGAACACCCCCCACCAGGTCTCACCGAGCGCGAAGGGGAGCAGGGCGAGGGCGGTCACGGCGCGGGCGGCAGGCCCGGGCCGCCGTTCAGGGGGTTGAGGTCGGCGAGGGTCTCGACCAGGCGCGGGCAGGGCTCTTCGTCGTCGATCACGACCGCGGTGCCGGGCCAGGCGTAGCGCAGGTAGCGGGCGTAGGCGGCGCGCGAGCCGAGGTCGGGCTCGTAGATCCAGCAGCCGGTGTTCCAGTAGCGGGTGGAGCCGCCGCGGGCCGAGCGGAGGTCGGCGAGCGGCTGGTGGGTGTGGGCGAAGACGATCTGCTCGGCCTCGCGGTCCCAGCCGAGGTTGGCAACGGCCTGGGCGAAGGCCTCGAAGGCGTGCTCGGCCGGGTCGCTGCGCGAGATCACCGTCGGCTCCGGGTAGAGCGGCCGCGAGAAGGCGGGGCCGGCGAGCGGCTGCTCGCGGTTCTGGCGGGCCGCCTCCTCGCGGACGACGGCCTCGAAGTGCTCGCTGCTCGGCAGCGCCCCGTCGCCGTCCTGGCCGGCGCCGACCCCGCGCGAGCGCAGCTCCTCGGCGAGGCGACGGGCGCCGCGGACCGGCGCGGTCACGGTCGAGCCGATCCGGGCGGCGCGCTGGCCGGCGCGGAAGACGTTCTGCTGCGCATGGGTGCCGTGGGGCATCTGGGCGGCGACGTAGAGCCACTCGGTCAGCAGGGTGGTGATCGACTCGTAGTCCTCGATGCACTTCGGCTGCTCGGGGCCGCCGGCGGCGATCGCCCAGAGCGTCCGGGTCAGGAGCCGCGAGCCGCGCGAGCCGCTCATCCGCGCGTGCGGGTCGAGGTAGTGGCCGTGGGTGCAGAGGACGCCGGCGAAGCTGTAGGTCGGGTAGGCGATCTCGACCTCGATCCCCGGCAGGCGCTTTTCCAGGAACGATTGGAAGAAGGCCGGGCCCGACGGCTCGAAGGGCGGCGCGACACGAGCCTCCGGCGAGCCTCCCGCCGCCAGCTCGGCCTCGAGGCGGTTCTCGTAGTCGCGATGGACCAGGTGATGGTCGTGGTTGCCGGCGAGGAAGACCAGCCGCTTGCCGCCGAGCTGCGCCGCGATCAGCTCCAGCAGGCCGCCCGAGGCGTCGACCGCCTCGCCCAGCGAGCCGAAGAGGAAGTCGTAGAGGTCGCCGAGGAAGATCAGCTCGTCGAGGCCCTCCAGTTGCGGCGCCAGCCGCTCGAGGAAGAGCTCCTCCCGCAGCAGGTCCCGGCCCGTCCAGGCGCCGAAGTGGGTGTCGGAGATGACCAGCGCGCGCAAGAGCGCCCGAGTCTAGGCGCCGACCCTAAGCGCGCGGGTCGACCCGCATCTTCAGGCCGCCGCGGGGGGAGAGCGTCGGCATCTGGCGGACGGTCATCGTCCGGCCGGGAAGAGCGTCGAGGCGGAGCTCTTGCAGCAGCATCGTGGCCACCAGCTTGACCTCGGTCTGGCCGAAGCGCTTGCCGATGCAGATCCGCTGGCCGCCGCCGAAGGGGACGTAGGCGCCGCGCGGCAGGGCGGCCTTGCGCTCGCGGGTGAAGCGCTCGGGGACGAAGGCCTCCGGCTCGGGGAAGACCTCGGGCAGGCGGTGGCTGGCCCAGGAGGAGTAGTTGACGTAGGCGCCGCGGGCGACCGAGTAGCCGCCGAACTCGAAGTCGCGGACGGCGCGGCGGGGGCCGATCCAGGCCGGCGGGTAGAGCCGCAGCACCTCGTCGACCACCATCTCCAGGTAGGGCAGGTCGCGCTCCAGCTGGGCGGCGCTCGGCGGCTCGGAGCCGAGCACCCGGTCCTGCTCCTCGCAGAGCCGCGCCAGCACGTCCGGATGGCGGGCGAGCTCGTGGAGGAGGAAGGTGACGGTCGAGGTCGAGGTGTCGTGGCCGGCGAACATCAGGGTCATCACCTGGTCGCGGATCTCGCGGTCGCTGAAGGCCTCGCCGCCCTCACCGCGGACGGCGACCAGGAGGCTGAGGATGTCGCGGCGCTCCGGGTCGGGTGCGGCGCGGCGCTCGGCGATCTCGGCGAAGACGATCTCGTCGAGGATGCGGCGCGAGGCGACCAGCCTGCGCCAGGGCGAGCCGGGTCCGCGCAGCAGCCGCAGCCCGTAGTCGATCCCGAAGAAGCCGAGCGCCCGCTCGAAGTGCTCGGCGGCGATCGCGCCCTTGCCAGCCTCGTCGGGGTCGAGCCCGAGCAGCGCCCGCATCGCGATCCGCATCGCCAGGTTGCGCATCCAGTCGTAGACGTCGACGACGCCGCCGAGCGGCAGCGCCGCCACCGCCGCCGCGGTCTCGAGCCGCATCGAGTCGACCGCCGCCGTCACCTGTTCGCGGTGGAAGGCGGGCATCATGATCGCCCGGGCGCGGTCGTGGTAGTCGTCGTCGATCGTCAGCAGGCCGTCGCCGAGCAGCGGGATCAGGTCGCCGAAGCTCGACTCGCGCCAGTGGAAGTTCTCCGGCGCCCCGACGGTGACGAAGTGGTTGGCCTCCGGGCCGAGCATGAAGACGACGCGGGTGTGAAGCAGGCGCATCGAGAAGATCGGCCCGTGCTCTTCGTACATCCCGAGCAGCAGCGGCAGCGGGTCATGGGCGATCTGGTGGGTCCGCGCCCAGCTGAAGTCCCCCGGCCCCGGTGGGAATTTTCCCCTCCCCCGCCACTCGGCAACCAGGTCGGCCGCCACCCGCCGCACCGGGTTCGCGGACATCTGCGGCGGCCGCTGCACCGGCACCGCCTGATCAACCGTAGCCATTCGCTGCATCGTAACTGGCTGGCTGGCCAGTTTCCTTTTGGCGCTTTATCCGCGCCGGAGACGGATAGAGCGCCAGTCAGGCCGCGGAGGCGGCGAGCTGGCCGCAGGCGGCGGCGATCTCGCGGCCGCGGGTGAGGCGGACGGTGGCGGTGAGGCGGTGCTCGGCGAGGATCGCGCGGAAGCGCTCGATCGCCTCCGGCGGCGAGCCGTCGTAGGCGCCGGTCGGGTTGTAGGGGATCAGGTTGACCTTGTAGGCGCGGGGATCGAGCAGCCGTGCCAGTTCGCGGGCGTGCTCGGGGTGGTCGTTGACGCCGTCGAGCATCACGTACTCGACGAAGACCTTGCGGCGGCGGCGGGTGAGGTAGCGCCCGCAGGCGGCCAGCACCTCGGCCAGCGGGTAGCGGTCGTTGACCGGCATCAGCTGCGAGCGCAGGCCGTCGTTCGGAGCGTGCAGCGAGAGCGCCAGCGCGACCGGCAGCTCGCACTCGGCGAGGCGGTCGATGCCCGGCACCCAGCCGACCGTCGAGATCGCCGTCCGCCGGTGGGAGACCCCCGCCTGCGGCAGCAGCTCGCAGGCGGCGAGGACGTTGTCGATGTTCATCGTCGGCTCGCCCATCCCCATGAAGACGACGTGGTCGATGTCTTCGACCCGGCGGAAGTGGAGCGCCTGGTCGAGGATCTCGTCGGCGCTGAGGTTGCGGCCGAACCGCATCTGCCCGGTCGCGCAGAAGGTGCAGGTCAGGGGGCAGCCGGACTGGGAAGAGAGGCAGACCGAGCGACGGCCGTCGCGGTAGCGCATCAGCACCGCCTCCAGCGGCCGCCCGTCGGCGGTCTCGAACAGCGTCTTCACCGTGCCGTCGTCGGCCTTCGCCTCCTCGACCACGCTCAGGGTCGAGAACGGCACCTCAGCCGCCAGCCGCTCGCGCAGCGCCGCCGGCAGGTTCGTCATCTCCTCGTAGCCCCGGGCGCCGCCCGCCACCCACTTCCACACCTGGTCGGCGCGGTAGGAGGGCTCGCCCGCCTCGGCGAGCGTCTGTTCGAGCAGGACGCGATCCATGCCCGTGAGGTTAGAGACCGCCCGCGGGCTCGTCGCCACGCGCGGCCTCGAGCGCTTCGAGGTCATCCCGGTCGCGCGGCCGATCGCTGGCGCGCTTCATCTCCAGCAGATCCTCCAGCGAGCAGACCCTGACCTCGAGTCCGTCGATCGCCGGTCCGCAAGAACGTCTTGATCGCGGAGCCCTCGAGCAGGCGGCCCCCCACTTCCACCTTTCCGCCGCAGTTGCTCCGCGCTCACGCCGCCGCGCGCTGCCGGTGAAGGTCGAGAGGAATTCGCTCAGCGCGAGGCCCTCCGCGAGGTTCACCGCCAGCGGCCGTCGCGCGTCTTCGCGCAGCTGCCGCCGCCGGGCGCGCTCGTTGTCCCGCCACGGGTCCGGCGCCCGTGGGTCGGCGCAAACCGGCTGCTTGCGGGCGTTTTCCATGCCGGCAGAGTAGCGGCGAGGCGGCGGACCTAGTGGATCTTCTCGCCGCGCTCGAGCATGGCGACGAATTTCTGCAGGCGGCGCTGGCGGGTCTCGGGTTTCTTCGCCTCGTCGAGGCGGTAGAGGATCGCGTAGCGGTTGGCGCCGTCGAGCTCGGCGAAGAAGGCGGCCGCGGCGGGGCTGGCGTCGAGCTCGCGCTGGAGGTCGTCGGGCACCTTGGCGCTGCGCGCACCGGCGTAGGCGGCGTCCCAGCGGCCGTCGGCTTTGGCCGCCTCGATCTCGGCCACCCCGGTCGGCCGGATCGCCCCGGCCGCCAGCAGCGCTTCGCACTTCTCGCGGTTGATCTTCGACCAGCGGCCGCGCGGCCGCCGCGGCGTGAAGCGCTGCAGGAAGTGCTGATCGTCGAAGCCGCGCTTCTGGCTGTCGATCCAGCCGAAGCAGAGGGCGAGCTCGAGTGCCTCGGCGTAGGTGACGCTCGGCTCGGCCGCCCCCTTCTTCGCGATCTTCAGCCAGACGCCCTCGCAGCCCTCGGCGTTCTCCTCCAGCCAGGCCTCCAGCTCCGGCGGGCCGGCGAAGAGGAGGATCGGCAGCTCGTCGGCCAGCTCAGAGCCCCGCGGCGTCGGCCAGCAGATCGACCTGCTCGGCGTCGGCGGAGCTGGGAAAGAGGATCAGCTCGTCACAGCCGACGGCCTCGAAGGCCTGGAGGTAGCCCTGCACGGTCTCCGCGTCCTTGGCGGCCGAGTCGGCGATGAAGTTGGCGGTGTCCTCGCCGAGCCAGGCGTAGTAGTCGGTCAGGTAGGCCTTTGCGTTCGCCTCGGCGTCCGGGCCGAGCGAGAAGTAGGCGAGCCCGGCGAGCCGCGGCTCGCCTTCCCGCCCCGCGGCGGCCCACTGCGCTTTGACCTTCTCCGCCGCTTCGGCGAAGACGTCCGGCGGAGCGCCGCCGGCGATCCAGCCGTCCCCATACTTGGCGGCGCGGGCGAACGAGGCGTCGACGCCGCCGCCGACCAGCAGCGTCGGGCTGTTCGGCACGTCGGGGCCGACCAGCTCGTGGTCCCAGGTCTCGCGGATCTTCGAGAGCATCGCGTCGATCGCGTCGCCGCGCTCGTCCATCGCCACCTCGGCCATCTCATAGTCGTCGTCGCGACCGCCGAGGCCGATGCCGAGCGTCATCCGCCCGCCGGAGAGCGCGTGGATGCTGAGCGCCTGCTTGGCGACCGAGGCCGCGTTCTCGCGCAGCGGGCCGAGGAGGACGGAGGTCGAGAGGCCGATCCGCTCGGTCACCGCCGCCGCCGCGGCGAGCGCGACCAGCGGCTCGTAGTTGCCGTAGACGATCCGGTCGATCGTGCCGAGGGTCGAGAAGCCGCGGCTCTCGGCCCGGCGCGCCCACTCGACCAGCTGCGGCCCGGTAGTCCCCGGCACCGCGTTCGGAAGCCCGATTCCAACGTCCATCCCATCCTCCTCGTCCGCATTCGGTCCCTGCGGAGAAACCTAGCCAACCGGGGTGCTCGGCCGGCTAGCGAGGGGGATCGGGCAGGCGCGCGAGGAGATCACCCAGGTACTCGAAGCCGCGCCGGTCGCCGCTCAGCCGGAAGCGCGCGTTGGCCCCCATCCCCAGCGCGTAGAGCTCGAAGGCGAAGCGGTCGGGATCCTCGACCCCGGCGGCGGCGGCTTCGTCGGCGAGCACCGCCAGCCAGGTGTCGATCGCGGCGGCGATCGCGTCGCGCACCGGCCCGGGCCGGTCGTCGTACTCGACGGTCACCGAGGACCAGAAGCAGCCGCCCGTGTAGTCGTCGAGGTGCGCGCGGAAGCTCGACGCCATCGCCCGCACCCGGTCGGTGCCGGCCGGAAGGGCCAGCGCCGGCTGGATCACGTCGGCGGTGAAGCGCGCGGCGGCGGCGGCGACCGTCGCCAGCTGCAGATCCTGCTTGGAGCCGAAGTGGGCGAAGAGGCCGCTCTTGCTCATCCGCAGCTCGGCGGCGAGGCGGCCGATCGTCAACCCCTCGAGGCCCTCGGCCGAGGCGAGGTCGACGGCGCGCTCGAGGATCGCCCCCCGGGTCTGCTCGCCCTTGCCGGGAGTGGCGGCGGGCCTGGTCGCGGTGCCGACAGTTGCGCTCACGCACCTCAGCATATAAAAAGCACGAACGTTCGTTCTAATTACGGCACCGGGCCGATCGCGGCCCGGGAGGAGGAGCAATCGATGGCGGACTACGCGGTGAAATCGATCGACGAGATGGAGGCGGTCTACCTCGGCGGCATGAAGAGGGCGCGGGCCGAGCTCGGCGTGGAGTCATTCGGGATGCAGGTGATCGACCTGCCGCCGAGCTTCGACCAATACCCCGAGCACGACCACAGCGAGAGCGGCCAGGAGGAGGTCTACGTGGTGCTGCGCGGCGGCGGCCAGATCGATATCGGCGGCGAGCAGGTGCCGCTGGAGATCGACCGCATCGTCAGGGTCGGCCCCGGCGAGAGGCGCAAGGTCGTCTCCGGGCCGGAGGGGATCCGGCTGCTCGCGCTCGGCGGCACGCCCGGGCAGGCCTACGAGGCGCCCGAAATCACCCAGCTCGGGGTACCGGACCCGATGGCGACGAGCTAGCGGCCTCGCCCTCCCCCTGCGCCCGCGGCTCGAAGCCGACGCAGTCGAGCACCGGCAGCCGCGGGTAGCGGGGGAACCGCTCGTCGCTGCGGGAGCGCTCGCAGAGCGAGAAGACCGAGCCGCGGGTGTTGGGGACGAGGCGCTGGTGGCGACAGCGCTCGCAAAGACCGATGGGTGAGCTCACGGCTCGGCCTCCTCTTATGAAGGCGACGCGGCGGCAGAGGCCGCGGCGTCGTTCGTCTCCGCAATTCCCCGCATCTTGCGAGACGGTACCGGGCCGCTGACGCCTCGGCGCGGGCTAGCTTTCGTGCGTGGCCACGACCGCGACCCTGTTCGACGCCGACGCCGCCTCGTATACGGGGACGGTCGAGGTGCTCGGCGTCATCTTCCGCGCCGAGGACGACGGCTACGCGGTGCTCGAGGTGCAGGAGACCGAGGGCGGCGACGGCTTCGCCCTGGTCGGCCCCGTCGGCCACCTCGACGCCGGCGACCGGGCCGAAGTCAGCGGCGAGTGGCAGACCCACTCGCGCTACGGCCGCCAGCTGCGGGCGCAAGGAGCGCTGCCGCTCGACCCGGCCGACCGCGAGGGCCAGGTCGCCTACCTGACGAGCCTGCGCCACATCGGCAAGGCGCGGGCCGAGAAGCTGGTTGATCGCCACGGCGAGGCGGTGCTGCAGGTGATCGCCGAAGACCCGCAGCGGGCGTTCTCCTCGCTCACCGGCATGGGACACGACCAGGCCGCGGCGGCGACCGAATCGTGGCACGCGAGCCGCGCCGTCCGCGACCTCCACGTGCAGCTGGCGCCGCACGGGCTGGCCCACCTGGCGGCGCCGATCCACGCCCGCTACGCCGAGCGCTCGATGGCGATCCTGCACGAGGACCCCTACCGGCTGACCGAGGTCGCCGGGGTCGGCTTCGCCCGCGCCGACAAGATCGCGCTCGCCGCCGACGTGCCGCCGGAGTCGAGCCGGCGTGCCCAGGCCGCCGCCGTCTACGCCCTGAGCGAGGCCGAGCAGCAGGGCAACACCAACCTGCCGCTGGACGAGCTGGCGCGGCGCTCGGCCCGCCTGCTCGGATTGACTCCGGATCCCGAGGTGCTGGCCGTGGCCCCCGGCCTGCTCCTCGACGAGGGGCGCGCCTACCGCGAGCCGACCCACGCTTCCGAGCTCGCCGTCGCCGCCACCCTGCGCGAGCGCGCCGGCGCCCCGGCCCACCTCGACCACGATCCCGGCGAGGAGCCGCACGACAGCCTTACGGACGAGCAGTGGGCCGCGGTCCGCGGCGCCTTCGCGGCGCGGGTCTCGGTCCTCACCGGCGGCCCCGGCGTCGGCAAGACCGTCTGCACCCGGCAGATCGTCGCCGAGGCGGAGGCGGCGAACGCGACCGTCGCCCTCTGCGCGCCGACCGGCCGCGCCGCCCGCCGCCTCGAGGAAGCGACCGGCCACGAGGCGAAGACGATCCACCGCCTGCTGGAGTGGTTCCCCGGGCGCGAGGCGGCGTTCCGGCCGGGCCGGCCGCTGCCGGTCGACCTGGTGATCGTCGACGAGTCCTCGATGCTGAACCTGCGGCTGATCGAGGTGCTCCTCGCCGGCCTCGCCGAGACCACCCACGTCGTCTTCGTCGGCGACGCCGACCAGCTGCCGCCGATCGGGGCCGGCAAGCCGTTCGAGGACCTGATCGCCTCCGGGGTGGCGCCGGTGGTGCGGCTCAGCCAGATCTTCCGCCAGGCGGCACGCTCGATGATCACCACCGCCGCCCACGAGATCAACCACGGCCGCGAGCCCCACACCGAGCCGGGCCCCGACCAGGACCGCGACTTCTTCTTCATCGACCGAGCCAACGGCGAGCGGGCGCTGGAGACGGTGGTCGAGGTGGTCGCCGAGCGGGCGCCGGCGAGCTTCGGGGTCGATCCGGTGCGCGAGGTCCAGGTGCTGGCGCCGATGTACCGGGGAGCGGTTGGGATCGACGCCCTCAACGAGCGCCTTCAGGCGCGGCTCAACCCGGACGGCAAGCGCGCCCTCGGCGAGCGCTTCCGGGTCGGCGACCGGCTGATCCAGACCCGCAACTCGCACGAGCTGGGGCTGATGAACGGCTCGATCGTCTTCCTCCGCGGCGACGACCCGAACGCGGAAGTCGTCCACGTCGACACCGACGAGGGCGGCTCGCTGACCATCCCCTACGACGAGACCGCCTACCTGCGCCTCGCCTACGCGATCTCCGTCCACAAGGCGCAGGGCTGCGAGGTGCCGGTGGTGGTCGGCGTCTGCCACCGCTCGCACGCGCGGATGCTGACCCGCCCGCTGCTCTACACCGCGATCACGCGGGCGAGGAGCAACTGCGTGCTGGTCGGCGACCGGGCGGCGCTGGCCGGCGCGGTCCGCCGCGACGACAGCGGCGGCCGACATTCGGGCCTGGCGGCGCGATTGCGCGACGGGCCGCCGGCCTGACGGCTCTACCTTTCAGGGAGTGGATCGCGCTCGTCCCCGTCTGCCCTGGACCGAGATCTGGCTGACCCTGGCCGGGATCGCGCTGCTGGCCGCGATCGTGATGCTGGTGCCGGAGCTGCGGCGGGCCTGCGAGGCGGCGATCGAAGGCGACACCGCCGAGGTCCGCCACCAGATCAACGGCCTCGGAATCGGCGGTCCGCTGCTGATCATCGCCCTGACCCTGATCCACGCCGTGATCCCGTTCCCGGCGGAGATCATCAACGCCGCGGCGGGCTTCGCCTACGGGTTCTTCCCGGCGATCGGGATCGTCACCGTCGGCTGGATGACCTCGGCGATGCTCTGCTACGGCTTCGGCCGCAGCGTCGCCCGGCCGCTGCTCGACCGCTGGTTCGGCGCCGAGCGCTTCGAGCGCCTGGAGGGAATGATCGAGCGCGGCGGCGTCACCCTGCTGCTGGCGGTGCGGCTGATCCCGATCATCCCCTTCAGCCTCGCCGGCTACGCGGCCGGCGCCGCCCGGGTCCCGCTCTGGCGCTTCTTCTGGACCACCCTGGTCGGCTACATGCCGATCACCGCCCTCGCCGTCTACTTCGGGACCCGGCTGGAAGGCCTCTCGCTCACCGACCCGCTGGTCGTCGGCAGCGCGATCGCGGTGATCGCCCTGCTCGCCCTCGGCCACTGGATCGTGCGGCGCCAGGCGGAGCGCGAAGCGACGCCCGAGCGGGTCAGCGGCTCCGAGCGATCCTGAACCGGTAGACGACCGGGGTCGGGTCGAAGACCCCGTGGAGCTTGGCCTGGACCCGGACGACGTGCGGCCCGAGCCCGAACCAGCGCGCGACCGTGGCCGAGCAGTTGCGCCAGGGCGAGCCGTCGTACTGACAGCGGAAGCTGGCGCCGCCGGGTTGGGAGCCGAAGCGGAAGACGACCCGCGCCAACGCCCTGCCGGTGCGGACGATCTTCTGCGGATGGGTGAGGATCTTCGTCGCGGGGGCGGGCTTGGCTTCTTCGGGAGGCTGGATCGGCGGCGGGTTGACCGGCGGCTGCGGCGTCGGCGGCTTCTTTTCTTCTTCCGGTTCGGGCGTCGGCGGCGTTTCGAGGCCCCAGTTGCCGGGGGCGACGAAAACCGAGCCGCCGCTTTCCGGGGCTTCGCATTCGGCGGGCGTGACCGGGGTGACGAGCCCGCGCATCGCCTGGACCACGCCTTCGGCTTCGAGCAGGCCGCCGCCGACCGCGCAGGGACCGAATTCCGCCCCGGTCGACCCGACGGGCACGGCGGTGCCGGTCAGCGCTTCGGCGATGTCTTCCGGCGTCGGAGTCCCCCCGGCCGCTTTGCTCGCTTCGATCGCCAGCGCCGCCAGCCCGGCGGCGTGCGGCGCCGCGGCCGAGGTCCCGCAGAAGCGCCAGATGCCCGGAGACGACAGGGCGGCGAAGAAGGTGGTGCGGCCGCAGTCGGTCGCCGCCGCGTCCGGCTTCGAGATCACTTCCGGCGGGAGCAGCGGCGCCGCCGGGGTCGACCCTTCATAGGGACCGAAGTAGTGGGTGACCGGGCCGCGCGAGGAGTAGGGCTCCGGTTCTCTGGTCGCTTCGGGTGCTTTGTTGAAGTGGACCGCCCCGAGCGTGATCGCCGCCGCGGCGCCGGCATGGCCGTAGACGGTGGGGCCGACCACGTCGCCGCCCCCCGAGCGCGGATACTCGGTGGCGCTCACCCCCCTGCCGTTCTCGAGCAGGATGAACTTCAGCAGCGGCGAGGAGAGGCCGGAGCGGCGGTTGATCACCAGCTGCACCGTCTTTTCCGCGGCGCCTTCGTTTTCCCACTGGAGGATCTCAGCCGGGACCTGCGTTTCCAGGTTCCGTTCGGTCGCGAGCGTCAGCAGCCGGCCTTCGGCGTCGAGCAGGAAGGCATCGAGGTTGGTGTTGACCTCTTCCCACGGTTCGGCCCACTGCAGGTCGACGGTGAGGGTTTCGCCCGGTTCGACCTCGAGCCCGAAGGTGCGGTCGACCACACCGGGTTCCGGGTTGAAGTCCATGCAGTGGCTGGCGTTCAGCCCCGACAGCGCCCGAACCGCGGCCGGACAGCTGCTGGAGTCACGGAATTCCGGCGCTTCCCAGGAGGCGATTTCGCTTTTTTCCGCGTTGAGGAGGTTGTCGTTCCCCGCCGCCGTCAGGTAGGTGACGCCTTCGCCGACGACTTTTTCGATTGCCACCGCGACCGGCCCATCCTGGAAGAACGGCTCTTCGAAGTAGCCGACGTCGTCGACGATCACATCGGCTTTCGGCCGTCCGATTCCCGGTTCGGCCAGTTCTTCGATTCCTTCGGCGAAGGCGAGTTCGCCGTTGAAGGCGCTGGTGAAGGAGAGCCGGGCCTTGGGGACGATGTCGTGGATGATCTGCAGCATTGCCCGGCCCTCGTCGAACGGCGGCTCATCGCCTTCCTCGAATTCGTAGAGCCTGCCGTTGGCGACCGGTTCGCTTTGTCCGGCGCATTGGTTTGCTTCCCCGGGCAGATCTTTGTTGATGATGTCCCGCGAGGCGTTGGTCGCGATCGGACCGCCGGAGACCGCTTCGGTCGCCTGGTCGAAGGAGTCGGAGAGGACCCCGATCGTCAGCCCTTCCCCTTCTTTCGGCGCTTCGCCGAGCTCTTCTTCGATCCGTTCGCGCGCCGGTTCGACCTGGAGCTGGCCGATGCCCTCGGTGACGACGCTGCCGCGGCAGGCTTCCGGCGGCGCCCGCAGGACCGGCGCCCGCACCGGCCGCACCGAGGTCACCCCCGGCACCCTCGCCAGCTCGTGCAGGTCGGCGGGCGGGACGCTCGCGGTCACCCGCTGGTAGGGCTTGCTGGCGGCGACGATCTCGGCCCCGGCCGCCCGCAGCGCCGGCAGGCGGGAGATCGCTCCCACTTCGAACTGGGTTTCGACCAGGACCCGTCCGTCCTCGCGGATCAGCGAGCCCGGCCCGCTGGCGGCGATCCCGAGATCGCCCAGCCGCCGCTCCTGCGCATGGCGCGGCAGTGCCCGCACCTTCGGCTTCGCCAGCTGCCGCAGCGAGGGCGCGAGCGCCTTGGCCCCGCCGAGCTGGACAGCGGAGGCCGCGGCGGGCAGGAGCCCGCAGAGCAGAGCGATCAGGGCAGCGGGCACGGTCCAGCGAACTGCAGTCACCACCCCATTATCGGCAGTTCGGCTCAATCAACTCAAATGAAGGAGCTGCGGCGGAACCAGAGCAGCAGCGCCAGCACCGAGACCAGGGCGCCGCCGACGCCCCAGACGAGGAAATCGGCCTCGCTGTCGATGTTCCGCACCAGCCAGGCGAAGTTCTGGCCGAAGAAGCCGACCAGGAAGGAGAGCGGCAGGAAGATCGTCGCCACCACGGTCAGCTGGGTCGTGATCTGGTTGAGCCGGTTGGAGACGGTCGAGAGGTAGGCGTCGCGGCTGCCGGCGAGCAGGTCGCGGAAGGAGTCGATCTGCTCGGAGATGCGGATCGCGTGGTCGTAGACGTCGCGGAAGTATTCGCGCGAGTCGGCCTGCAGGCCGGGGATTTCGAGGATCTCGTCGGTGCCGCGGGCGAGCAGGTCGCGCTGCGGCGACGCCACCCGGCGCAGCTCGACCAGCTGGCGGCGCAGCTTGGTGATCTGCTCGAGGTGGTTCGGCGAGGGGTCGTCGAAGATCGCTTCGTCGAGCCCTTCGAGCTCGTCGTCGAGCCGTTCCAGCACCGGGAAGAAGCTGTCGGTGAGGGCGTCGAGGACGCGGTAGACGACGAACTGCTCGGAGCGCGGCGGCTGCGCCTTCAGCCGCTCGAGCGCTTCGCTCAGGGCGTCGATCGGGCCGGCGTGGGAGGTGACGATGTAGCTGCCGCTGATGAAGGCGTGCACCTCCTGCAGCTCGACCTCGCCTTCGCCTCCCTGCCGTTGGCCGGCGCCGTAGTAGACGAGGAACATGTAGTCGTCGTAGTCCTCGAGCTTCGGCCGCTGCCCGCGCTTGCGCAGGTCCTCCAGCGCCAGCGGGTGGAAGTGGAAGGTCTCGGCGAGGAAGCTCTCCTCCTCACCGCCCGGTTCGTCGAGGTCGAGCCAGAAATACTCGTCGCGGGCCAGCAGCTGCGGGATCGCCTCGCGGTCGACATGGTCGAGGAAGCGCACACGACAACGCTAGATTCGAGCGCGGACGCCGCGGCCACGGTCCTGCGAAATTCACACCCTGGTGCCGTTGATCCTGCTACCGTGCCCAGCGTCAAGGCCGGGGTAACCGGCGAAGTTTGTGTCTAGCGCTCGCAGTCGTTGCTTCATGCATCCTCTGGGTTCGCAGCACAGGAAGTGGAGGCAATGCATGCCGACCGGAACTGTCAAGTGGTTCAGCGACGACAAGGGCTACGGGTTCATCACGCCCGATGACGGCTCGAAGGACGTGTTCGTCCATCACAGCGCGATCCTGGGTGAGGGCTTCAAGAGCCTGACCGAGGGTTCCAAAGTGAGCTACGAGTCCGAAGAAGGGCCGAAGGGCCCCGCCGCTGCGCAGGTTCAGCAGACGAGCTGAGCGCACCGCTCTTCAGATCTGTCGCGAAGCCCGCCCCGTGCGGGCTTCGTTTTGCCTGCACCCGTTGACGACGCGGCAACCGGTCGAGCGCCCGCACTCTCTACCCTCTCCAACTCGCATGAGCAAGACCCGAGACGACCTCCGAAACATCGCGATCATCGCCCACGTCGACCACGGCAAGACGACCCTGGTCGACGCGATGCTGTGGCAGACCGGCACCTTCCGCAAGGGGCAGGACGTCGCCGAGCGGGTGATGGACTCGATGGACCTCGAGCGCGAGAAGGGGATCACGATCCTCGCCAAGAACACGGCCGTCCACCACGACGGGGTGAAGCTGAACATCGTCGACACGCCCGGGCACGCAGACTTCGGCGGCGAGGTCGAGCGGGCGCTGACGATGGTCGACGGGGCGCTGCTCCTGGTCGACGCCTCCGAGGGCCCGCTGCCGCAGACCCGCTTCGTCCTGCGCAAGGCGCTGGCGGCGAAGCTGCCGGTGATCCTGGTGGTGAACAAGGTCGACCGGCCGGACGCGCGGATCAGCGAGGTCGTCGACGAGGTCTACGAGCTCTTCATCGAGCTCGACGCCGACTCCGAGCAGATCGACTTCCCGATCGTCTACACCAACGCGAAAGCGGGCTGGGCGGCGCTCGAGGAGGGGGTCGAAGGGACCGACCTGCGGCCGCTCCTCGACCTGATGCTGGAGCGGATCCCGGCGCCGACCTACGAGGAGGGCGCGCCACTGCAGGCGCACGTGACCAACCTCGACGCCTCGCCCTACCTCGGGCGGCTGGCGATCTGCCGGGTGCACGAGGGAACGATCCGCTCCGGGCAGCCGATCGCCTGGTGCCGGGCCGACGGGGAGATCCAGCGGGCCAACGTCTCCGAGCTCTACGTCACCGAGGGCCTCGAGCGGGTCAGCGCCGCCGAGGCCGGCCCGGGCGAAATCATCGCCGTCGCCGGGATGGAAGAGGTGACGATCGGCGAGACCCTGGCCGACCCCGACGACCCGCGACCGCTGCCGGTGATCAGCGTCGACGAGCCCTCGCTCTCGGTCGTCGTCGGCATCAACACCTCGCCGCTGGCCGGAACCGAGGGCGGCAACAAGCTGACCGCGCGGCAGATCCGGGCGCGGCTCGACCAGGAGCTGGTCGGCAACGTCTCGATCCGGGTCCGCGACACCGACCGTCCCGACGCCTGGGAGGTCCAGGGCCGCGGCGAGCTGCAGCTGGTGGTGCTGCTGGAGCTGATGCGGCGCGAGGGCTTCGAGCTGACCGCCGGGCAGCCGCGGGTGGTGACCCGCGAAATCGAAGGCGAAGTGCACGAGCCGGTCGAGCGGCTGGCGATCGACGTGCCCGAGGAGCACGTCGGCGCGGTGACGCAGATGATCGCCGGGCGCAAAGGGCGGCTCGAGCACATGGGCAACCACGGCACCGGCTGGGTGCGGATGGACTACCTGGTGCCGGCCCGCGGCCTGATCGGCTTCCGCACCGAGTTCCTCACCGAGACCCGCGGCAGCGGCATCCTCCACCACGTCTTCGACCGTTGGGAGCCGTGGGCGGGCGAGCTGCGGACCCGCGGCACCGGCTCGCTGGTGGCGGATCGCCGCGGCCAGACCGCCGGCTACTCGCTGATGAGCCTGCAGGATCGCGGCACGCTCTTCGTCGGCTCGGGCGAGGAGGTCTACGAAGGCATGGTGATCGGCGAGAACGCCCGTTCCGACGACCTCGACGTCAACCCGACCAAGGCCAAACAGCAGACCAACATGCGGGCGGCGAGCGCCGACGTGCTGGTGCGGCTGGCGCCACCGACCCGGCTCTCGTTGGAAGCCTCGCTGGAGTTCCTGCGCGCCGACGAGTGCGTCGAAATCACCCCCGAGTCGGTGCGGCTGCGCAAGGTCGAGCTCGACAAAGTCAAACGGGCGAAGGCCGCGAAGCGCGGCGACGCAGCACCGCGGCCGGTCTGAGCAGCCCGGCCAGCTGCCGGGCGATCGCCTCCGGTTCCCGTTCGAGGCGGCGGTCGGTGACGCGGATGACGGTGATGCCGACCGCGGCGAGCTCGGCGTCGCGCTCGCGGTCGGACTCGAAGGAGGCGCGCGTGCCGTGGGTCCCGTACGTGTCGAGCTCGACGGCGAGCCCGGCGACCGGCCAGTAGGCGTCGAGCTCGAAGGGGCCGACGATGTAGTTGGTCGCCGGCAGCGGCAGGCCGGCGGCCTGGACCAGGGCGAGGAAGTCGCGCTCGACGTCGGAGCGGGTGACGCGACCTTCGGGGCGGTAGGCGGCGAGCGCCCCGGTGAGCGGCTTCGCGCCCTTGTGCCCGCGGCTGCGCTCGCAGCAAGCGAGCACCTCGAAGTAGTCGAGGAGGTTCAGCTCTTCGCCCCGCTTCAGCAGTTTCGGCAGCCGGCGCGGCTTCGCCACTTCGGCGAGATCGAGATACGTGCGAGCGGCCGAAGTGACCGGAATCCCCTCCACCACGCTCCGATCCGCCTCGACCAGATTCCTAGCCCTGTGCACCCGCACCGGATCCCGATCCCGCAACCGCCGCGGCCCCGTCGCCGTCACATGAAACGTCCGTGGCCGAGTGCTGATCAACCCCCAGAGCCACCCCGCCGACCAGTAGCTCAACAACGACCCCGGCCCCACCGCAAGGACCGCAGCGAGGCATTCCCCGCGAACCGACAAGTTCCGATGCCCAACCGCATAAACCCCGCGATAGAGGGCATGCAACCGCCCCGCCGCCACCGCCCGTCCGATCGAGCTCTCCGAGTACCCGAGCTTCATTTCGAGCTGCCGAACCGACACCACGCCATGCTGTCTCGTAGCGAGCGCCGCAAGCTCCCCGTGTGGTTGTCCTTTCCTCCGCGCCGCAGCCTGCGGTTGTCCTTTCCTCCGCATGCGGTAGGAAAGGACAACCACACCCCGAACTCGCCCCCTCCCGACGGGGCGGTTCGTCCCTAGAAACCGCTAGGTGCGGGGAGGGAGGTTGGCTTCGATGCCGTCGAGGAGGCGTTTCAGGCCGCGGGCGAAGCGGTCCTCTTCGCCGATCAGGTCGATGATCTCGTCGATCGCGGCCTCGACGTCGGTGCCGAAGAAGGCGGTCATCCGCGGGTAGTCGCCGCTGTCGATTTCGCGCTGCAGGAAGTCGACGACCTCGTCTGGCCAGCCGCGCTCGTGCTCCTCCCGCTCCTGCAGCTCGCGCAGCGCGTAGCCGAAGACGAAGTCGTCGACCTGGCCGATCACGTCGAAGACTTCCCCCCGCTCGAGCCCGAGCGCGGCGACGGCGGTGAGCGACTGCTCGAAGTGACGCATGCCGTTGGGACCGGGTCGGCCGTCGCCGAAGCGCTCGAAGATCCACCGGTGGCGGGCGAAGGCGGTCCGGGTGCGGGTTGCGATCTGGGTCAGCGCCTCGCGCCAGTCGCCCGACAGCTCGCCATCGGGGACGAGGATCTCGCCCATCACCGCGTCGCTCATCAGCGTCACCAGCTCGTCCTTGTTGCGGACGTAGTGGTAGAGCGTCATCGTGCCGGCGCCGAGCTTCTGCGCGACGCGGCGCATCGAGACGGCATCGAAGCCTTCGGCGTCGGCGATCTCGATCGCGGCGCGGGCGATCTCGGCGCGGCTGTGGGACGGGCGGCGGGCGGCGGGCTCCTCGCGCAACCAGATCAGGCCCTCCTCCCCGGCCTTCTCCTCGACCTTCAGCCGCGCCTGTTCGACCTTGCGCGCGGCCTGCTCGGTCGCCCGTTCGACCTTCTCGGCGGCCCGGTCAGTCGCCCGCTCGACGCTCTCCGCCGCCCGTTCGGTCGCTTCCTCGACGCGTTCTTCCGCCTGCCGCACGCTGTCTTCGGCGCGGGTCAGGGCCTCACGGGCGTGCCGCTCCCGGTCGGCGTCCCGGGCGGAGCCCTGTTTGGCACGTGACGACATTTCGTACATCGTACTGCTAATCTGCCCGTACGCCGTACTACTCCAACGTACGAGGTACGAAATGAATTCGAATCTTCCAACCGATGCGAGCGTGGCGGCTTCCGGGCTCGGCAAGCGCTACGGCGACCACTGGGCGCTGCGCGACTTCGATCTCGAGGTGCCCACCGGCTCGGTGCTCGGCCTGCTCGGCCACAACGGGGCAGGCAAGACGACCGCGATCCGCATCCTCACCACCCTCGCCGCGCCGACCGAAGGCAGCGCCACCGTCGCCGGCTTCGACGTCGCCGGCGAACCCGGGGAGGTCCGCCAGCGGATCGGCCTGACCAGCCAGGCGGCCACCGTCGACGGCCTGCTCAGCGGCGCCGCCAACCTGGAGATGATCGGCCGCCTCTACCACCTGCCCGCCAAGGTCGCCCGGGCCCGCGCCGCCGAGCTGCTCGCCGAGCTGCGCCTCGAGGACGCCGACGACCGCCTGGTCCGCGACTACAGCGGCGGCATGCGGCGCCGGCTCGACCTCGCCGCCAGCCTCGTCGCCTCGCCGCCGGTCCTCTTCCTCGACGAGCCGACCACCGGCCTCGACCCGGAAAGCCGCAACGAGCTCTGGGACCTGCTGCGGCAGCTGGTCGGCGGTGGCACCACGCTGATCCTCACCACCCAGTACCTGGAGGAGGCCGACCGGCTCGCCGACGACGTCGTCCTCCTCGACCACGGCCGGGGCGCCGCCACCGGCTCGCCGACCGAGCTGAAGGCGCGCCACGGCGGCGAACGCGTGGTCGTCACCGTCACCGTCGACAGCGAGCTGCCGGCGGCGGCGACGGCGCTCGAGCGGGTCGCCGCCGGCGCCCCCGAGGTCGACGCCGAGGAACTGCTGGTGACCGCCCCGGCGAGCGAATCGACGCGGCTGATCGAGGTCGTGCGGGCGCTCGAGGAGGCCGGCGTCGACGCCCACGACGTGCGCCGCCGCGAGGCCACCCTCGACGACGTCTTCTTCTCGCTCACCGGGCCCCGCGCCGGGGCCACCGCCCAACCGGCCAAGGCCAAGGACGACGACCCAGAGGAGGTAACCGCATGAACGCGGAATCGATCACCGCCACGCTCCCCACCACGCCGGCCGGCCCGGCCCGCCTGCGCTGGCTCGTCAGCGACGCCGCCGTGCTCGCCAGGCGCCAGTTCGCCCACATCCGCCAGATCCCGGAGAAGCTCTTCGACGTCACCCTGCAGCCGCTGATGTTCGTGCTGCTGTTCAGCTTCGTCTTCGGCAACGTGATCCACGTCCCCGGCGGCGGCGACTACAAGGAATACCTGATCGGCGGCATCCTCGTGCAGACCCTCGCCTTCGGGATGATGGGGCCGGGAATCTCGATGGCGACCGACCTCGGCGAGGGAATCATCGACCGCTTCCGCTCGCTGCCGATGTCGCGGCCGGCCTTCCTGCTCGGCCACCTGACGGCCGAGTTCTCGGCCTCGGTCCTGGCGGTCGCGATCATGGTCCTCACCGGCCTCGTCGTCGGCTGGGGGATCTCCTCGCCGCCGCTCGAAGCGCTCGCCGGCTTCGGCCTGCTGTTCCTGCTGGCGATCTCGATGATCTGGCTGGGGACGCTGGTCGGCGTCATCGTCCGCACCCCGGACGCGGTCCAGGGGATCGCCTTCGTCGCGATCTTCCCGCTGACCTTCGTCGCCAACACGTTCGTCCCGGTCTCGGGCCTTCCCGACGGCCTCCGTCAGTTCGCCGAATACAACCCGGTCAGCGCCTGGGCGGCGGGAGTGCGGACGCTGTTCGGCAACCCGACCGCGATCCCCGACGGCTCCGCCTGGCCGCTCGAGCACTCGGTCCTCGCCTCGGTGCTCTGGTGCGGCGTCGTGCTCGCCGTCACCGTGCCGCTGACGCTGCGGGCCTACCGCCGCCGAACGACCGGGTGAGCCGAGGGGCTAAGCGTCCTCGGCGGTGACGCGGCCGGAGTCGATCGCGTCGAGCAGGGCCTGGTGGTCGTGCAGGTTCTGCTCGGCGTAGTCGGCGGAGAAGGAGCAGATCGCCCGGTCGAAGCTGTCGCTGCCGCCGAGGTAGGAGGCGATCGCGAAGCGGTTTCCGGAGCGAGCGTGGGCGCGGGCCAGGGTCCAGCCGCAGATCCGCGCGTAGACCTCGAGCCCCGACGGCGAGAGGCGCTCGACGTCGGCCGAGCGCTTCCAGTCCCAGAGCTGGCGCACGTAGAAGTCGCGTTCGCGCCCGTCGAGGCCGACCGCCCGGCACCAGCCGAGGAAGATGTCGCTCGCGGTCTGCATCAGCCGCTGCCCCTCGACCACCCGCTGGCCGTGGTTCGACCACTCGCTGGCGCCGGCGTAGGGCTCCATCACCGAGGCCTCGGCCTCCTTCGCCTGCAGGAAGAGCGGGTCGCGGTCGCCCGGGCCGGTCAGCAGCAGCACCCAGGCACGGGTGCCGACGCTGCCGACGCCGACCACCTTGCGGGCGATCTCGCGGAACTCGTAGCCGTCGAAGAGGACCCGCATCTCCGGGCCCAGCGATTCGCGGTACGCGTCGACGACCGTCTTCAGCATCTCCAGGATCGGGCGGCCGTCGGCGGCCGGGACGAGCTGCTCGCCCGGGACCAGGATCGGCGGTTCGGAGCGGAAGCGGATCTGGCCGTCGACTTCCTCGGTGAGGCGGTCGAGGGCGCGGAGGCTGTCCTTCGACTGCGCCTTCTGGGCGCCGCGGCGGACGCGCGCCAGCTCGCTGGCCTTGATCCCGCTCGCTTCCTCCTGCGCCGCCTCTTCGATCGCTTCCTCGACGTCGAGCCGCGAGTACCAGACCTCGAGGTTGCCGAGCGAGGCGAACTCGCGCATCGCCTCGCGGTAGGTGCGGACCGTCCGCAGCACCGCCGCGTCGCAGTGGCGGGGTTTGAAGCCGCGTTCGCGGCCGGCGATCGCGAAGCTCGCGGCCAGCCGCTTGACGTCCCACTCCCACGGCCCCGGCAGGGTCTCGTCGAAGTCGTTGAGGTCGAAGACGAGGCGGCGGTCGGGCGCGGCGAAGGCGCCGAAGTTGGAGAGGTGGGCGTCGCCGCAGGCCTGCACCCGCAGCCCCGAGATCGGCGTCCGCGCCAGGTCGGCGGCCATCACCGCGGCGGCGCCGCGGAAGAAGGCGAAGGGCGAGGCGGCCATCCGCCCGTAGCGGATCGGCACCAGGTCGGGGACCCGGCTCTCCGCCTGGCGCTCGAGGATCGCGACCGGGTCCTCGCGGTCGGGCGGCGCGACGAAGCCGGCGTGGCTCGAGCGCCTCGCCGCCGAGCGCGCCGCTTTACCCTCTGCGGCGCTCTCGACGGCGGTGCTCATGGCTCAGACCGTAGCTGCTGCCTGCTCCGATTGCGAGTCGCGGGCGGCGTCGGCGGCCTTCTCCTCGGACTCCGGCGTGCGCTCGTCGATGTTGCGCGGCAGCAGCACCTCTTTGGCGATCACCAGACGCTGGATCTGGCTGGTCCCCTCGTAGAGCTGCATGATCTTCGCGTCGCGCATCAGTTTCTCGACCGGGTACTCCTTGATGAAGCCGTAGCCGCCGTAGACCTGGACGGCGTCGGTGGTGACCTCCATCGCCGAGTCGGCGGCGAAGCGCTTGGCCTCCGAGGAGCGCAGCGTGTTGCGCTGGCCCTGGTCGAGCTGGACGGCCGAGTTCCAGGTCAGCAGGCGGGCGGCGTCGACCTTGGTCGCCATGTCGGCGATCATGAACTGGATCGCCTGGTGCATCGCGATCGGGACCCCGAACTGGACCCGTTCCTTCGAGTACTCGGCGGCGAACTCGAAGGCGGCGCGGGCGATCCCTACGGCCATCGAGGCGACGCCCGGGCGGGTCCGGTCGAGCGTCATCATCGCCAGTTTGAAGCCGTGGTTTTCCTCGGCCAGCAGGTTCTCGGCCGGGACCTCGACGTCGTTGAAGGAGATCGTCGCGGTGTTCGAGGCCCGCTGACCCATCTTGTCCTCCTTCTTGTCGACGGTGACGCCTGCGGCGTTGGCGTCGACGACGAAGGCGGAGATGCCGCGGTGGCCGGCCTCGGGGTCGGTCTTGGCATAGACGGTGAACCAGTCGGCGTAGGTGCCGTTGGTGATGAAGCACTTGGAGCCGTTGAGGACGTACTTGTCGCCCTGCTTGACGGCGCGGGTCTTCATCCCGGAGACATCGGAGCCGGCGTCGGGCTCGGTCAGGCAGAAGGAGGCGAGCTTGGCCGATTCGGTCAGCATCCCGAGGTACTTCTTCTTCGTCTCCTCGGAGCCGCCGAGGCCGACCGGGGCGGCGGCGAGGCCGTTGGCCATCAGCGAGGTGCCGATCCCGGAGCAGCCCCAACCGATCTCCTCCTCGATCACGCAGCCGGAGAGGTAGTCGAGGCCCGGGCCGCCGTAGGCCTCGGGAACGTGGGTGTTCATCAACCCGACCTCCCAGGCCTTGTCGATCACGTCCTGCGGCCAGGTGCCGTCCTTGTCGTACTCCCAGGCAACCGGGCGCATCTCTTTCTCGGCGAAGCTGTGGGCCAGCTCGCGGAGGTCTTTCTGCTCGTCGGTCAGGGTGAAGTCAACCACCGGTCGGAGCTCCTTTTCGTCGTGCTTCGAAGTTGAGGGCGGAGCGCCGCCGCATCAGCAAGGCGTTCCCGATTGACTGGTCAGTCAACCAGGAGGAAGAGTACCGAATGGCGGCCGTGAAAAGGCGGCCGTCTACGCTTTGGCCGTGGATTTCGTGCTCGCACTGACCGCAGTGCAGAAGGGCGCGGCGGTGCTGGCCTTCACCGGCCTCATCGCCCCGGTGATCGGCTTCGCCCTGAAGCGGGCAGCGGGAGGCTGGGGCTCCTACGGCGGCGGCCCCTTCTCGATCCTCAGTGAAGCGCCGGCGCGGCGCGGCTCCGACCCGGCACCGCCGCTCGACCCGGCGATCCAGGCGGCCGAAGTGCGGCAGCTGCTGACCGCGAAAGCGGAGCGGCAGCGGCGGCGCGGCGAGCCCGGCCTCGACGTCGAGGCGGAGACGGCGCGGCTGCTGGCCGAGGCGAAGGAGGCCGGCGCGTCCGCCGCCGACGAGGAGCTGCGCGCGGAAGTCCGCCAGCTGGTCGTGATCCGCAACGAACGGCGGCGGCGCCAGGGCCTCGAGCCGCTCGACGTCGAGGCCGAGACCGAACGCGAGCTGGCGGATCTCATAGGATCGCGCTGATGCCGCCGGATCCCGAGGAGAACCTCTACGAGGTCGAGGAGCTGCTGGTCCAGCCGGGCACGTACTTCAACCCGCAGACCGAGGTGGTCGTCGTCGTCGACGACTCGGCCTCGATCGACCAGGAGGTTTTCAACCTCGAGGCCTACGAGGGGGCCGACTGGGTCCGCCTCTCCGAGGAGACGCCGATCGACGAAGACGGCCGCGACCGCATCCTCCAGACGTTCCAGACCCACTACCACCCCGGCTTCGAGGGCTCCGTCTCCGAAACCGCCCTCGAACAGGACGACGAAGAGGAGAACGAGGACGAGGACGGCCAGGAGCCGGGGCGCGAGGACTGATGGCGCTGGCCGAGGGCGACAGGGCGCCGGACTTCACCCTGCGCGACCAGAACGGCGAGAAGGTGAAGCTCTCCGACCTCCGCGGCCAGACCGTGGTGGTCTACTTCTATCCCCGCGCCGAGACATGCAGGTCCAAATGAAATAAGCTCTAGGCCGATGCTTAGAGCGGTGGGGATCGTCAGGGTCTCCCAGCCAAAGGGCCGGAAGGGCGAGAAGTTCGTCTCCCCGAAGGAGCAGCGGGAGGCCATCAAGGGGTTCTGCGCTGAGCACGGCTGGCAGATCACCGACGACGACATCTACGACGAGCTGAGGGTGTCCGGGGACGCGCCGCTGGAGGACCGACCCGGCCTGTCGCGAGCCGTCAGCGCGGTCCTCACGAGCGCTGCCGACGTGATCGTGGGCGCCTACAGCGAGCGGTTGTGGTGGAGCCATGAGGTCCGCGCGCAGGTGCTCCGTCTTGTTCAGGAAGCCGGCGGCGAGGTGTGGGCGGTCGACGCGGGCCTCCTCTCTGATGGTTCCGCAGCCGAGGATTTCAGCGCCGAGGTTCGTACGTCAGCGGACCGCTTCTCCCGCCGTCAGAACGCTGAAAAGTCTCGAAGGGCCGTCGAAGACGCAGTCGCCCGCGGCGTGTGCCCGTTCGCCGACGTTCCCCCCGGCCTCGCCCTTGACGAGGCAAACCGCGTCATCCACACCAACGAGCTGCCGATCGTGCTCTCAGCGTTCGAACTCCGCGACAAGGAAGCGACGATCAAGGCGGTCCGCGGGTTCCTCAAAGAACATGGGATCGACCGCAGCTATCACGGCGTGCAGTCGATGCTCAGTAACCGCCTCTATCTCGGCGAGATCCATTTCGGCAGCCTGGTGAACAGGAAAGCCCACAAGCTCGCGATACCGCGCGACCTGTTCGATCGCGTCCAGAAGAAGAAAGCGTCGCGGGGGCGTCGGGCGAAATCCGATCGGTTGCTCGCTCGTCTCGGAGTCTTGCGATGTGGGACCTGTGGCGCGCGCATGGTGGTTGGGACCCAAACGCAGAACGGCCGCTCGTATCCGTTCTACCGCTGTCCCCCTGTCGGCGACTGCGAACGGCGGGTGACCATCGGCGCGCAGATCGCAGAGGACGTAATCGTGGAGGCCACCAAGCGCCGAGCGCGGGAGGTCAACGGCGAAGCCTCGGCCGAGAGCAACGCTCGCGCCGACGCTGAGGCCGCAGAGCGAGCGCAGGCGAATCTTGACGCCGCCATCCGCGCGTTCACTGGACTCGATGAGGAGCCCGCGGCGGCCGACCGCCTCGCCGAGCTTGCCCAAATACGCGATGAGGCGGTGGCGAAGGCGAGCCTTTCACGGGATGTCCGCTCGGCCCTTACTATCGACGTCGATGACTGGGACGACCTAAGCGTCAGTGCCCGACGCTCCCTTATCCGAACGACCATCGATCGCGCCACCGTCGGTTCGACGGGCAAGGGCGCCGGACGAATCACGGTATACGCCTTCGGCGAGTAGGCGGCGTGCCTCGGCGTCGAGGATGCGGCGCACCTCGACCCGGACGCGAGCCGGAAGCTCGCTTGCCTTCCCTTGCTGCGCACTTGGCGCTTCGCGGCGGCCGCCCCCGGCTTTCTGATGCTGGCGCCGAGTGATCGAACGAGCGCCGCCGCTCGCGCTGGGACAAGCTCGCGCGCCGTCACGCTTGACGCTGCGGCCGATCGGTGGTCGAGATCGCCGAACGACAGTCAGAGTGCCTTGCCCTCGCTTTCCCCAAGCAGACCGATCTGCGCAAGTTCCCCACCGCCGCAGAAGTGGCAGCGAGTGGCGACCTCGCGCGCCCCGCGCTCGTACCGCGCCCGCTCGGGGTCGGGGTAGGCGATCTCTTCGCACCGCTGGCAGACGCGAAGCGATCGGCGGTCGATCGCCTCAAGGAAGGTCTCCGGGCCGTTGCGGAGCCGGGCCGGCAGGCGCTGGGCCTTGGCACGCCGCCGCGCCTCCTCCTCCCGCCACGCCAGGTAGTCGGAGCGCAGGCGTTCCTGCTCGTCGCGTGAGCGGCGGTCGTCGGCAGCCCCCACTTCGAGCCCGGAGGCGTCGAAGGCGCTCAACGGCTCGCCGGCACCGATGCGCTTCCGCGCGTCGCGCAACGCCGGCCCGTCGCCGAAGCGCTCGGCGAGGGCTTCGACCTGTTCGTGCTGGCGGCTGAGGCAATGAACGACGAGGCGGTCAAAGGCCGAGCGCTCCTCCTCGTCGGGCTTCCGCTCGCCGAGCCAGAGGCGCAGCGGGTCTTTGATCGTCCCGCCGAGCGCGAGCAGCGCCCGGCGCTCGGGCTCCGACAGCGCGCCGTCGCCCTTCAGCGTGATCTCAAGCGCCGCGGCGGCGCTGGCACCGAAGCGCTCGATGCCCAAGCGATCCAATCCCCAGTGGCGCAAATGCGAGCAAAGCGCCTCGGGGTCGGAGCGCAGGCGCTCGCGCTCCGCTTCGTCCCGATCGCGCTCCGCCTTAGCCTCGGCTGCCGCTTCCTCGAACGGCCGCCGCGCCTCGCGCAGCGCCGCCAGCAGCTCGACTGACTGCTCACCGCCGTCGACGGAGAGGAGCCAGCGGGGATCGGTAGCGCAGCGCTGAGGCGAGCGCGCCAGGTCGCTGGCGCAGGTCAGCAGCAGCGCATCGCGGCCCAGCTCGCGCTCGATCGCGGCGAGGAAGGAGCGGGCGCGCTGCTCGGTCGTGGTGAGGAAGAGGAGCGCCGGGCAGAACGGGTGGCGCTCGCGCCACGCCTCGGCCCGCGCGTACTCGGCGTAGCCCGCCGCCTTCTGCTTCAGGCGACGGTGCGACATGGTTCCCATGTCCAGCTCGAGGAAGGCGAGCAGCGGGCGATCATCTGCCTCGGCGATCTCGATCAAGGCGTCGGGGGCGATCGCCCGCTCGCCACGACCCGACTCTGAAGCGAATGGCTCGCGGGCCTCGCCCTCGCGCTCGAAGCGGGCGAGGCTGACCCCGGCCGGCAAGGTCGTCGCCAGGGCGACGTAGACCTCGCTGAGCCCGGCGGCGTGGGCGAGGAACAGGGGGTTGGGCTCGCGGCGCTCGCCTCCTCGCGGCAGCGGCCCGCCGCTCGCCAGTGCCTCACCGCGGCGGGTCGGCCAGAAGTGAAAGGGAGCCGACCCGCGTTCGCGGTAGGGACGGCTGCGACCGGCGAGGCCGTGGTCGGCGAGACGGGAGCAGCGGTAGCGGAGGGTCCGGGCCGGGACGTCGGGGATGATCGCGGCGAGCTGGTTCTGGGTCAGAACCCGGTGGCGCTGGAGTAGCGAGAGGATGCGGTGGTCGAGATCGGAGAGCGGCGGGGCCGCCCCATGCGACCGCTTCCTTCGGCGACGCGCGCCGGCAGATGAGGCAGGGCTCACCGTCGCCCTCCTCCAGCCAGCGCGAGGCCGAGCCCCGCCGCCGCGCACCGCGATTCCGCCGCCGCTCGGTCGCGGCCGGGCGCGGCGCGGCGAGCGCAGCGAGTGGGTTGGGATCGACTGCCGATGACGGTCGCGGTGGCAGCCGCTGAGTAGCCAGCGGTGAGGCGAAGCAGAAGAGGGGCGAAGGCCAGCAGAGCCACGACGAGGCTGGCGGTGCCGGGCCGTCCCGGAGAAGGCGTTGCGTAGCCAGCGCAGAGGCGATAGCGGGTGCCGAGGGCGCGTGCGGCACGAGCCGGGGTGAGGCGATTGTCACCGAGAGATAGTCGCTCGACCGTGACCCGCACTGCATACGGTTGGTAGATGACTCGGGCGCGCTTCCCGAGCCGCAATCCGCGCAGCCAAGCGGCATTGCGGAGCCCCGCGCTTGCCAATCGGGAGTTGGGCCATTGGCAGGGTCGAGGAGGCCGCGAGCGCGCCGCGAGGCGCGCCGCAACAACCCCGCCGCGGGCAGGGGCGAGCGAACCGCCGCCGCTGTGGTGCACCCTGAAATTCGCCCTCTGAACTCTTCGCCGCATACCTAACAGAGGGACGAGCAGGCAAAGTGACCCCCCATTCCCGACAAATGTCCTACTGCTTTGCCCCATCAAAGATGCCGATTTCCTCTCCGTTGTCGGTGCCGCTGCCTACCCCTACAGAGGACGAAGCGCCCCATGTGGTCCCCCCGGCGAGAGGGCTAGGAAGCCCCACCTCAACGAGCAGCGCGGCCCAGCGCCGCGCGCCGCGCGATTTCCAACCCCCTGCGCCAGAGCCCTGCGGCGGCGAGGCAGAGCCATTCGGCGAGGGCGCTCTTGAAAGCGCCATGCCGCCAGCGGAAATGCAGGTGGCCGACGAGCCAGAGGCAGGTGCCGAGCGCAAAGACGAGGGCGCCGTTTGCGTTGCCGCTCAGGCTCAGTCCGAGCAGGCCGGCCAAGGCGAGGAGAAGGCCCGCGAATCGAAGCGCGATCCCGCCGAGGACCCAGGCGCCGATCAGAGCGAGGCCAATGACGCCGAGCGCCGAGAAGGTCATTGCGCGACCTCCTGCGGGCAGGCGCCGTCCTTCGAGGCGACCCGGAACGAGCCCCAAGGCAAACGCGCTGCCGGCGGCGGCTCCCAGGCGAGCCCGTCGAGCAGCTCCTGCGGCTCGACGCCGAGCCCGCCCGCGAGCTTCAGCAGCGTGTCGGTGCGCGGCAGGGATTCGCCGCGCTCGATCTTGCTGATGTCGGTCCGGTGGACCGAGGAGCGGAAGCTCAGCTCTTCCTGGGAGAGGCCGGCGCGGTGCCGGCAGCGGCGCAGATTCTCTCCGAAGCCGACCGCGACCTCATACAGCGGCTTCATCTGGTCTCCTCCATGCCGGCGAACGGTTCGATATCCATCAAGCCCGCGGTGCGGATGCTCGGCGTCCAGAGGAGCCCATCGAGCAATTCGTCATACGGCACGCCGAGCGAGCCGGCGAGCTTGACCAGGGTGTCTGAGCGAGCCACCCGTTCGCCGCGCTCTAGTTGCCCGACCGCCGTGCGATGCAGATCGGCCCGCATCCCCAGCTCTTCTTGGGAGACGCCTCCCATCCGCTCGCGGCAGTAGGCGAGGTTGGCGCCGAAGCGGGCGGCGAAGGGGCCGGCGCCGCCCCTCATTGTCCCGCTCCGATCTGGTCGCGCAGAGCCGCCAGCGCGTCGTGCTCGAAGACGACGCGCTCGTACTCCTCTTCGCGGTCGGAAGCCTCGGCCAGCTCGCGGACGAGGCGCCGAAGGCGATCGTCGGGGACGACCTGGCGTGCGTCGACTCCCGCGATCAGGCGCCCGTAGGCATCGGCGTCGGCGCACCAACGGCCGGCGTTGGGATGGTCGGGGTGGGATTGCAGATCGTCTTCGCGGCCTGCCTTGCAGTCAGCGAGGGCTCGGCGCAAGTAGCGCCGTTGCCGGTCGGTCAGCGTGAGGGCGACCGCCTCGCCGCCGCCCATAGGATCGGTCCTAGCCATGAGGAGCTACGCCTCCTTGTGGTTAGGCGGCCCGCTTGCGCTACCACGCGGCGGGTCGCCGCTTTTTTCCTCCGCCAACGCTAGCAAATTTGGAGGGGTTACCCCTCCAAATTTCAAGCTCGGGAGCGCTACTCGCCGCGGAGGATTTCGCCGACGCGCGTGTGGTGCAGGCCGACGACCTCCCCGATCTCTCGCAAGGTCAGGCCGGCGATCTGCGCCCGTTCGAAGCTCTCGCGTCGCGCGGTGAGGGCCTTCAGGCGCCGCGCCTCGGCTCGCTCGAATGTAGCCTGCGCGCTGCGCAGCTCCGCGCGAGCCTTCCGCTTGGCATCTTCGGTCATCGAGCCGAACCTTATTTCCGAAACCGGGGATCGAAGCCAGCAGCCGCCGTCTAGGCGGTGTTCACGCGCCGATTGAGCTCAGCAAGCCGCCTGTTCGCGAGTTCGCGATCCTTCCCAGTTCGACCCCTAAATCCAGGCGCCCGAACATACCCGCCGTCGTTCAGCGTCATCTTGAGGGACGGGAGACCGATCACAAACTTGATCTCAAAACCTTTGATCTCCTGCCAGAACCAATGCCTGCGTCGAATGATGCCCCGCAGCGTGACCCCATCCTTCTCAACGATGAGCCCGGCTCGTCCGGACTGGACGAAAAGGCGCCGACCCCGATCCAGACCTAGCCCGCCACGGGCAGCGCCGGACCGTGTAGATGACCCCGCACGCTAGAGAGCAGCAGAAGAAAACCCAAGATCAAGGCGATCCCCGCAAAGAGGAACGCCATGCCCTGTTCCCATTCGTTGAGCACTAAGGGCTCCCCTTCGGGGAGCAGATGCGATTCGTCGGTTTCCTGCGTCAACTGGTCGCTCCACTCGCCCGCCGCAGACCTCTACTCGCGGCGGCCAGCGGCGGCGCGCCGGTTCAACTCGGCGACTCTTGCCTCTGCCAGTTTCCTTTCCTCCGACGAACGGGCGTTGAAGCCAGGAGCGCTGGCCTCCGATCCGTTCGTGAAACGGATTCGTAGGGCTGCCCGGTAGATCGGTCGCTTTAGTTCAAAGTCGGAGATCTCCGACCACTCCCAGCGCTGCCGCCGTACTAGGCCGCGCACAGTGATACCACCGGAATCGACAATCACTCCGGAACGTGCTCCTCCGGCGATCAGGGCAGCGAACGCGAGCCAGGTCAAACCGAGGAGTGGGCGAAACACGGAGTCGATGTGACCGTGTCGGAGAGGCCAAAGAACGAGCGCCCCGGCAACTGCCGCCAGCACAGCAAGAGCCCATGCTCCAGTCTCCGACCAGTCATTGAGTCGCAGGAGAGCACCCTCCGGCAGCAGCTCCTTCTCAGGATCAAGCTCAGTCACGGCAGTATGCACGCTTACCCCGTGGTTCATCAGCCTTCTGCGCGCCGATTTAGCTCGGCGACCCTACGTTGTGCCACGTCCCGCTCGGATTGGTTGCGACCCTTGAATCCAGACGCGCGAACTCGCTTGCCATCCTTGAGCCTGATGCGAAGAAGCGGCAGATATCCCGCGGGTGCAAGCTCAAATTTTTCGATCTCGTTCCAGCTCCAATGCCGGCGCCGGATCACGCCTTGAACCGTAACGCCGCCGTCCTCAACGGTGAGGCCAGATCTCGCCCCGAGCGCCATGTAGCCGCCCCATCCGATGCCGACGAGGCCAAGAATTGGTCGCCACGGTCCCCTGAGGTTGCTGGTGGACCCGGGGCTCGCGAACAGCAGGACAAGGCCGAGAAGAATCATGAAACCGCCAAGCAGCGCAGTCAACGCGACTTCCCATTCGTTCACCCGTAACGTCTCGCCTTTTGGCAGCAGCTCTGGCGTGGTCAATCCGCCGTCGCGAAAATCCGTGCGATTCCGCATGGGCGCCGCGAACCGGTTCAAGCGCACAGGAGTCTTCCGAGCTGGGCCAGCGCGAGGGCGGCACAGCGCCTTACGCTGTCATTTCTGTCCCGAAGAGCCGCGATCAAAGGATACTTCGTAGACATCTTGTGGCTCGGTCTAATGAGCGCTGGGCGCCTGTCCCAACGCCCAGGCTCGTTCGAGAATTTCAGTCGCATCGACCTCTACTCCCGCCGTCGAGCGTAAATTGGGAGACGTAAGCACCGGTCCAAGAAGTCGGTCGTTCAGATGGTCTCGCTTGATCGTTCTTGCGACCGTCGGCAGTCGGATCGGAGCGTCTTTTGGAACACGACGTGGGATGGATTGATCGGTCTCGACATAGAGGTATTCGGTCTTCGTCAGGGATCGAGCTTCTTTCCATGTGAAGCCTCGAACCCGACTCCACGGGACGGCCACCTTCCTTACGGACCCGCACAGGACAAGCCCATCAGGCTGAATTTCTATGCCGACCCTACGAATGAATATCCACTCCGAAAGTCCAAGGACAGCCATTGCGACCAGGATCGTTACCGCGATCTGAGGAAAGGACGGAGCATCCCGGAGCCAGCTATAGCCCACCACGACGAGGAGAACAAAGCCCACCACAGAAAAGATGAGCCTCCGTCGGTGGGCGCCCTGGTAACGCCCGTAGGTGATCTCGCTTCCGTCGTTGTCGACGCTACCAGCCATGCGCCCAATCGAGTATGCCCTGGGCTACCGCTGGGCCGCCCCGAATGACCCCCTGCGCCGCTAGGGGCGCATCTCCGGCCAGATTGGCGGTCTCAATTCCTAGACCTCCGAAACCCAGCAATAGAGCGTTGACAGCCTCCTCGGCAATCAAACGAGGGGGATTGCAGAAATTGGTTTCCGTACCTTCTGCGACTACGCCCGCCGTGGCATCGCCAAACGCCGCGACGAGACCCGCGCCACACGCGATATCAGTACCCGGCACTAAGCAAATTCCTACGGCCGTTGCATCAACCACGGCTGGCTGGCTCAACGTTCCTGGCAGATCGATACCGGTAGCGCTATTGAGATCTTCAGCTGCCTGAAACGCACAATTTTCGCTCGATACCGGGTTGATACTTTCGAGGAAGGAACCGACCGATTCGACGTCGCAGTACCCGCTGGGATCAACATTCGCCAACGGATTCGCACGTGCATAGCCGTAGGGAGCGCGGGTAACGGGCGCTATTGGATCAGAAGTCACGAATTGAGCGGTAGCAGAATCGTAGAAGCGGGCTCGCAGATATTGCAGGCCGCTCTGTCCGAGCGTGTATTGACCGGCGTAGCCCAGCGTCGCCGCGATCGTCCCAGTGTGCGCCACCAATCCACCGTACGGTCCGTAGCTGAAGGTCCCCGCAACTTCGCCTGAGCCATTCGTCAGGAGGCGGGTGCTGCCGAGCTGGTCGTGGTGCAGGTCGGTAGGCACTTCTTCCGCGGAGATCTGCTCAAAGGGCATTCCGCCCGGCCCGTAGACATAGCTGTCTTCGCCATTTGAGAGCAGCAGTCCCGGTGCTTGGGTCAGGTCCCAAATGAAATGAGTGGTAGATAGGCCGACTGTCCTTGACACCAGTACACCGGTTCCGTTGTAACTGAATGATTCCCCAATCGGCGGCGTTTCGCCTTCTTCGGCTCGTTCGACGGCCGTCAGGTCGCCCGCCTGGTCGTATTTGTAGGTCGTGGCCGGTCCGCTCGATGGCGTCCGTTTCGTTCGCTCGCCCTCTTTGTCGTAGGTGAAGGTGGCGCCGGTCGCCGATTCGATTTGGCTGGCTTTATCGAAAGCGTTCGTGGTGCCGGGCGCTTTGGTCAGGTTGTTGGCGTTGTCGTATTCGTAGCTGCCCGCGCCGGCAGATTTCAGGCGCTCGTTTTCGTCGTAGGCGAACGATTCTTCTTCGGCGCCGGGCAAGCCTTTGCTGATCAGCGATTCGACCTGACCCGCTTTGTCTCGGGTATAGCTCAGCGAGGCCAGGGTTTCGGCGCCCTTCTTCATCGTCACGCCGCTCATCCGGTCGGCCCGGTCGAAGGCGTATTCGTCAACGTTGGTGGTGCCGCTCGGGAAGGTCGTCGTCCTCAGCTCCGAGTCCTTGCTGTAGGCGAAGGAGGTCGTGTTACCGAGCCAGTCGGTGACGCTTTCAAGCCGGCCGGCTTTGTCGTAGACCCGAGCAATGGATTTGCCATTCGGATAGGTCAGCCCGACCGGCTCGTTGCCGAGGTTGTATTCCCAGCTCACCGAGTCGCCATTGCCGTCTTTGCTGTGGGTCAGGCGGTCGAGTTGGTCGTATTCGAAGCTGCTTTCGCCGCTGCCGTCAGACATGCTCGTCAGGTTGCCGTTTTTGTCGTAGCCGAAGCTCACGTTCGGCGTAATTTTGTCTGAATAGCTGATTTCTTTCAGCCGGTTGGCGTTGTCGTAGCCATAAGTCGTCGTACGTCCGTCCGGATCGACCTTCGTTTTCAGGTTGCCGGCGGCGTCAAAGGTCTTGGTCATTTTCCGTTCCAGAGGATCGATCACTTCGACCGGCTGCTCGAGGACGTTGCGCACGTAGGTCGTTTTCTGTTTATTGCCGTCCGTCTGGCTGGTCACCTGGCCCGCGCCGTCGTAGCCGGTTTCTTCGATCGCGCCGTTTGGTCGTTCGACTTTGGTCTGCTCGTTGTCGGCGTCGTAGGTGAATTTCGTTTTGCGGCCGTTGGGGTCGGTGACGGATTCGATGTTGCCATCGGCGTCGTAGGCGTATTTGGTCGAACCTTCTAGCGGGTCGGTGACTTTCAGCGACCGACCTTGGGCATCACGTTCGATCGAGGTCGTGAATTTGGCGGGTTCAGCTCCTTCTTCGTTGCCGCGTGGGCTGACCGCCGACGTCACCTGCGAGTCTTCGTTGTACGCCCAGGTCCGCTTGTCGCCTTCGGGGTCGGTTTCGGCGGTGCGGTCGCCGTGGGTATCGTATTCGTAGCTCCAGACGTGACCGAGGGGGTCGGTCATCGATTCGAGTTCGCCGTGCGGCCCGTATTCGTAGGAGACGGTCTGCGTTTTCGATTCCGGCGCCGGGCGCGAGACGGTTTCCGGGTTGCCGTTGGCGTCGCGGACGATGGTCGTTTTCTCGCCGCTCGGCTTGGTTTCGGTGAGGACCTGGTGGGCTTCGTTGTAGGTCCATTTGGTTTCGTGTTCGAGCGGATCGAATTCGCTGGTGCGGTTGCCGGCGGCGTCGTAGCCGTAGCTCCAGGTGTCGCCGTTGCCGTCGGTGCGACTTGCCAGCAGGCCGGCGGCGGTGTAGGTGAACGTCGTCGTGGTTGCCGCTGCCGTGCCAAAGCCGCGGGTGACCGAGACCGGCTGATTGTTGCTCGTGAACCACTCGTCAGTCACCGCGCCGGTTGTTTTGTTAGTGATCTTCGTGTGGAAGGGCGTATATTCGAAGGTCAGTTTCCGTTCGGCCGGATCGGTTTGCGAGATGACACGGCTGGAGCCGTCGTATTCGTTCGTCGTTTTGCCGCCCCGGCCATCGGTGATCGAGGTCATCCTGCGCGAGGCGTCGTATTTAAACTGCCAGTTGGGGCTCGCTTCGCCGGGCAGCGTCACCGATTTGAGCGTGCTTCCTTCATAGGCGTATTTGACTTCGTGGCCCATCGGGTCTTTGGCTTTTTCGACCAGCCCGGAACCGTTGTAGGTGAGCGTGATTTTGCGGCCGGTCGGGTCGGTGATCGTTTCCAGCTTGCCCGAGCCGTTGTAAGCAAGGGCAGTTTCGTTGCCGTTGCGATCGGTGACCGCTTCGAGGCGGCCGGAGCCGTTGAATTTCTCTTTGGTCTGACTTGGCAGGGTCAACGTAAAGCCAGCTTCGGTGCTGCCGGTCAGCGTCTCCTGGCTCCAACTGGGAGCAAGCCAGGCGGCGCCGGATTTCGTGAAGGTCACCGTGGCGCCTGAGGCTTCGGTCAGGGTCTGCTTGGCGCCGCTTTCTTCGGAGGTCAACTTGTCGCCGAAGGAGTTGGTCCAGCCGTAGCCGAAGATGCCGAGCGAGCTGGCGGCGGCCGCCTGGGCGCTGTAGAAGCGGATGAGGTCGAGGCCTACGCCGCGGCCGCCGATTTCAAAGTCCGTCTGCGTCTCGCTGAGGTTGCCGGTGGCGCAGTCGACGGGGTCGCCCACTGGTTTGCATTTGCCGGGTGTAGCGGTGCTTGCTTTGACCGAAACCCAATGTTCGAATTTGAAATGCCCGGATGATTCTTTGATGGCACCGAAACTCTGGAAATTGGCATTGATTGTCGTCGTTCCGGTCCCCGCAGTCTTTTGAAAGATGCCACGGTTGACGACCGTGCCACCGGCACCGTACATGCCGATCGCGCTTTCTTTCTCTCGGTTGGCAGTGATGGTGCCGGTGTTGGTGACTTCGGCCCCTTCGTTCAGCAACAGGATGCCGCTGGTGATCGTCAAAACGCCTTCATTGATGACCTGCCGTTTTTCGATCCGTGCGGAGATGGCCGCGCTTTCTTCGCTGATTTTTACGAGCGCTGTGGCTTTCGGTCCGATCACCGTGGTTCCGCTGCCGGACATGTGCGCTTCCTTAAGCCAGTTGAGAGCACCGGTGATAGTGAGGGTTCCTGAGCCACCCAAGGTGCCATTTTCAGTAAAGGTCAGCGTCTTTACAGTGCTAGATCCGATGACATTGACCACACCGGAGCCACCCGTGCTTTCTAGAGTGGCTTCCGGGCCACTGATGTTTTCGAGATTGACCGTTGCCGTCCAGAATTCGAACTTCCCTGAGAGCGTCGAACCACTAAGTGAGTATATGCCGCTCTTCCATTTAATTGATGCGCCTTCCGAGGCCGCCCATTCGCTCGACGCATTTGAGGATCCGCCGCCTAGAAGTTCGAGCTTTCCAGCCGCGGCGCGGACAAGTCCGTGATTGGTGATCGGCTGACTCACGATCGCGGTCCCGGATCCGGTTTTTTCCATCGTCCCATTGTTCACGAGGCTCG
>DASXOF010000149.1:0-2171 GCA_036494495.1 Solirubrobacterales bacterium | reverse complement strand
ACCAGCTCGGAGCTGACCGCCGCCGCGCCCTCAGCCACCGGCCGGCCCTGCGGGGCGGAAGCGGAGGAAGGGGATGCCCTGCTCCTCGTGCGGGTAGCCCTCGACCTCGAGGCCGGCGCTCGGCTCGTGCCCGTCCATGTCGGTCAGGCGGGCGAAGATCTTCGGCCCGGCGTCGAGCTCGACGGTCGCCACCAGGTAGGGCACCTCGCCGACCAGCGACTCGTCGAAGGGGACGTGGGTGCGGACCCAGGAGTAGACCTTGCCGCCGAGGCCGACCTCCTCCCACTCGCCGCCGTCGGTGCCGCAGTAGGGGCAGGAGGCGACCGGCGGGAAGCGCAGCCGCCGGCAGGAGCCGCAGCGCTGGAGGACCAGCCGGCCCTCGCGCAGGCCGTCCCAGAGGGGCTGCGCCTCGGGCGCCTCGGCGAGGACCTGGTCGAGGGTCAGGGCGCTCATCGGTCCACCGTGAGGACGAGGGCCGAGCCGCTCTCCATGCCGCCGGAGGTGGTCACCGCGACCTCCGCCCCGTCGACCTGGTTGGCGGCGCGGCCCTGAATCTGGCGGACCGCCTCGACGACGGTGTTGGCGCCGTGCAGGTAGCCCTCGCCGAGCATGCCGCCGTGGGTGTTGACAGGCAGGCTGCCGCCGGCGGCGGTGTTGCCCTCGCGGATGAAGGGCCCGGCCTCGCCGCGGCCGCAGAAGCCGAGGCCCTCGAGGCTCCAGTGGACGACGCTGCTGAAGCAGTCGTAGAGCTCGGCGACATCGACGTCCTCGGGACCGAGGCCGGCCGAGGCCCAGAGGCGGTCGCGCAGGAACGAGGTGTGGTTGCGGGTGAAGTCGTCCCAGAACAGCGAGTCGCCGATGTCGAGCCCGGGCCGCCGCGGGGCGACGTAGGCGGAGCCGGCGACGACCACCGGCGGCTGGGCGAGGTCGCGGGCGCGCTCGCGGCTGGTCAGCAGCAGGGCGCAGGCGCCGTCGACCTCGCGGGCGCAGTCGTGGAGGCGGAACGGCTCGGCGATCCAGCGGCTCTCGGCGTAGTCCTCGGCGCTCAGCGGCTTGTGCCCGAGCATCGCCCGCGGGTTGGTTTCGGCGTAGACCCGCTGGGCGATCGGGACGGCGCCGATGTCCTCCTGGGTGGCGCCGGTCTCGACCATGTAGCGCCGCGCCCACATCGCCATGTACTGGGCGTAGCTGACGTAGCCGAGCGGGTAGCGGAAGGGGGCGCCGCCGCCGGCGATCGGCGCCCGGCCGACCCGCACGCCGGAGCGGCCGTTCATCGCCCGGAAGAGGAGGACGTTGTCGGCGAGGCCGCTGTGGATCGCCATCGCCGCGTGCATCACCAGCAGGCAGGGCGACTGGCCGCCGAGGTGCATGTCGAGGGTGTAGGAGACGTCGCCGAGCCCGAGCGCGGTCGCGACCGCCTCGGTCGGCACCGAGTCGTCGAAGATGCTGTAGCTGACGACGCCGTCGATCTGGTCGAGGCCGACGCCGGCGTCGGCGGCCGCCTCGCGGCAGGCCTCGGCGGCGAGGGCGAGGACGCTCTTCCCCGACTCGGCCGAGAACCCGGTCTGGCCGATCCCGGCGACGGCGACCTCGCCGTGATAGCCGGAGCCCATCTAGCGTCCCTGGAAGCGCGGCTTGCGCTTCTCGGCGAAGGCGGCGAGGCCCTCCTGGGCGTCCTCGCTGGTGAGGCAGTAGCGGAGGTCGAGCTCGAGCTCGTAGTCCATCCGGTTGGCGATCGGGGCCGAGGACCAGAAGGTCGAGTTGAGGACCCGCTTCGCGTTCTTCACCGCCAGCGGGCTCTTGGCGGCCAGCTCGGCCGCCAGCTCGGCGGCAGTCGACTCCAGCTCGGCGGCGGGGACGACGCGGGAGACGAGGCCCCATTCCTTCGCTTCCTCGGGGGTCAGGAGGCGACCGGTGAGGATCAGCTCGCGGGCGCGGGCCGGGCCGACGACGAGGGGCAGCATCGAGAGGGTGCCGCCGCCGCCCATCATCCCGAAGTTGAGGTGGGCGTCGCCGATCCGGGCGGTGTCGGCGGCGATGCCCCAGTCGCAGAACATCAGCAGCTCGGTCCCGCCCGCCACCGAGACGCCGTTGACGAGGGCGACCACCGGCTGCGGGTAGGTCGCGATCTTGGCGAAGAGGCGGTGGCAGTCGCCGACGAACTCGGGGAA
>DASXOF010000148.1:0-47300 GCA_036494495.1 Solirubrobacterales bacterium | reverse complement strand
AAGGAAGGAAGGAAGGAAGGAAGGAAAGGTGTAGCACCCCACACTTTCAGTGCTACACTTACCTCATGCCGACCACGAAACCGCGCTACACGGTCACCGACACCGGCGCCCTGAGCGACCAGCTCGATCAGGCACAGCGGCGCTGGCCCGGAGTCCAAGATCGCAAGCAGCTCCTGCTCAAGCTTGCGGCCGCAGGCCGTGATGCGATCGACCAGGAAGCGACCGACCGCGCACGTGCAGTCGAGGAGACCGCCGGGGCGCTCAGCGGCGTCTACGAGCCTGGTGAACTGGAGCGGTTACGCGACGACTGGCCCGAGTGATCGTTCTCGACGCCAGCGTCCTCATTGCCCACCTGGATCGGCGCGACGCTCACCACGAGCGGGCGAAGCACCTGCTCTCCGACACGGGCGCCGAGCCTTTGGGCGCGAGCACGATTACCTTGGCGGAGACGCTCGTGGCCCCGGCCCGAGCCGATCGGCTCGCAGACGCGAGCGTAGCTCTCGAACGGCTGGCAGTCGCCGAATTGCCGCTGGGCGACGAGGCGTCCTCGCGCCTTGCTCAACTCCGCGCCGACACGGGCTGCAAGCTGCCCGACTGCTGCGTACTGCTTGCGGCTCAAGCGTACGAAGGCGTTGTTGCCAGCTTCGATTCGGCCCTGATCGACGCGGCACACGACCTGGGTCTTTCAACCCGCCAATAGTCTCGGCACCGGACTGAGACGAGGCTCCGCAGGCATCCGCGGCTCCTGCTCAGATGCCGGTGTGGAGCAAGCCAAGCCAACTCCCGTCGCCGCACTGTCCTGGGTCCTCGAACTACCAAGAGACCTCGGGCTCGCCCAGGACACGACATCGACGGTTGCCACCGAACGGGCTCCACTCATCGGCTGGGAGGGCCATCTCGACCGGATTCCTGACGGTGCGGGCATGCCAGCGGGGGTGGTGCCATACAGCCGTCTACGGTTCCGCCGAGCAAGGGCCAGGATCGGCGTCCCCTGGGATGCAACGCACAGGGCCTACGGAGAGTTGGTGGGGCGACGAGGGCTCAGCCGGGTAAGCCGCAAGCTCAGACCGGAGCCACGATGGCGGCGCGGCTCTAAAGAGGGGAAGACGGTTTGCCAGCTGACACGGTGGTTCATCGGCGAGGAAGTCCCGGAGCTGGGACCCGATGCCGGCGAGGACGACTGGTCCCCACTGCGGACCGGTCTTGCCGAGCTGCTGGCCGAACTCGACATTTGGCTCCTAGCCTATGGCTACACCTGTGGGGAGCCGGACATCGGCTCGATCTCGTTCCATGATCTCCCTGCGGCGGTGCCGTGGTTCATGCAGGTCCGGGCCACACCGGACTCCTACGACGAGTTGGAGCGTGGGACGATCTCGATCCACGGTCGCCTGCCCAATCTGCAACCAGCGGAAGGAAGCGATGCTGCCGCGACGATGGCGAGCTTCGTGGCGGCGGAAGGACCCGACGCCAATGCCCTTTACCACGGCCTTCTGATGCTCTTCCAGGCCCAGGGTCACGCGCTCGCGGGCCAGGGACGGCGGGCCATGATCGACATGGGGACGGCCGTTGAGGCCCTGGTGATCCGAGTTGTAAGCGACGGGATGGCGATGCGGGGACGCAACGAGGCGGAGATCGAAAAGGTCATACCGCGCAGCTGGAGCAAGGTCTACAACCAGGATCTTCTCGACCTCCTTGGTATCCCGGTCGGCCAAGGCGGGCGGGTTCACTCGAGATGGTGGGCCGAGCATTACCTTCGCCGAAATGAAGCCGTGCATTCTGGCGCTCGGATCCCACAGAACGAGGCCACCTCCGCGATCTCGGACACCTATGACCTGGTCGACTGGATCGGTAATCGGCTTCGCGAAATGCCTGACCTCGCGCCGATGGGCCGAGTCATGGAATTTCAGCCAGGTGGGCCTAGCGACCGGGTCCCGCCTGAGGATCATCACCCGGAAGACCACACCCAAGCGCTGAAGCGAGTGATCAAGACCCGCGACGACGCCGAGCTGCGATGACCGGGCTCGAATCACCTCGCGCATGCCTCGGGCCCATCGGTGCTTCGAGAACCCTTTGGCGCGACACAACAACCTCCTCAACCAGCCTGGGGCCCCTCTGGTCATTGATCAGCCTGAGATCTGGGCAGCTAAGGAGAGGCGGCAACTGATCTTCGCTAGCCACAATGCCAACCTCGTAGTAAATGGCGACGCGGAGCTCGTGGTCTGCTGCGACTACCGGGACGCCGGGGACCATTCGGCAGGAGTAATAAAGCTCGAAGGCGCAATCGATATCCCGGGCGTTCGAGACGAGATCACGATGGTAATGGAGGGTGGTGAGAAAGCCTTCCGTTTTGCGCAAAGAGAAGTATGGCTTCTGATCGCCGCGAACTTTGGAGCAACCCCGCTACTGCGAACCACGGTAGAGCTCGAAGCCCGGCTCTGCCTGGCTTGTTAGCTATGGATAACCCAGACTGGCCAGGTACTCGATCCGTCCTTTGATGCCAGCGCAGAAGTGCTGCCAATCGAGCTGCCGAACAGGCTCTCGTGGTCCCGGGTCCTCGGCCGACGAGACCACGTAACAAATGGAGTCGTAGAAGCCTTCGTCCAAGAGGCGAGTTCCAGTGATCTCGAAACGTTCTTGGAACGAACGGCCGCGCCAGAACTCCTCGATTGGGAATGACCCCTCCCGAGGACTAGTAGGCCGCCGCGATCCCTCCTCGTCGTTCATCAGGAAGAAATACCCAAGCCACGGCTTCTCCGGCCCAGTCAGGTCTTCCAGATTTGCCCGCGACAGATCGATTGAGTTTCCAATGGCCTCCTCGATCCGGTTGTTGTAGTTGTTTCCGAACGACGGACCGCCGAGCGCCTTCATCTCGATAGCGGCGACGAGCACCCCTTTGTGGACGACGACCAGATCCCAACGCTTGTTTGCACGAAAGAAGCCTGGGAGGGTTACCTGACGCCCTTCTACCCCTACAGACTCCAAGGGATAGCCGGCATCGGTGAAAAAGCGTGAGATCAGGTTGACCAAGGGATTGAACTGACCACCACCCCGAACAGTCTTTGCGGTGCCCTCCGCAGTGGAGCGGATCTCGCTAGCTGCCGCCTCTTGCTCACCCTTCGTTTTCCAATACGCAGCGATGGCCAGCTCTAGATCTTCACGTGAAGAATCCATCTACCTGGGCAGATCCGTAAGCCCGTACAGGGGAAGTGCCAGTTCGGTTGCCATCTGCCGGTCGCGCGCATCAAAGGCCGTGGCCAGAGCTCTTTCGGTGCTGACATCCACCGCATCGCGACTCGGAACGCGGATGCGGCGGAGATATTGCGCCTGGAAGCGAAGGAAACCGCCCCTCATCCGGACGGAATATGCCTCGATGAAGAGGCCTGCCACATCGCTCAGTAAGAGACCGCCGAGGACACGAATGTCCCAGTCGGTAGAAGTCACCCAGTACAGATTGTGATGGGGATAGGTGCCCCCCCCATCGCGAACGGGAAAGATGGCCTCTTTAAAGTCGGGTAGATAGAGCTTCTCCCGGCTCGCGAGCCCCTCGATCACCCGGTCAATCGTCTTGTACCATTTGCCGTTCTTGGCGGTGTGGCGCTTGCCTAAAAGCTCGCGATGCTCGTCGAGATACTCGGAGAGGCGCGGCCATTTCTCAAGCTCCACGAGGCCGTTCGTGTCCCACGGATTCACCAGGTACTTACCGGACCATTGGACGCCCCCGGAAGCAATGTCGCGAGGCAGCGCCAACGGCAAGAGCCGCTCCGGCTCAACTAAATCGGGATCTTCGGTGATAAAGACGCGGTCTGCTCCGGTTGCAACTCCGATGCCTACCTTCGTCCCAGTCGTGGCATCTTCCAGCGGCGAATATCTCGACTCAAGGTCGGCGATGATGCCGAGGCGATCGGGAGAGCCATGGGGCCAGCCTGCGGGTCCGCTAAACCAGCTACTGAGGCGAGCGCCTTTGAAGCCGGGGTGATCGACATGATCGCTGCCCAATTTCGAGGCGAGGTGAACTACCTCAGATGCCTCGGACTCTCCAAATCCCGGCGTTGCCTCGACCACCAGGGGGCCTTTCTCCTGAGGCCCACGCCGCAAGATCGTGATTGCTGGATAAGCATCGACCTCGTCCTCGAAGGCATCTACTCCGGTCATCGAGATAACGGTCTCAACCGCCCACCTTTCGGAGACCATCGCCCGTAAACGAGCCCCGTAGGCGTTCCGCATCCAACGATCAGCGCAAATCAGGCCAAGCGCCGCACCGTCTCGCAACGCTCGCAGGCCATGCTCGTAGAAGCCGACGTAAACGTCGGCTCGCCCTCCCATGGTCTTGCACGCAAATCGATAGGCCTCTGAGCGCTCGCGCGGCACTGCCTCAAGTCGCACGTAGGGCGGGTTGCCGACGACGAAGTCTGCAGAACGCTCGGCTGGCGGCTCGAGCAAGAAATCTCCGTCTCTAACCCAGACCTCGACGAGCTCCTCTGCGACGCGTGCTGGCACCGAGGCAGAGGTCATCGCCTCTAGTGCAGCCCCTCGGCTCAAGTAGGCGTTCCTTGGGATGAGGTCAGTCGCCGCGATAGCGCCGTGGGCCTCAGCGAGGTTTCGGTTGTGCTGATGCGCCGAGTCAATCAGTCGCTCGATCATTGGCACGAGGAACGCCCCGGACCCACAGGCCGGCTCAATCGCTCTCATCTGCGACAAGTCGCGGTCGGAGGTATAGCCAACGAGATCAAGGATCAACTCGACAACCCAGCGCCGAGTAAAGACCTCGCCGTGTTCCTGGGCTCGTTCCGTATTGGGGATTGGTGCAGAGCTGACCGCCATTGTTCTGCGGAGACTAGGCCAGTGAGCGGCGAGATCGACAGCGGGTCCTCGCAGACGGGCCGAAGGGCTCTCGTCGGCTTTTTGAACCGCCTTCCGCGATTTCGGGAACTTCTCGCCAGAAGTTCCCGACTCGGATCACATCGCCGCATATCCGCGCATATTTGGCGCGAGAATTGGTGCTCGGTCGACTCACCGATACAAGCAGATATCCATGGAAATTAGCTACTTCTTACAGAAGTTCGCCTTGGCCGCCGCCTGGATCGCACCCAGGAGGTCGGCGGTTCGAATCCGCCTAGCTCCATAGCTTCGAAACCCCTGCAGATGCTGGTTAGGCCTCCGACGGATCATTCGAACGGCCCGCCTCTCGAGCGGCTCCTCGATCGCCACCGCGTCGCGCTCGGTCCCCTCGTACTCACGCACGGGCGCTAGCTAAAGCGCCCCAGCGGGGGTGCCGATGACGAGGGGTCCGCTCCCCGCCAAAGGAATCTTGTCCGATGACCCGAGTCGTGCCCCGCCGCAGCCACCTCCCGACGACCAGGCTGCTGCTCGCCCCTCTGGCTCTTCTGCTGCTGCTCCTGGCCTTCGCCGGCCGCGCCGAGGCGGGCGCCTGGGGCCCATCGGTGCCGGTCTCGACGGTCGGGCAGAACTCCTCGCACGCTCGCCTCGGCTCCGACGCCGCGGGCGATCAGGTGGCGGTCTGGGAACGGGTGGCCGGAACCAACGAATGGGTGGTCGAAGCAGCCGTCCGCCCCGCCCAGGGCAGCTGGAGCACTCCGGTCGAAGTCTCGACCGAGGCGCCGGGACCTCGCAATCCGGCGGTGGCGGTGAACTCGACGGGTGACGCGATCGTCGTCTGGCAACAGGGGACGCCCTCCGGCGCCGGGATCAAAGCGGCTCGCGGCGATGCGTCAGGCAGCTGGGGCGCGCCGGAAACGGTCTCGACGGGGTTCGACCTCAGCCTTCCCACGGTCGGTATCAGCAGCACCGGCAACGCGGTCGCCGCCTGGCGGGAAGAACTGCCCAACACCGAATACGGGACCGGCGTGAAGGTCCTGGAAGGCGGCACCTGGGGCAGCCTCGAAACCTACGGCCCCAACTCCGCCAGCTACGAAGATCGGCGACTGGCGGTCGATCCGGCGGGCGATGCGGTGCTGGTCAATTACTACGAAGGAGCGATCGAAGCCGTCAGCCGATCCGCCGGAGGTTCCTGGGGAGCTGTCGAAACGCTGAAATCAGGCGGTGGCACCAGGATCCAAACGCCGCAGTTGGCGATCTCCGCGAACGGCGAAGCAACGGTGGTCTGGGCGAACGGAAGCCCTGGCAACGCCGCGATCGAAGCGGCCCGCATGGACGTGGCCGGGATCTGGGGGAACACCGAAGAACTGCATGCCGCCGGCGACCTGCATCAGCCCTCGATCGCGATCGACGACGCCGGCAAGGCGACCGCCGTCTGGGCGAACTATGAATTCGCCGGCGGCTGGGCCTTCGAGTCGGCGACCCAGGCCTCGGGCGGCTCGTGGACGGCAGCGCCAGCGTTCACGGTGCCAGGGGAATCCTACGAACCGCAGATCAAGCTGATGCCGTCCGGCGCCGCCACGGTGATCTGGTGGCCGTGGCGGGAATCGGCCCACCACTACGCGGTTGCCGCCGCCGAACGCGATGCCGACGGCAACTGGGGCCCGGAACTCGACCTCGGCGAAGAAGGCGAAGAAATGTATTGGCCGGTCTTCACCACCGACGCGGCCGGCGGCGTCACCGTCGCCTGGCTCTCCGAAGGCACGGGCGACCAGGTGGTCCGCAGCGTCGCCCTGGCCCCGCCGTCGCCGCCGACACCGCCGACGCCGCCGGCAGGCGGAGGCGGCGACGGGACGACCACCCCGCCCCCGGCCGACGCCGGCAAGTCCGACAGCGCCAAGCCCGACACCAGCGCGCCGCTCGTCTGCACCGCCGGCCCCGGTGCGGTCGCGGCGACCGCCTACGTCCCCCTCGTCACCCGGCCGGGCAAGACCGTCCTCGGCGTCCGCGCCCGGATCACGGCGCCGACGCCCTCCACCGTCTCCGTCGCCGCGACCTTCGAGTACAAGGACCACGGCAAGGCCCGCTCGATCGCCGGCGGCACGTACTCGATGACGGTCGGCGCCAAGCGCAACCTGCGGCTGCCGCTGCCGAGCTCGATGCGTGCGGTCACGCCGCTGGGATCGACGGTCGAGGTCTCGCTGCGGATCGCGGCGAAGCCAACCGGGTCGAGCCCCTGCGCCGCGCCGACGACGAAGACCAGCAAGTTGAAGCTGAAGGTCGTACAAGTCCTCACGCCCTGAGCGGCGGGCGCCACCGAGACCGCTGCGACGATCCGCTGATGCTCTGCGCGATGACCGGCCAACCCCATCGCCTCTTCTGGATGCGCTCAGCCTGGTGGTGCCAGGACTGCCGGCAGAAGGTCGAGTCCTGCTGCGAGGGCGGCGGTTGCCCGTCGGTGTCGGAGGTTCTCCCTAGATCGCCGCAGAAGCTCGGCGATTGAATCCGAATCAGCCTCCTTGCCGGGGATCCTCTGCGGCGATGGCGCCGAGGCCGCAGAGGCGATACGGGGCCCAGTGGCGGAGCTCGGCGAAATCGAGGCCGCTTCCTTTCGCTGCGAGCAGCGTCGCCCCGATGCCGGGGTCGATTTCTGCCAGGAGGTCGCCCAGCGGCAGCTCGGCGACGTGCTGCCAGGACCCCGAGCGGAGAAGGTCGATCGCCGCTTGGTAGGACTCGATCAGTCGCCGCCCGGCGCCCAGGTTCCGGTAGAGCTCGCCGTGGAAGAGCAGGGCGCCGAGGTCATTGATGCTCCAGAGCGCGCTGACGACGTTGCGGACGCCCGCCGCGAGGAAGGCGGTGTCGATGCCGCCGGCGACGTCGAGCGTGGCGGGCGCCGTCTGCCCCGCTCCGGTCTGGCAGGCGCCGAGCACGGCCAGGTCGATGCCTTCGAGGCCTGCTTCGGCGAGGATTCGCGCCACGTTCAGGTGGCCCTCGGGCTCCGCGGGCGTCGGCAGGTGAAGGCCGGAGGCGAGGTAGTCGTTGGGCAGGTAGCCGCCATGGGAGGCGATGTGGATCCAGCTGGCTCGCCGCAGGCCGGCGAGCACCGCCGCCGGCGTGCTGGCCTCGCCGGTCAAGACCTCCTCTGCGCCGGTGAGCCGGGCGACCAGGGCCGCCTCGGTGGGGCCGAACGAGAGCCCTTCCGCCGCGACCACCAGCTTCGGGCCCTCACTGGGGGGAAGCTCGGCGAGCGACGACGCGATCGCTCCCGAGGGGCAGTAGATGACGTCGGCGACATCGAGCAGCCGCTCGCGACCCTCGGGGTCGAGCGGCAGCGCGTGGACCGGCAGCTGGTGCAGATCGCGCGTCGAGCAGACGAGCAGTTGGCCGACGCCGCGCGCGAGCATCTGCTCGCGGAGGCGCCGCCCGAGCGCCAGGCCCGGCCCGTCGGGCTCGTCGAGCGCGGCGACCGAGCCCCCCTCCGGATCGGCGAGGGCCTGCGCCAGCCGGTCGAGGTCGACCTCGGAGCAATCGAGGAGCTCGACCTGCGCCGGGCCCTCCGCTCTGTCCGCCCAGGCGAGCTCGAGCCCGCGGTAGTCGATCGTCAGGTGGACGACGGCGCGATCGGCGCTTGCGACGGCGGGGACCAGCGCCTCCGCGTCCGCGATCGCGCGACGGGCCCGCTCCCGCGGATCGCGCCCGCGGGAGCGCTGGATCAAGCCGATGTAGGCCGACGCCGCCTCGGCGATCTGCGCCTCGCCGGCCTCGCCCACCCCCTCGATCCGCCGTGCCTCGGCGATCAGCAACCGGCGCCGAGCCGCGGCCAGCTCGGCTTCCCGGGCGGGCGTCGCTTCGCGGCCAGGCCCGAGGACGGCACCCGGCGAGCGGGCGTCGAGCAGCTGTTCGGACTTCCCCTGCTCGTTCATCGAGAAGGCGATCGCCGGGGCCTCGGCGCCGGAGTGCTCGCGGCTGAGCGCCTCGATCACCGCCTGCCGGCCGTCGACCATCAGCTCGCGGCAGCGGGTGACGGCCCGCGCCCTGATCCTCTCCCTCAGGTCGTCCTCCGGGAACACGATGCCGCCCTGGCTGACGTGGCGGATCGAGCGGTTGCCCGAGAGCAGGTAGAAGTCGAGTCGCACCGACCAGGTCAGCGCCAGGACCGCCAGCGCCAGCGTCGCCGTCGCCGAGCGGGGCGGGTAATAGAGGGAGGCATCCATGTCCTCGCCGTCATAGGTGACCCGGACGGTGAACTCGGTGTCGACGTCGTCGCTCAATCCGATCCCCACCCGCGCAGGAGCGCCCTCGGCGAAGCCGTCGGGCAGCAGCCGTTCGAAGGCCACCGACCAGCTGACGATCGGGCCGATGCGCTGCTGGAAGCTCTGCCCCGCGAGGCCGAGGTAGAGCTCCATGCTTCGCGGTATCCGTCGCTCGCCATCGATCAGGTCGGTGAGGTCGGTCGGCTCCATCTCGGCCGAGACCGTGATCACCGGCTTGGCGATCGCCGCCACTTCGATCAGCAGCCGCTCGTCCTCGTCGAGCTGGCGCATCAACTCCAGTTCGAGGTAGCTGATCCCCGCGCAGGACCCGGCGAACCGCTCCGCTTCGATCTCGAGGCGGGCGGCTGCTGCCTCGTCGCCTCGCGCGCCCTCGGCGGCGCTCTGCAAGCGCGCCATCGTCGCGCTGGCGAGAACCAGGTCGGGACGGTCCTCGGTCGTCTCGGGAAGCGCGCTCCGAGTCGCCTCGAGCGCCTCCTCGCCGAGGCCCTCCAGGGCCTCCGCCAGCTCGAGATCGGCCTCGATCTGGAAGCCGGGCGGGTTGCCAGCCGCGTCGAGGATGCCCTCTTCCTCGACCGGGGTGACGAGCAGGCGCCGCAGCACCTCGGCCGGATCGCCCCCCGCCGCCGCCGCCTCGCGGGCGCAGGCGATCGCGAGATGCTGGGCGTGGTAGAGCGGCTCGCACCAGCGAGGATCCGGCAGCGTCGCCGAGCTGACCATCAGCCTCGCGATCAGGGCCAGGCTGCGGGCGCTCTCGGCAGGCAGCGGTCGCTCCGGCTCCTCGGCGGCCTCCGTGAGCCCGGCCATCAGGGCGTCGGGCGACTCGCCGCCCGCATAGCGAGCGGCCAAGCTGATCATCAGCGCGGCCGCCGCCAGGTCCGGGTCCGGGAAGCGCGCGATCCAGGGGATCGCGTAGAGCGCCTCTTCGGTTTTCGGGCGCAGCGGGCGGAGGATCGCCGCGACCATCTCCGCGGTCCAGGCGCGAGCGATCTCGGACGGGCGTTCCCGCTCGGTCACCTCGACGCCTCCTCGATCCGAATCCATGCCTCCGACCCCAGCCCCTGGACTGGTCCGTGACCGTATCGCGGAATCCCACCCGGCCAGCTGCCGGGATGCTTCAGGCGGTCGCCGCTCGAGCCTCCGCTTCTTGGCGGGCGCCGCTGCTCTCGAAGGCGGCGAGGAGCGCGGCGGCTGCGTCGGGGTCGCCATCGACGGCGATCGCGCCTTCGGCCGCGGCCTCGCCGATCGTGCGGCGACCGGCGCCGAGGGCGGCGACGGTCGCGGGGTCCATCGAGATCACGGTGTCCGGGGCGGCGGACCCCGAGGGCAGCAGCTCGGCGTGTCCGTCGTCCACGAGCAGGAGCGCCGAGCTGTCGCCGATGCGGAACTCGTAGGTCGCCTCGATGCCCGCGAGCGCCTGCGGGTTGGCGGGCTGGGTGAAGGGCAGGACGCACCAGGTCGCGTTGAAGCGGCGATCCCCCGGGGCCTCCGGGACGGCGTGGCGCAGGCCCCAGGCGATCAGCGGGCCCAGGGCCGCGGCGAGCTCGTGGCCGGTGGGCGCGAGGTCGTACACCGTGGCGGCGGCCGGCGGCGGAAGCAAGCGTCGTTCGATCACCCCGCCGCTCTCGAGTTTCGCCAGCCGCCTGGCCAGCAGGCTGGTGCCGATCCCCGTCAGGCCGTCGGCGAGATCGGTGTAGCGCTTCGGTCCCGACATCAGCTCGCGGACGATCAACAGGGTCCAGCGCTCGCCGACGAGGTCGAGCGCGCCGGCAAGGCCGCAGTACTGGCCGTATGAGCGCTCAGTCACCCACCCCTCCTTCATAAAGTTATTGCACTACTTCTATTTCTTATGTTAGCGTTGCGAGGGCTCGGATCGTCGCGGAACGGGGGAGAGCATCGTGGAGGAGGGCAGCGAGCTGATCGTCGTCGGCGCAGGCATCGCCGGTCTCAATGCGCTGGCTGTCGCCGGCCGCTACCTCTCCCCGCGCGACCGCGTCGTCCTCGTCGACAGCCGCCCCCGCGCCGGAGGGATGTGGGTCGACACCTACGACTTCGTCCGACTGCACCAACCCCACCCGATCTTCACCGCCGGCAACATCCCCTGGCAACTGGGCGAGCCGGCCAGCCACCTGGCGACCCGCGACGAGGTGCTCGACCACCTGGGCCACTGCGTCGACGTGGTGCGCACGAAGGTGAGCCTCGAAGAGCGTTTCGGCTGCGAGTACATCGAGCACACCGAGGCCGCCGGGGTCGTACGGGTGACCGTGCGGGGCCCGGAGGGACGGGTCGAGACGTTGACCACCAGGCGCTTGATCAAGGCGTACGGCAACCACGTCCTGCCCAGCTCACCCCTGTCGCTCTCGAGCGCCGCCGTCCGCTCGACCACTCCGGAGGCGCTGTCGGGCCTGGTCGCCGAGCGCCCCGAGGACCGCAGCCCGGTCTGGATCATCGGCAGCGGCAAGACCGCGATGGACGTCGCCCTGATGCTGCGCCGGGAATGCCCTGGGCGCGAGCTGAACATGGTGGCCGGCTCGGGCACGATGTTCAGCCGTCGCGAGACGTTCTTCCCGACCGGCCCGAGGCGCTGGTACGGCGGCACCCGCATCAACGCGATGCTGCGCCAGGTCGCTCTCCGCTTCGATGGCACCAACGAGCAGGACGTCGCCAGATGGTTTGCCGGTGCCTACGGAATCAGCCCGGCGGCCGAGCCGACCAGCTTCTTCAGCGGCTACCTGTCCGACGCCGAGTGCGCCGCCGTGCGAACCGGGGTGCGACGGATCGAAACCGGGCACCTCGACGACGTGCTCGACACGGCGGACGGTCCTGCGATCGTCCTGCGGGATCGCCGATCACTGCCGATCCCGGCCGGCAGCTGGGTCGTGAACTGCACCGGCTACCTCGCCCGGCCAAGCCGTCCATACGAGCCCTTCGTCTCGGCCACGGGCAACGTCCTCTCGATCCAGCTGCGCTCGAGCGTCACCGGGCCCTTCACGTCGTTCGCCGGCTACCACCTGACTCACCTGATGTTCCGCGGCAAGCTCCGCGCGGCGCGGCTTTACGAGCTCGACGTCGAGGACCTCGCCACCAAGTCGCGGTCGGCGATCATCTGGGCCTCGATCACGCTGTCGATGTACAACCTCGGCCGCATCGCCCGCGCGCTGCCGCCAAAGGTGATGATCGACTGCGGCCTCGACTTCGACCGCTGGTACCCGGGGGCCCGGCGCATGGCCGGAGCCACCGCGCTCCTCGCAACCCAACCCTGGGACGCACCCCGCTACCGCCAGGCGCTCGACACCCTCGGCGAGCGCTTCGACGTGCGGGTCGGCTTGGCGTCAGGGCAGTCGATCGACTAGCCGAGGAAGAATCCGATCTGTTCACTGAACGTCGAACTTTTGAATCCGAAGATCAGCGCCGCCCCTTTGTAGGTGCCATTCGTGCCGGAGGTGCCGCAGGATTTTCCGCTCGCCGTGTATGCGAGACCGGTGACACTGAAGACGATGGTGACGTCTCGTTTCGCGCCGGTGCCGTTTTCCGTGTAGACGTCCGTTGCACTGGGAGGATCCTGTTCGGCGACACTGATACTGCAAGGCCCACCACTCGGCAGATTGATGTTGATACTGGTTGCACCGCTGCATTTGATCCCGACGAGACCGCCGAGCGGAGCGGTACTACTTGCATTGATACTCAGTACGTAACTGCAACTGGTGGTACTCACAGTGGCCGGGAGACCACCGAAAGCACTGCAACCGCTATACGCCGGATGGACTTCCACCGTGGCTACCGAGGCAACACTGAGCGCAGCGGTCGAACTGTAACTGATTACACTGCATTTCAAGTTGCCCGCACTGACCGCGAGCACAGTTTCCGACAGCAGTTCGCCCTTGAGCCAAATCGGGGTACTTTCTGCTTTGAAACTCGCCGCCGAGGCCTGCGCGACGGCAACGGCGAGAAACGCGACGGCTGCCATCGCGATGCCCAGCAGTTTCAGTCCTGTGCTCATCTGAGATCCCTTCCCCTTTTGGTCTTGCAGCTCGGCGGCCAACGGCTGGGCCTGCACCCGCTCGCGAGTCTGTCGGCGCTATCCGTAGACGGCGAGCCTCCGATACACAAGAAGTTCGCACCAAACGGGCCTCGCGTGCCGCGTCCGTGATTCAGCTGGCGACTTGCGTCCCCGCAAAGGGCGTGCGACTCGATTCCACGTGCGCGAATGCGCGAGCGCAGCAATCCGTCCGCTCACCCCACCGGCGTGCAGGGAAAGACGTGATCGACCCCCAGCTCGGTGCCGTCGCTGAAGGTCGCCCGGCCTTTGGTCGTGTAGTGGCCGGAGGGGCAGTTGGCGGTGAGGAGGCTCTGGGGGTGGCCGTGGTAGATGAAGCGGCGGCCGACCTTCAGCTCGAACCTGGTGACCGAGCCGGCGCCGCCGGCGATCCGAGGGATGGTGGCGGTGATGTTGAGGCCGAACTTGCCCTGGTGGATGCTGGTGAGCTTGGCGACGGTGACGATCGCGGTCGGGGCGGGGACGCTGACGTAGGCGTGGAGGAGGAAGGTGGTCGTGCTGCCGGAGACGCCGCCGTTGAAGAGGACGAGCGGGCCGGTGGAGGAGAACGGCTGCTGTTCGGGGAAGGCGACTTCGACTTCGGCCTCGCCGCTGCCGACGATCGCATCGCGGCAGGCGGCCTTGGCGTCCGCGGTGGAACGGGCGGTGAGCTGGGAGAGGCGGCAGGTCGGGATCCCGCGGGCGTCGACTGCGACCGACCTGTCGACGTCGATGTCGACGCTGCGCAGGGCGGGCGGGTGGCTGCCGTCGGTGGTGCCGATTTCGCCGATCAGGCGGGCGGTCACCGGGGCCCTTTCGCGCTTGGGGAGCTTCGAGGGAGTGAGGCCGCCGTTGTCGGCGAGGAAGAGGTTGCCGACCTGGACGACCTCGCGGCTGCCCGAAGCGCCAGCGGCGAGGACGAGGGCGGCGAGCAGGGAGGCCGCTCCGGCGATGAGGATCAGGCGTCTGTTCATGCGCCGATCCTGGCGGCGCCCCGCTGACCGGGCCTCCCCAATCTGGGGAGCGGCCGGGCCGCCGATTGCCCGAACTGGGACTAGGAGGGACGGCGCTCGGGGCTCAAGCTGTCGAGGCGCAGGGCGAGCTCGAGGTCGGTCGCCGCGGCGCCGATCGGGCGGCCGATCAGCTGCTCGATCGCGCCGATCCGGTTGCGCACGGTGCGGCGGTCGACGCCGAGCGCGGCCGCGGTCGAGGAGACGTTGCGCGCGGCAGCGAAGTAGGCGCGCAGCGTCTCCCGCGCCGCGGCGCCGCCGTCGCGCGATGCCTCCAGCGGCTCCAGGTAGAGCCGGCGCAGCGACTCGGCGGCCAGCTCGTCGCCGAGGACCGCCGCCAGCACCGCGGCCTCGGCATAGCGCAGGACCGGCGCGCCCGCGCGCTCGGCAAGCGGCAGCATCGCCTTCGCCTGGCGGTGGCTGAGCCGCCATCCCGCCAGCCCCGCCGCCGGCTCGCCGACGGTCAGGACCAACCGCCCGGGCCCGATCTCGGTCGCCGCCCGCACCACCCGCTCGGCCGCCAGCGGCCGGCGGCCGCCGAGCCAGCAGGCCCAGAGCGGCTCTTCCTCGCGGCAGACCGCGAGCAGGTTGCGGTCGAGCCGCGAGGCCAGCTCGCGCATCAGCTCCTGTGCCCCCTCCCCCTTCGCCATCACCCCGAGGTGCCGGGCCTCGAGGTCGTAGCCGAGCTCGGAGCTGTCGACCAGCTCGCCCGCCAGCAGTCGCTTGACGCACTCGCGGCGGCGCTCGCCCACGTTGGCGGGCCGGTTCCGCGCTTCCCGCGCGTACTCCTCGCTGAGCGCCGCCAGCAGCCGGTCGAACAGCGTCGCCTGCGTGCCCAGCAGCCGGCGGAGGGCGGGGCCGTCGACCTCGGCGCGCTCGGCCTCGGCGGCGAGGAAGTCGGCGAAGAGGCCGTTGGCGGCGAAGTACTGACGCATCACGGTGTCGACGGCGACGCCGTCGCGCGCCGCCAGGCGAGCGTGCGCGAGCAGCGCCACCGGCATCTCCGGCAGCCGCCGCTCGCCGAGCTCGAGCGCGGCGAGCGCGTACTCGAGGGCGGCTGGCAGGGCGGCCGCGAAGCCCTGCAGGTAGGCGGGGTCGGGAACCTGGCGCGGATCGGAGATCGCGTAGGCGCGGGTCGCGATCGTCGCTTCCAGCTCGGGAAGCCGCTCGCGCAGACGGGCAGCGAGCAGGGCTCCGTCGCCGCGCCGCTCCACTCGCCGCTCCCCCACGCGACCACCTTACCCCGGCGCCGGCTCGCTCTCGACGATCGTCAGCCGCGCCAGCGCCAGCGCGCCGGCGGCGAAGACCGCGGCGAAGAGGGCAATGCCGAGCGGATGCTCGAAGGCGGCGATCGGCGACAAGACCATCAGCGCCAGGAAGACCACGATGGCGAGGAGGAGCATCCAGAGGCGGGCCAGGGGCGTCCGCAGGAGCGGGGCCAGCGCCTGCCGGAAGCCGATCGCGAAGCGGCTCTCGCCGGCCAGCACCGCCCACAGGGCGATCAGGGCGCCGAGGCCGATCGCCGCCGCTGAGAGGTCGACGATGGTCGAGGTGGCGATGCGCCAAGCGGCTTCGGCCGCTTCGCGGTCGGCGTCGCGGCTGAGCAGGTCGTCGACGATCGCGTGGCCGGCGATCGCCCGGGCGAGCAGCGCCAGCGCTCCCGCCGCGGCGAGGCTGAGGCCGACGCCGAGGATCGTGCGGTCGAGGCGGGCCCGCCCGAGCAGCAGGGCGAGCGCGAAGAGGACGAGGAACGCGATCGTCGCCGGCACCGGCAGGCTGCGGATCGCCCCGACCGCGTCCTGGGCCTGGTCGAGCTCTTCGGCTTCGAGCACTTCGATCCGCGCCGCCCCCGGTTCGACCAGCGAGCCGAGGTCGCCGACGCCGATCGATTCGGCGAGGTCGGTGCCGCTGACCGAGCCGGCCAGTTCGCGCAGGGCCGGGGTCAGGTTGATCACCACCCCGCCCGCGCGGCGCGGCGCTTCTTCGTCGAGCACCCGCAGCAGCTCACGGTGCGCGGTCCGGTTCGCCCGCAGCCAGACGGCCCGGAACTGTGGCGTCGTCATCGCCTGCTCGGCCAGGTGCGGTCCCTGCCGCCGCAGCCGCGGCAGCACCTCGGCCGCGACTTCGTCGCCGCCGACCGCGCCCAGCTGCGCTTCGGCTTCGGCGACCAGTTCGTCGGCGAGGAAGACGGCGAGGCGGTGCCGTACCTCCCGGCTTTCCAGCATCCGGCCGCTGACCGAGACCCAGCTGCCGGTGTCGAGCAGTTGGCGGTTGGCCCAGATCGAGCCGATCGCGAGCGCCCCGACCAGCGCCGCCGCCACCAGCAGGACCGCGACCGCGAACGGATGGCTGCTCCTCTGCCTCGACATCGCCGCTCCCGAGCGTACGGGTGCGCCGCACTCCGCCGGTTAACCGTCAGCGGCGGCGGCGTTCGTCGCCGTAGCGGTTGCCGAGCAGCGGCGTGGTGCGAAGGCCGACTTCGAGCAGGACGAGGACAGCCACCCCAATCCAGGCGCCCACCTCGATCAGCGTCCCAGTGCGACCGGGCACGATCAGGCCGGCGGCGATCGCTGCGACCAGAATCGTCAAGACGAGCAGTGAGAGCTTGTTCACCCTGCCGAACGGAGTTCGCATCTTCAGCCCGCGACCCAGCCCTTCGCCTCCTCGAGCCCGTCGAGGGGGAAGACGCGGATCTCGCCGGGGGCCATCCAGGCGAAGGCCCGCATCGCCTTGGCGACCCACTCGACGTCGGTGACGAGGGCCATCCGGCGCCAGGCGGAATGGTCGCGGACCCAGGCGCGGAGGCCGGTCTTGACGTCCTCGACCCAAGCGCCGGGGGCGACGCCCTCGAACTCGGTGAGGACGAAGACGAGGCGGACGGCGCCGGTGGCGACCGCCTCGGCCAGGACCGGCTCGAGCACCTCGCGGTAGTCCTCGGCGCTCAGCTTCCCCGACGCCCGCAGGCCGAAGGTCCCCGCTGCCATTCCCTCGATTCGCTCGATCACGCTGCCTCCTTGGCTCGGGTTCGCTCCCGTCAATATGCCTGAGCCGGGGCAGGCTCGGCACGCCGAACGTGACCGTGCGGTTGCACCGTTGCCGGCGCCGGCGCAGCGGGCCGATGAGAGCGACATGAAACTCGCCCGACGCCACCTGTCCTTCGCCAACCTCGTCGCCTGCCTGGCGCTCTTCGTCGCCCTCGGCGGCAGCGCCTACGCCGCCAGCCAGATCAACGGCAACAAGATCGTCAAGCACACGATCGGCGCCAACAAGCTGAAGAGCGAAACGCTCACCAGCAAGCAGATCAAGAAGGGCTCGCTGAAGTCGAGCGTGATCGACCTCTCGACGCTGGGGACGGTGCCGAGCGCGCAGAGCGCGGTGACGGCGACGAGCGCGACGACGGCCCAGACCGCGACCAGCGCGACCACGGCCGGCTCCGCCACCAGCGCGACCCAGGCAGCCTCGGCGACGAACGCCACGCACGCCGACAGCGCCGACTCGGCGACCAGCGCCGGCCACGCCGACACCGCCGGCGACGCCGAAACGATCGAAGGCGAGAGCGCCGCGCAGCTCACCGTCTCCTGCCCGCCCGCGACCGAACTGTTCGGCGGCATGTGCTGGGAAGAATCCGCGCGACCGACGGCCTTCTGGATCGTCGCCGCCAAAGAATGCGGCGAGCGGGGCGGGCGCCTGCCCTCGGCCAGCGAGCTGGTCGCCTACGTCCTCCAGGAAGGCACCCAGGTCAGCGAACAGACCTGGTCCGCCGACATCGCCGACGTCACCGTCGGCGCCGAGCAGGTGGTGACCAGCGACGAGACCAAACGCGAAGTGCTCGGCGGCGGGTCCGCGAAACACGGCTACCGCTGCCTCTTCTACCGCAGCAACTGAGCGGCGCGGCGGCGGCGGTCAGGGCAGCCGCGGCGGCGCCGAGCGGTAGGTCGGCGGGGTCTCGGAGAGGCGGATCGGGTTGCGCGGCAGCGGCACCGGCGGACCGCCGTCGGGGCGCGGCACGGCGACGATCGGGTCGAGGCCGATCCGCTCGGCGAAGGCGAAGGCGCCGGCGAGATCGTTGACGACGCCGGCGGGGACGCGGCGGGCGGCGAGGGCCGCGGCCCAATCGCCGGCGGGACGGGCGGTGAGGGCGGACTCGAGCTCGACGCGGAGCGCCCCGCGGTGCTCGACCCGAGCAGGGTTGGTGGCGAAGCGCTGGTCGGTGGCCAGCTCGGGGCGACCGAGCTCCTCGCAGAGAGTCGCGAACTGGCGGTCGTTGCCGACCGCGAGCACCAGGTCTCCCTCCCCCGTCGCCAGCAGTTCGTAGGGGGCGATGCTGGGGTGGGCGTTCCCGATCCGCCGCGGCACCGCGCCGGCGATCGTGTACCCGGAGGCCTGGTTGACGAGGCCGGCGAGCAGGGCGGAGAGCAGGTCGACCTCGACCAGCTGGCCGCGGCCGCTGCGGTGCCGGTGCTCGAGCGCGGCGAGGATCCCGACCGCGGCGAAGAGGCCGGCGACGACGTCGACGAGGGCGACGCCGACCTTGAGCGGCGGCCCGTCGGGCTCCCCGGTGACGCTCATCAGGCCGCCGAGCGCCTGCACCAGGAGGTCGTAGCCGGGCAGCATCGCCCCCGCCTCGCCGGCGCCGAAGCCGGTGACGGAGCAGTAGACGAGGCCCGGATTCGCCGCCGCCAGCTCCTCGTAGCCGAGCCCGAGCTTCGCCATCACCCCGGGGCGGAAGTTCTCGACCACGACGTCGGCCGCCGCCGCCAGCCGCTGCGCCTCGGCGCGATCGGCGTCATCGCCGAGGTCGAGGACGAGGCTCTCCTTGTTGCGGTTGACCGACTGGAAGTAGGTGGCGTCGCCGGCCTCGTCGTGGGGCGGCCCCCAGGCGCGGGTCTCGTCGCCCCCTCCCGGCCGCTCGACCTTGGTCACCTCGGCGCCGAGGTCGGCGAGGACCATCGTCGCCAGCGGCCCGGCGAGGACGCGCGAGAAGTCGAGGATCCGGAGCTCGCCGAGAGCCGACATGTGGGAGGATCCTCGCAGATTTTCGAAAATCGACGATCAAGGACCGCCAACCATGAGCAGCGTCGCCGACCCGGCCAAGACCCGCCCCGAGGACTACCTCGCCATCGACCGCCTCCTCTCCGACGAGGAGCGCGACATCCGCGACACCGTGCGCGCCTTCGTCCAGAAGGAGGTCGTTCCGAACGTCGGCGACTGGTTCGAGCAGGCGACGATCCCGCGCCAGCTGGCGACCGAACTGGGTGCGCTGAACGTGCTCGGCATGCACCTCACGGGCTACGGCTGCGCCGGTGCCAGCGCCACCGCCTACGGCCTCGCCTGCCTCGAGCTCGAGGCCGGCGACTCGGGCGTGCGGAGCCTGGTCTCGGTCCAGGGGTCGCTGGCGATGTTCGCGATCTGGCGCTGGGGCTCCGAGGAGCAGAAGCAGCAGTGGCTGCCGCGGATGGCCGCCGGCGAGGCGATCGGCTGCTTCGGCCTGACCGAGCCCGACGCCGGTTCCGACCCCGGCTCGATGCGGACCCGCGCCCGGCGTGACGGCGACGACTGGATCCTGCACGGCCAGAAGATGTGGATCACCAATGGCTCGATCGCCGACGTGGCCGTGGTCTGGGCCCAGACCGACGACGGCGTCCGCGGCTTCCTCGTCCCCGAGGGCACCCCCGGCTTCACCACCCAGGACATCCACAAGAAGCTCAGCCTCCGCGCCTCGATCACCTCCGAGCTGCTGCTCGACGACGTCCGCCTCCCCGCCGACGCCGTCCTGCCCGAGGTCAGCTCGTTGAAAGGCCCCCTCTCCTGCCTCAACGAGGCCCGCTACGGGATCGTCTGGGGGGCGGCCGGCGCGGCCCGCGCCTGCTTCGAAGCCGCGCTCGCCTACTCGAAGGAGCGGACCCAGTTCGGCAAGCCGATCGGCTCCTTCCAGATCCAGCAGCAGAAGCTGGCCCAGATGGCGCTCGAGGTCAACCGCGCGACCCTGCTGGCGCTGCACCTGGGCCGGATGAAGGACGAGGGCACGCTGCGCCCCGAGCATGTCTCGATGGGCAAGCTCGGCAACGTCAACGCCGCCCTCGAGGTCGCCCGATCCGCCCGCCAGGTGCTCGGCGCCAACGGCATCACCCTCGAGTATCCGGTGATCCGCCACATGAACAACCTCGAGTCGGTGGTCACCTACGAGGGCACCGCCGACGTCCACGCGCTGGTGATCGGCGAAACGCTGACCGGCCTCAGCGCCTTCCGCTGAGCCGCCGCTCCGATGGCGACCCGCACCGCAGAGCCGCCCGGCACCGCCGCCCAGCACGCACTGGAGGAGCTGCGGCGGGCGATCGTCGCCGGCGAGCTCCGACCCGGCCAGCGGGTCGGTCAGGAGGAGATCGCCGAGCGTCTCGGGCTCAGCCTCGCCCCGGTCCGCGAAGCGCTGGCCGCGCTCGAGCAGGAGGGGCAGCTCACCTACCGGCCGCGGCGCGGCTACTTCGTCACCGAGCTGCGGCTCGAGGACCTGCGCGAGATCTACGAGCTGCGGGCGCTGCTCGAGGACCGGGCGGCGCGGCGGGCGGCGCCGCTGCTCGACGCCGACGCGCTGGAGCGGATCGAGCTGGCGGCGCGGGAGGTGGTCGAGGCGGCCGCCGCGGGCGACGTCGCCGCCGAGCTGGCCGCCAACCGGCGCTTCCACTTCGCCCTCCTGGAGGCGCCGGGACAGCCCCACGCGCTGCGGCTGATCCGCCTGCTCTGGGACTCGACCGAAACCTACCGGGCGCTCTATTACAACTCGCCGCGCGAGCGCGAGGAGGCGGTGCGGGCGCACGAGCGGATCGTCGCCGCCCTGCGCGCCGGCGACGCCGACCGCCTCGTCGCCGAGCTCGACGCCCACCGCCGGCGGGCGCTCGACCGGCTCGGCGAGATCCTCGCTTGAGCGCCGGCCGCTTCAACGGCGCTCGCCGCCAGGTCGAGCCCTACGTCCGCGCGATCGGCGCCGGCGACGAGGCGCGGATCGTCGCCCTGCTGGCCGAGCTCGGCCGCGAGCACCGCGTCCTGGCGCCGTTCGCCTTCGCCTTCGGCGGCATCGCGATGCTGCTGGCGGGGCTGCGGGTGCTGTTCGAGAACTGGCGCCTGACCCTGGTCCAGGTGCTGCCGGCGATGTGGGTCTGGCTGGCGATGTACGACCTGCGGCTGCACCTGCTGAAGGGCGAGACGATGTCGGGCCTGCGGGGGCCGATCCTGATCCCGGTCGGTCTCGCGATCGTCGCCGGCACCGTCGCCAGCTACTTCCTCAACGCGACCTTCGCCTTCGCCGTCGCCCAGGAGGGCAGGCCGGACGTCCGCCGCGCCTTCGGCGAAGCGCGCCGGCGGCTGCGGCCGATCGCCGCCTGGGGCGGCGTCGTCGGGGTCGCGCTGGCGCTCGCGACCACCGTCGTCAGCCGCGCCGGGCGGCCCTGGTTCGCGCTCTCCCTCGGCCTCGTCGTCGCGGTGCTGATGGTCACCTACGTCGCCGTCCCCGCTCGCCTGCTCGGCGTCACCGAGAAGCGCCACTCGCCGCGCGACCGCCTCGCCGCCGCCGCCTTCGGCACCGTGATCGGCGTCGTCGTCAGCGCCCCGCCCTACCTGATCAGCCGCATCGGGATCCTGCTGCTCGGCTCGAAGCTGCTGTTCGTCCCCGGCCTCGTGCTACTGACGATGGGGGCGGTGATGCAGGCCGGCGCCACCGGCGCGGTCAAGGCGGTGAAGGTCAGCGCCCGGCTCGGCCAGGCGGGCTAGCTTCCGGGCTCGAGGACGCGGAAGCTCTTCGCCGCCGGGGTCGGGTCGGCGACGCCGGCCGAGTTGGTGGCGACGACCTGGAAGCTGTGGGACCCGAAGCCGAGCGTCTTCGTCCTGTAGGGCGAGGTGCAGCGCTTGAACGGGCCGTGGTCGAGGCTGCAGGCGAAGGTCGAGCCGGCCTGGCTGGAGCTGAAGCGGATCGTCAGCTTGCGGCTGGTGGTCTTCGGCTTGAGGCCGGTGATCGTCGTCGCCGGCGGGGGCGACTTCGCCGGCTGCAGGCTCGGCTGCCCGGAGGCTTGCTGCTGAGCCTGCGGCTGCAACTGTGATTGCTGCTGCTGTTGCTGCTGGGGCTGTGGTTCCGGTTTGGGTTCGGGTTCCGGTTCGGGCGGCGCCGGGTGGGTGGAGACGGTGAAGGTGCGGGTGGTCGGGTTGGAGCTGGTGAAGCCGGTCGTCTGCGCCACCGCGACGACGCCGAAGGTGTGGCTGCCGTCGGCCAGGCCGGTCAGCATCTTCGGGCTCGCGCAGGCGCCGAGCGATGCGCCGTCGAGCGTGCACCGGAATTCCGCCACCGCTTCATTGGCTTTGAAGGCGAAGGCGGCATTGGCGCTGGAGAGGGTCGTCCCTTCGAGCGGGCCGGAGGTGATCTGCGCGATCGGCACCTGGACCTCGTCGGCGCCGACGTCGCTGCCGTTGCCGCCGACGGCGTTGGCTTTGCCGGCGATGTCGACCGGGCGGGCGAGGCCGCGCTGGTCGAGCGTTTCGCCGACGGGGCCGTTGCCCTTGTCGATCGCGGGGCTGGTGCTGAGCAGCGGGATCGTTTCGGTCGGGCCGCCGTTGGCGCCGAGCGTGCCGAGGCCGGGGTTGGTTTCGACCTGGTCGGAGGCGGCGTCGAAGCCGCAATCGTTGGCGCTCTCGAGGTTGAAACCGAGCGAGGTGACGGTGCCGACGCAGTTGGGGCCGTCGACCGGCCCGGCGACGATCGTGCTTTCGACCGTCGCCGGGATGCCGAGGTCGAGGTTTGCGCCTTCGACGCCGGAGTTGCCGCTGATCGTCGAGCTGCCGATCGTGAACGAGGTGCCATCGACGAAGATTCCGCCGCCCCGCGCGAACGGGCTGGCGTCGGCGGCGGTCACCGAGTTGTCGGCGATCGTGCTGGCGCGGATGACCACGGCGCCGGCGCCCACCGAGTTGGCAATCCCGCCCCCCTCGGCCAGGTCTTCGACCGATCCCAGGGCCGCTTCGACGCTGTTTCCCGAGATCGCCGAGCGTTCGACGGTCAGCGCTCCCCCGTTCGCGTTGGCGATGCCCCCGCCCGCCGCGATCGCGCGCTGAGCCCCCACAAGCTTGCCGATCGCTTCGTTGTCGGCAACCGTCGAGCGGTCGATCCTCAGGCTGCCCGAGTTCTGGATACCGCCGCCCGACGGGCCGGCGATTTCTTCGCCCGTCTCGACGTCGACCTTGTTCCCCTTCACGGTGCTGAGGGTCAGGGTCATCGAGCCGCCATTGAAGATCCCGCCGCCGCCAGCGACGCCGGGCCCGGGTGCGAGCAGTTCGGGCACCGCTTCGTTGCCTTCGATCAGCAGCCCTTCAAGCGCAACCGAGGCGCCTGCCGGATTCGAAATCCCGCAGCCGAGGGCACATTCCGCCCCACCGCCGCCGGTGATCTTCAGGCCCGAGATCCCTGCTTCGGCGCCGGCTGCGAGCGCGAAGACGCGAAAGTCACCGCCGCCGTCGACCGTCAGCTTGCCGGCGCCGGGACCGCGGACTTCGGTCTTCCCTTCGATCTCTTCCAGCGCGGTGCCTTCGACGTGGATCGTCGTCCCGTTCAGCAGCGCGAATTCGATCACGTCCGTTTCGACCGCGCTGCCGGCGTGGCAGCCGCCGAGTTCGGCATTCGCGTTGGCCGATTCGATCGCCCCCCGCAGCGTGCAACCGCCGCCGCTGTCGCTCGGCGAGGTGACCCGGATCGTCGCCGCCCCGGCAGCGCTCGGCGCCAGCAGCAGCGCTGCCGCGACCGCGGTCAGAAAGCTCCCCCACCTGCCCATCCCACCAAGACACTAGTTCCTGCGCGGTCGCAGCGCCAGTCCCTCACCTCGGGGTCGCTGGAACGCCGCCGCCGCCCCGGCCGGTCCTTATATGGGGAGCAACTCGCAACAGGAGGTCTTGAGATGGCTGATGCTGGACTGTTCATCGGCTGGGGAGCGCCCGTCCGCGGGCGCGAGATCAAAGGGCTCGACGTCTTCAACGAGGCGCTGGCCCTGGAGGCGAAGCTGCAGGAAGAAGGGGCGATCGAGAGCTTCGAGGTGGTCCTCCTCGGCCCCCACGGCGGCGGCCTCGCCGGCTTCGTCCTCGTCCGCGGCTCCCGCGAGCAGATCACCGCGGTCCGCCAGCGCGACGACGTCAACCGCCTCAACGTCAGAGCAGCCCTGATCGTCGAAGAGTTCGGGATGATCGACGCCTACCTGAACGAGGGCCTCGCCAGCCAGATCGAGCAGTACCGCGAGGCAGCCAACGAGCTCGCCTCTTAGGGGAACCGAGGAGGGGAACCGGGGGCCAAGCATCGGCCCCCGGAGTCGGTCACACGTCAGCTGACGTTGATCGCGTGCGGTTCACTGAACGTATTACTTTTATACCCACCGACTAGCGTGGTTCCACTATAGGTACCGTTACTGCCGCCAGCGCCGCAGACACCGCCACTCGTGCCGTAGTTGAGGCCGGTGACTTGGTTTTGGACTAGAACTTCTTCGACCGCACCAGTCATACTGGTATAACTGACAGCGTAACTGTTGGGACTAACCGTACTACTACTGTGCGACTGCGATGGCACACTGATACTGCAGACGCCGGGCACTTTGATTTCCATACTGGTGGCACCACTGCACTTGATTTCAGCCAGGCCTCCCAAGGGCACCCCTCCGACGTTCACACTCAGCACGTAACTGCAACTCGTCGTCACCACACTGACCACCGTCCCGGCCAAGCGGCAACTGACGTAAGTCGGGTGCACTTCCACGCTGAAGGCCGAGGTACTACTGATCGCGGCGGTCGATTTGAATTCAACGGTACTGCATTTTACGACGCCACCACTTACAGCGAGTTCGTGTTTCGTCACCTGAATACCCTCGAGCCACGTTGGCGCACTGGCGAACTTGAATTCTGCGGCCGAGGCCTGCGCGACCAAGACGACGGAGAACGCGGCGACTGCAATGGCGGTGCCCAGCAGCTTGAGTCGTCTGCTCATTTGATAGCTCCTTGTTCTGGTGTCCCCGCGGCCCAGCGACCCGGCCATCGAGCCTCCCACTCGCGAGGCTTTTGGTGCTCATTCATAGAGCGGAAGGAGCTAGCTCTCAATATGGACTGAGGAATGAGCCTGCTTCAGCGAGATCGGGCGCCTCCGCATCCCGTTTCTCCCAGCAAAGGTCGCACCAAGAGATGGCGCGTTCGCGAATCTGCGAGAGCGGCAATCCGAGCGTCACGATAAGTCAGCTGACGGGTAATCGATCGGCTAGCTCGGGGCCGGTGTCGACGGTGAGGCCCGAGAGGAGTCCGGTGTCCGTTGCGGCAGCGCCTTCGTCGGCCGAGCGCAGCCCGTACGCCGTGGTCGCGTTGGTTGAGGCTCGGGTCGAGCTGATAGCACTGCGCAGCCGGGGCTCGGCCAGCACGGCTTCGGCGGCCTGCACGACCTACTCGGAATGGGCCCGGCCCGAGGCCTCACCAGCGCCGCTCTCGATTGCGGCGATGCGACTCACCAGTCTCATCCCCCGGTGGCCGAGATGTTGTTGGCGAGGAAGGTACGGGGTTGCACTGCCGAGTGAGCGAGAGCTGGTCAAATCCAGCTCTCGCTCTTGCGCTCACTTCCCATTTCAGACTTGCGGGGGCTGCTTGTGCCGAGCTATGTCACCATGAATTCATTCGCAACACCACTACTCGTAAAGCCTGCTGCGACCGAGGAGCCACTGTAGGACCCCGTACTACTCGTGTGCCCTTCTCTTGTATTCGGGCATTTGCCGTTGTCCGTGTAGGTGATTCCCGTGACTTCAGCTTTGATAGCAACATTTGGAGCACTGTTCACGAAACTGACTGTGCTCAGCGAGCCTTGCGCGGGGACACTGACTTCGCAGCCCGTAAGACTCTCCTTAATTAGGATACTCGTTCCCGTACTGCACAGAATCGTGATGTTCGCATGAACTGGTTCTGTTTCCGGCGTCTCAAATCTATAACTGCAACTGGTGGTACTGACGGTGGTACTGACAAAGCCCGCGAGACTACAACCACCGTAGGTGGGATGAACGGTCAGGGTAAGACCTGTTTCAGTACTTTGGTGTCCTTCGAATTTCGCCACACTGCAGGTGACACTGCCAACATCGGTGACAAATTTGTTCTTGTCGGTACTCACCTGACTAGCTACGACACTGCCGCCAGCTCCCTGGCCTGCGATGTTGTAGTTGGAAAAGGCCGAGCTGGCCGTGACGGCGGAGATTGCTCCGGCAGCGGCGAGCGTCAGAGCCAGAATCTCGAGCTTGCGCATCGGTTGCTCCTCCCATTGAACGAGCCACTACTTACCTCGCGGTGGCCCTCACTTCCCCTTTACAGGGCTTGCTCATCTGTACCGGCACCTGAGCGGCTGATCAACGGCTGCGGAAGATTGAGCCCGATTGCGATCATGCGGTTGGGCTTCAGGATGGACTCCACTCGCAAATTTCGACCGGCAGAATTTCGCGGGTGCAAACCGGCGCACGCTGAGTCGGGCGGGAACGCCTCCTTCGCGGCGCTGCCGCATATCGGGTGATGCAAATAGCCGGTCTTATGCCGATGACCGAGATGCTGTTTGGCGCCCGGTCAGCAGACCGGCGCTGCTGAGCGGCTAGCTCAAGACGGGCGCGGCTTCGATCCGCTCGAGCGCCTGCTCGGGCGGGGTGAAGTCGAGGCCCTGGTCGGCGGCGACGGTGGCGTCGGTGAGCCGCCCGCCCTGGGCGCTGAGGCCGGAGAGGAAGCCGGGGTCCGAGCGGAGGGCTGCTGCGGGGCCTTCGTCGGCGAGGCGGAGGACGTAGGGCATGGTGGCGTTGGTTAGGGCGCGGGTCGAGGTGATCGGCACGGCGCCGGGCATGTTGGCGACGCAGTAGTGGGTGACGCCGTCGACCTCGTAGGTGGGGTCGGAGTGGGTGGTGGCGTGGGAGGTCTCAAAGCAGCCACCCTGGTCGATCGAGACGTCGACCAGGACCGCGCGCTTCTTCATCAGGCCGAGCTGCTCGCGATTGATCACGTGGGGTGCCTTGGCACCTTTGATGAGGACGGCGCCGACCACCAGGTCGGCGTCGGGGAGGCGGCTCTCGATCTCCAGCGAGGAGGCGTAGCAGGTGGAGACGCGGCCGTCGAAGATCGCGTCGAGCTCGCGGAGGCGGTCGATCGAGCGGTCGTAGACGAAGACGTCGGCACCGAGGCCGACGGCGACCTTGGCGGCGTTCTGGCCGACGACGCCGCCGCCGATCACCATCACTACGCCGGCGGCGACGCCGGGCACTCCGCCGAGAAGGACGCCGCGGCCGCCGAGCGGGCGCTCGAGCATGAAGGCGCCGGCCTGGGTGGCGATCTTGCCCGCCACCTCGCTCATCGGTGCCAGCAGGGGCAGCCGGCCGGCCGGGTCGGTGACGGTCTCGTAGGCGATACAGGTGGCGCCGGATTCGAGCAGGCCCTGGGTCAGCTCCGGCGCGGGGGCGAGGTGCAGGTAGGTGAAGAGGGTGTGACGGGGCTCGAGCAGCGCCACCTCGGCGGCCTGCGGCTCCTTGACCTTGACGACCGTCTCGACCCCGGCGAAGACGGCGGGAGCGTCGGGGACGATCTCGGCGCCCTGGGCGACGTAGTCGGCGTCGGAAACGCCCGAGCCCTCGCCGGCGCCCGCCTGGATCAGCACCTCGTGGCCGCGCGCGGTCAGCTCGCGCACCCCGGCGGGGGTCAGCGCGACGCGGTACTCGTCCGGCTTGATCTCGGTGGGGACTCCGATCCTCATTGCGTGTGCATCTAGCCATCTGGGCGGAGAAAAATCCAGGCTCAGTCCCTAAGCTTCCTCGAATCAACAGCGATGGACGCGATCGACACACAAATCCTCAGCCTCCTCAGTGAAAACGGCAGGGCCTCGTTCGCCTCGATCGGCGAGCAGGTCGGCCTCAGCCCGCACGGCACCGCCGACCGGGTGCGCCGGCTCGAGCGCGACGGCGTCATCCTCGGCTACGCCGCCCGGGTCGACCCGGCCGGAGTCGGCCGCGCGCTCGAGGCGCTGGTCGACATCCGCCTCCTGCCCAGCACCGACCCGGACGAGTTCGAGCGCCAGGCGCTGACCCTCGCCGCCGTCCGCGAGGTCGACTTCCTCACCGGCCGCTTCGACTACCAGCTGCGGCTCGCCTGCCACGACGCCGACGAGCTCGACCACACGGTGCGGGCGATCCGCCGCGAAGCCGGCGCCGCCGCGACGGAGACGCGGATCGTGATGCGCTCGGCCCGGCCGGGCCGAGGCAGCTAACCGACGCACCCGCAGCCGCTCGTAGCGGGTGGTGGTTGCGCCCTTCGCCATCTCCACCTCTCGCAACAGGAGCGTGCCGGCGGCCAGGAGCTTGGCGGCGAAGCGCGGCTTCGGGGCGAGGGCGACGGTGTGACGCTCCTGCCCGGCGCCAGCTTCAGCCTCGCGACCGCACTCTCGGCGACGGGGACTGCCGCCCGCCCCGGTTTCGATTTGCGCTTCGGCTTGCGCGGCTTGGCAGAGAAGACCTAGAGCGCGAGGCGGCAACCGCCGGGCTTGGCGCCCTTCGGGCAGCTGACTCGGACCCTGGGCGCGGTCCTTGCCGCCGCCGGGGGCGGCGCCGGGCTCGGAGGCGGCGGGGCGGTCGGGTGGACGGGTGCCTGAGCTCGTAGGCGCCGATGTCGGCGCCGTCGGCGCCGACACGCTCGAGAGCGGGGCGCCCGGGTAGAGGACCGGGCGCGAATCGCCCCGCTCGTCGAGCCGCGCCCGAGATACCGGCCACCGCCATTCCCCGGCCGCGAGCGTCTGGTTGGCAGCGACCGTCGAGGCGACGATCGAGATGCTCGCCGTCTGGCAGGTCTGTAGGTCGAGGGGCGCCGCGGCCGGATGAGGAGGTGTTGCCGGACACGGTCGAGTTTCGGACGGCGATGGCCTCCGACCCGAATGCCCAGAGGCTGGCTCCAGCGCCCTGGCCGACCGCGGCGTTGCCGGAGATCGTCGAGCCCTCGATCTGGAGCTCGGCGCCGCCGCCGGCCTCGACGCCGCCGCCGAAGTCGGCTTCGTTACCGATGACGAGGGTGGAGCGCAGCGTCAGTGGGGCGCCGTCGCTCGCGATCCCGTCACCCCTGCCGTGGTAGAAGCCGCCGCTGAACAACGAGGCGGTGCCGCCGCTGATCACCGCGTCGGACACGATGAGGTCCGCGTCCTCGTCGAGGATGTCGCCGCCTTCGTCCGGCGCGCTCCCGGAGTCGGGGGCGGTGCCGCCGGCGACGTGCAGGCCCGCGATCGTCACCGCCGCGGGCCCGCCAAGGTGGATGTGGACGACGCGCTGGGCGCCGCTCTGGGCAACGGTGATCGGCCGGCATCCGGGCCCCTCGATGTCGACCGGGTCTTCGATCTGCAGGCCGTTCCCGCTCAGCGTAATCGTCCCGGCGAGGCCGACGGAGAACGCGTCGTGTCCGGGCCGGCGCTGGCGTTGGCGTTGCGGACCTCGTCACGCAGGCTGCGGTCGCCGGTCGTGCCCGAGTCGCTGGGGTTGGTGACGGTGAAGGTCTGCGCCCGCGCCGACCCGGCGACCGCGAGCAGCAGCGCCAGGCCGAGGGCCCGGCCGATGACCGCCCGTCGCTCGGTTTGCTCGCCTGCGCTCACCGCAACGCACCGTAGGCCCCCCGCGGGCAGCGGTCAGTATCGGCTTGGTCTCGTCTTCGCGGGGGACTCGTAGACTCGTCCATGGATATGGAGACCGCGCCCCTCGAGCCGCTGCGCGACGGCCACGGCCGGCCGATCACCAGCCTGCGCGTCTCGGTCACCGACCGCTGCACCTCGCGACGCCATCGAGCGTTGGCTCGCAGTAACTCTCCGAGCCGAGCGTAAAAGCGCGCCGCACGGTTTGGGACACGCGAAATCCTGACCATCTCGATATGCAGGTGACACGCGCGCTCGCGGAGCTGGTGGACCAGCGGCCATCGACTTTTCGTTGATTCCCCAGCATCCAGCCGATACTGATTGGTCATCTCGCCATGGGACCTAGGGAGCGTGGCCGCGCAAATCAAAGGAGAGGACAAATCAATGCATAAGCTCAAGGTTTTGGGCCTGGCGCTCGTCGTCATCGGTGCGCTTAGCGCCATTGCGGCCAGCTCAGCCTTCGCCGGATACCACATAGCCTCGGTGAGTGGTGGCAGTATCGTGGGTAATCAAACTACGAAAAACGAATTCGTTACCGACGTCGGCACCGTGAAATGCAGTATTGCGACCTTCAGTGGTCACCAAAGTACCGAAACAGCGGCTACGCTTACCGTTCACCCGGAATACAGTGGCTGCAGTCTCTCGGGGCTGTCCGTCTCCATCAATACCACTAGTTGCAGTTATAGATTTGAAACTCCCGTGACAACTCCGTCTCTGCACGCGTCCGTCAAGGTCCTGTGCGGTGCTGGGACCAGTATTTCGATCACGGAAAGTCTCGGAAAAGGTTGCGTAGTCAGTGTTGGCGAACAGGGTCCGCTGAGCCACGTCACATTCACGAGTACTGGCGATACGCAGGAGTGGTTCTTTGCGGCCGCGGGCATCAAATACACCGACAACGGCAAATGCCCGAGTACAACTGAAGGTCATACGAACAGTACGGGCGAATACAAAGGAGCCGTTCTCGCCAGTGGATCCTCGGCAATTGAAGTGACATAGCCCACTAGCCTCGAACCTTCACCAAGTGACCGCCCCGGCTCTCTGACCGGGGCGGTCTCAGCCGTCTGAAGCGAAGTTCTGCGCAACGCGTTGGCCGCGAAGTCAACGTACAGTCTTCGGCTACCGGCTGCGACTCGCCTGCCCCGACGTCGACGAGCGCGATCCGCCCCGAGGCCCGCGCCACGGCGACCCTGCAGCTTCCGCTGCGTCCGAGCATCGGCTCGCGACATTCCTCCGAGCGCAAAAGCGCGCCGCACGGATTGGGACACGCGACATTGTGACGATCGCGAGATGCAGGTGAAAGGGCCGCCCTGTCCAGCCGCCGAGCGAGAGGCCCCGGCGCGCGTTGGTGTTCGAGACTTCAGCTGCTACGCATTGCTCTCGTCATACGCGCGCGGGAACGTGTCGCGGCACATCGATGGGAGGACAGCCAATGCACGTGTTCAAGGTTTTGGGCCTAGCGCTCGTCGCCATCGGTGCGCTCAGCGCCGTCGCGGCCAACTCGGCCTTCGCCAGCTACCACATCGCCTCGGCGAGTGGCGGTAGTATCAGCGGTAGTCAGGTTACGAAAAACGAATTCGCCACCGACGTCGGCACGGTCAAATGCAGTGTGGCGACCTTTAGTGGTTCCCAAGCTACCGAAACAGCATCAACGCTGACCGTGCACCCCGCTTACAGCGGCTGCAGTCTCTCGGGGCTGGCCGTCACCGTGTCCACCGCCGGTTGCAGTTATAGATTCGAAACTCCGGTAACATCGGAATTTCTGCACGCGGCCGTGGATCTCTTGTGTAGTGCCGGTCCTATCCAAATCCAAGATAGTCTCGGTAAAGGCTGTGTCGTCAGTGTGCCAGGTCAGGGCCCGCTGAACCACGTCACATTCACGAGTGGATCTGGCTCGGTGACGATGGCCGCCGCAGTCACGGGCATCAAATACACGGACGATGGGAAATGCCCGAGTACAACCACGGGCCACACGGAAAGTAGTGGTACCTATAGTGGGTCCGTGCTTGTCAGTGGGTCCTCGGCGATTGAAGTGACATAGCCCACTAGCCTCGATCATTCACCAAGTGACCCGCCCCGGCTCTGGCCGGGGCGGTCTCGGCCCAGATCACGTCGTCGGAGCTGGCGAGCGCGGCGCCACGGGCGAGGCGGACCTGCTGCGTAGCCATAGCGGGTCTCGGTCGGGCAGCCGGACAGACGTAGCCTTCCCGCCCGTTGGTGAGCCCTTCGAGGCCTGGGGACGATCGCGTGCAGCGCCAGCGCCCGCCGTCGCCAGGCTCAAGGCGTGCGGACGACCGACCCTCGGTCTGTCCAGTTGCCATCCCAAACGTCCCCCACATAGGGTCCCGGACCGCGCGGTCAGTATCGGTTTGGTCTTGTCTTCGCGGGGACTCGTAGACTCGCCCATGTATATGGAGACCGCGCCCCTCGAGCCGCTGCGCGACGGCCACGGCCGGCCGATCACCAGCCTGCGCGTCTCGGTCACCGATCGCTGCAACTTCCGCTGCCGCTACTGCATGCCGGTCGAGGGCATGGACTGGCTGCCGCGCGAGCAGGTGCTGAGCTTCGAGGAGATCGAGCGGCTGGTGCGGCTGCTGGCGCGGATGGGGATCTCCGACCTGCGGCTGACCGGCGGCGAGCCGCTGGCGCGGCGCGAGTTCCCCCGGCTGCTGGCGCGGCTGGCGCCGATCCCCGGGCTCGAGGACGTCTCGCTGACGACCAACGGCTACCTGCTCGAGCGCCAGCTGCCGGAGCTGGTCGCGGCCGGGCTTCGGCGCATGAACGTCTCGCTCGACTCGCTCGCCCGCCACCGCTTCCTCGAGCTGACTCGCCGCGACGCCCTTGCCCGAGTCCTCGCCTCGCTCCGCGCGGCCGAGGCCTACCCACAGCTGCACCCGCTGAAGGTCAACTGCGTCGCGATGCGGGGCTTCACCGAGGAGGAGGTCCTGCCCTTCGCCGAGCTCGCCCGCCGCCGGCCCTACGAGGTCCGCTTCATCGAGTTCATGCCGCTCGACGCCGACCACGCCTGGGAGCCCGACAGCGTCCTCAGCGGCGCCGAGATCCGGGCGCTGATCGAAGCCGAGCACCCGCTCGAGCCGCTGCCGCGGGAGCCGCACGCGACCGCCCGCACCTACCGCTTCCGCGACGGCAGCGGCACGATCGGCTTCGTCAACCCGGTCACCGAACCGTTCTGCGCCGACTGCAACCGGATCCGGATCACCGCCGACGGCCGCCTCCGCACCTGCCTCTTCAGCCTGCACGAGACCGACCTCCGCGCGGTGATGCGCGCCGGCGCCGCCGACGCCGAGCTGGAGCGCGTCCTGCGCGAGGCGATCTGGCGCAAGGAGCTGAAGCACCACATCGCCGAGACCGGCTTCCGCCAGCCGGCGCGGACGATGAGCGCGATCGGCGGCTGAGCGCCCCTATCCGTCGCCGGGCGATACCCAAGAGGCTGAGCCTTTGCCCCTCTGACATTATTCCCCGAGTCCTTGAAGGCTCCGCCTCGACGTCGGCCTCCACTCCATCCCGCCGCGAGTCGGTCGGCGTTAATCGCAAGCGGCAGTTCTCAACCTCGAGAACCTCACGGCAAATCCCTTATGCAAAGGACGGCTGCCCTCGCGTCTCCGGGATCCACGCGAATGCCGGGCACCAGCTCGCCGGCATTTCACCCCAGGCGAGCGCAAGAGCGTGCCGCACGGATTAGGACACGCGAAATCCTGACCAACGCGAAATCCAGGTGAAAACGGCTCGCCGCGGAGCTGCTGGGCCGGCGCACATAGGCACTCGTTGACCCCAGGGCATCCAGCCGGTACGCATTGTTCCTCACTCTGGGGTTTAAGGAGGGTGGCCGCGCAATTAACAGAGGGGAACAACCAAATGCAAAAGTTCAAGATCGTTGCTCTAGACCTTGTCGTCATCGGTGCGCTCAGCGCCATCACGGCCGGCGCCGCCTTCGCCGAATACCACGTAGCCTCGGCGAGTGGCGGTAGTATCACCGGTAGTCAGGTTACGAAAAATGAATTTGCTACCGACGTCGGCACGGTCAAATGCAGTGTGGCAACCTTTAGTGGTTCTCAAAGTACCGAAACAGCATCGACGCTGACTGTGCACCCCGCTTACAGCGGCTGCAGTCTCTCGGGGCTGGCCGTCACCGTGAGTACCTCCAGTTGCAGTTATAGGTTCGACAAACCCGTGACAGAACCGGTAGGGGTGCTCGCAAGTTTCACGGTGCTGTGCAGTACGGGGAGTATCTCTATCACGGAAAGTCTCGGCAAAGGCTGCGTCGTTAGTGTCGGCGCGCAGGGCCCGCTGGGCGGTATCTCATTCGCAAGTGAACCCGGCGGACATGTTACGGTGACGTTTAAAGTCACGGGCACAACCTACACGGACAATGGCAAATGCCCAAGTACATTTGCAGGACACACGAGTAGCACCGGCACCTACAGTGGAACTGTGGTAATGAGCGGATCCTCTGAAATCATGGTGACATAGTCCCGTAGCCTGATCCATCGCTAGGGTGGGCGCCCGCGCCTCTGGCGGGGCCCATCCGCCGAAGGGAATCTGTGCGCGTTGAAGCTTGTATAGCTCTCGGCTCGGCTCGTTGGAGCCGGCGAGGATTCCGGTGCGTTCCGGCTTTGAAGCGCCGAGCCCGGCTTCCGCCAGCCGGCGCGGACGATGAGCGCGATCGGCGGCTGACCCGCCCACCCGGTCCTCGGGAGTACCCTTGACCGCGTGGCGGGGGCCGGCGAAATCGCGCCGACGGAGCGGGGTGACCGCGAGCGGGTCGCGGCGGCGCTGACCGCTGCCTTCATGGACGACCCGGTGACCGTCTGGTCGGTCCCGGCCGAGCGCCACCGCGCCAACGTCATCCGCCACTTCTTCCGCTGCTACTTCGACTTCCACCATGGCGAAGGGACCGTCTACGTCGACCCCGAGCGCCGCGGCGCCGCGGTCTGGGCGCTGCCGGGCAACTGGAAGACCAGCGTCGGCCAGGACCTGAAGATCTCGCGCGCCTTCGCCCACCCGCGCCACTGGGGGCGGGCGGCGACGGTCGCCCGCGGGCTGCTCGGCCTCGAGCGCGAGCACCCGCCGGCGCCGCCGCACTTCTACCTCGCCTCGCTCGGGGTCAGGCCCGAGCACCAGGGCGAGGGCCTCGGCTCGCGGCTGCTGCAGCCGGTCCTCGAGATCTGCGACAGCGACGGCATCCCCGCCTACCTCGAGTCCTCGAAGGAGTCGAACATCGCCTTCTACTCCCGCCACGGCTTCCGCGTCACCGGCGAGTTGAAGCTCTCGCGCCACGGCCCGTCGATGTGGCCGATGTGGCGCGAGCCTTGACACCGGGGGGTCGGGTGGGTTCTACTCGAACAGCAGCACCCTCTTTGACATAGCCACGTCTCGGCCTGAGAAAACGCTGGAGGCGGATATGAGCGCTACCGAAGTCAACCCGGCAAAGCTCGAAGCATTCATGGGGCAGGCGGTCGGCGACATGGGGGCGGTGATCAGCGCGCCGTTGATGGTGATCGGCGAGCGGCTCGGCCTCTACCGGGCGATGGCCGGCGCCGGTCCGATCAGCTCCGAGCAGCTGGCCGAGCGGGCCGGCGTGGCCGAGCGCTCGGTGCGCGAGTGGCTGCGGAACCAGGCGGCCGGTGGCTACGTCGAATACGACGCCGGGACCGACAGCTACGAGCTCTCGCCCGAGCAGGCGGCGGGGCTGGCCGACGAAGAGAGCCCCTTCTACCTGCTCGGCGCCTACGAGCTGATCGCCTCGCTCTACGCCGACGAGGAGAAGATCATCGCCCACTTCCGCGACGGCGACGGGATGGGCTGGCACGAGCACGACCACCGCCTCTTCCGCGGCACCGAGCGCTTCTTCCGGCCCGGGTACAAGGGCAACCTGGTGAGCGAGTGGATCCCGGCGCTCGACGGCGTCGAGGAGAAGCTCGAGGCCGGAGCCAAGGTCGCCGACGTCGGCTGCGGCCACGGCGCCTCGACGATCCTGATGGCCGAAGCCTTCCCGAACTCGGTCTTCATCGGCTTCGACTACCACCAGGAGTCGATCGAACGGGCGCGCGAGGCGGCCGAGGAGGCCGGCGTCGGCAACCGCGCCAGCTTCGAGGTCGGGACCGCGAAGGGGTTCCCGGGCGACGACTACGACATGGTCGCGGTCTTCGACTGCCTGCACGACATGGGCGACCCGGTCGGCGCCGCCACCCACATCCACGAGGCGCTCGCGCCCGACGGCACCTGGATGGTCGTCGAGCCGTTCGCCGGCGACAGCGTCGAGGAGAACCTGAACCCGGTCGGCCGCGTCTTCTACGGCGCCTCGACGATGATCTGCACCCCGGCCTCGCTCGACCAGGAGGTGGGCCTGGCGCTCGGCGCCCAGGCCGGCGAGCGGCGGCTGGCCGAGGTGATCGGGGAAGGGGGCTTCAGCGAGGTGAGGCGGGCGACGGAGACGCCGTTCAACCTGATCCTGGAAGCGCGGCCATAGGCGTGTTTCGCCGGGCCGGTCGAGTCGGGAGGCGAGCGAGGGCCACCGTGCGTCCAGCTTTTACCTGGGGTTCACTTGCGATGAAGGTTGGCGCGCGACCCTCGCATTGGAAGACACCGAGAGGAGGGCGAAGATGCCGCGGATACTGATCGTCACCGATTCCAGCGAGGCCCCCGGCGAGGTCGTCTACGCCGAGCAGGTGGTTCCCGCCCACCTGCAGACCGAGCACTCCGGCCGTTGCCTGATCGAGCGACTCGCCTGGGCGGTCGAGGACGCGCGCCGAACCGAACGCGACCGGCTTGACACCCGTATGCGCAGTCGTAGAGTCGATCAAATGGCTACGGAAGGGGAGCAGCAACGATGGATACGTATGTGATTCTGCGCCGCAACGGCTGGCGGACGCCCGAGGAGCTGGAAGCGGCCGGGCAGAAATCGGCCCGGATCGGCGACGAGGAGATGCCCGACGACATCCGCTGGATCCGGAGCTACGCGCTGGCCGAGGACGACGGCACGATCGGCACCGTCTGCATCTACCAGGCCTCGAGCCCGGAGGCGATCCGCGACCACGCCGAGCGCGTCGGGATGCCGGCGACCGAGATCATCCCGGTCGCCGAGACCGTGATCGTCCGCCCCGACCCCGAGGCGGCGGCGGCCTAGCCGCCGCTCCGGCCGGGCAATGACGCAGACGGCGACCCTCGGCGCCGAGTTCGCCCAGGCGCTGGCGGCGAAGGACTTCGAGCGGCTGCTCGGGATGTTCGATCCCGAGGTCGACTTCCGGGCGCTGACGCCGCGCTTCTTCTGGGACCCGGGCGGTCCCGAGGAGATCGTCGGCAGCGTCCTGCGCAAGTGGTTCGAAGACGACGACGAGATCGAGGCGCTGGAGAAGCTCGAAACGGATGCCTTCGCCGACCGCGAGCGGGTCGCCTACCGCTTCCGGATCCGCAACCCCGAAGGCCTCTTCCTGGTCGAGCAGCAGGCCTACCTGAGCGGCGGCGAGGGCCGGATCGAGTGGATGCGGGTGCTCTGCTCGGGCTACCGCCCGATCGAGGAGGAGTGATGGCCGAGGCCGAGGTGGCTGCCGACAACGTCGAGGCGATGGAGGCCTGGAGCGGGCCGCTGTTCGAGCGCTTCCTGCGCTTCCGGCCGCTCGTCACCGACGGTCTCGGCGCCCACGGCGAGGAAGCGCTCGCGGTCCACCCGCCCGAGCCCGGCGACCGCGTCCTCGACCTCGGCTGCGGCTTCGGCGACACCACCCGCCGGATCGCCGGTCTGGTCGGCGCCGAGGGAGCCGCGGTCGGGGTCGACGTCTCCGAGCCGTTCATCGAGCTGGCCCGCCGCGAGGCCGGGGAGGAAGGCATCGCCAACGTCGACTTCCGCGTCCTCGACGTCCAGACCGGCGAGCTCGGCGGCCCCTACGACTACGCCTTCTCGCGGATGGGGATCATGTTCTTCGCCAACCCGGTGGCGGCGCTGCGCAACGTCCGCGCCGCGCTGCGGCCGGGCGGCACCCTCTGCGCCGCCGTCTGGCGCCGCAAGCTCGACAACGACTGGGTGCACCAGGCCGAGCTGGTGGTCGAGAAGTACCTCGAGCACCCGGAGGAGACCGACGAGCCGACCTGCGGCCCCGGCCCCTTCTCGATGGCCAACGCCGACACCGTCACCGAGCAGCTGAAGCTGGGCGGCTTCGAGCAGATCACGCTGCGCCGCTGCGACCTGCCGATCAAGCTCGGCGACGACCTCCAGGCCGCGGTCGAGCTGACGATGGCGCTCGGCCCGGCCGGCGAGGTGCTGCGCCTCTGGGGTGACCGCGTCGACGAGATCCGCCCCAAGATCGCGCTCGAAATCGGCGAAGCCCTGGCCGGCTTCGAGGGGCCCGACGGGGTCCTCGGCCCGGCCTCGACCTGGATCGTCGGGGCGCGGGCGCCGGCCTAGAAGAGCCTGACGCTCTGCTTCGAGAGCAGGAAGCCGTGGCCGTTGCGCTTGTTGACGCAGCGCATCCCGGTTTCCATGCTGGTGCAGCGGAAGCGCCCCTTGGCGATCGATTCGCCGTAGGCGAGGACGGGGCCGGCTTCGAGCGTGGTGTCGCCGGCGCAGACGATCGAGGCCTTGCCGCTGCGGCCGACGGCAACGCCGCCGCCGTAGTCGACGTCGCAGCTCTTCGGCTTCGGCGGGCTCTGCCAGGAGTGGTCGCGGATGTCGCAGCGGACCGCCTGCGTGTCCATCACGCAGCCGATGTTCCGGGTCGGCGAGACGAAACCCTTGAAGGCCGACGCCGAGGCGGCGAAGGCGAGCGCGCAGGTCGCGGCCATGGCAGCGGCGATCAGGACCCGGACGGAGACACCTCTCACGCCGGCATCCTAAAGCGGAACAAAGGTGCCGCACCAAATTATCTAGGTGCTACACTCTCACACTGCGATGCCGACCACGAAACCCCGCTACACGCTCACCGACACCGGCGACCTCAGCGATCTTCTCGACGAGGCCCAGCAGCGCTGGCCGCAAGTGCGAGACCGCAAGCAACTGTTGCTGAAGCTCGCTGCCGCCGGCGGCGAGGCGATCGAGCGCGACACCCGGTCGCGGCAGCGAGTCGTGGAGGAGACCGCGGGTGCCCTCAGCGGCGTCTACGAGCCCGGGGAGCTGGAGCGGCTGCGCGAAGACTGGCCTGAGTGATCGTCCTCGACGCCAGCGTCCTGATCGCCCACCTCGACGACCGCGATGCCCATCATGAGCGCGCGGTGGACGTGCTCTCCCGGTCCGGGCCCGAACCGCTCGGCGCAAGCACGATCACCCTGGCGGAGACGCTGGTCGCCCCTGCCCGCGCCGGCAGGCTTGCCGACGCCGAAGCGGCACTCGACCGGCTCGGCGTCGTCGCCGTCGGGCTCGGCGAGAACGCCGCCTCGCGCCTGGCCCAGCTGCGGGCCGAAACCTCGCGCAAGCTGCCCGACTGCTGCGTGCTGCTCGCGGCCCGCCAGCACTCGGCCCAGCTCGCGAGCTTCGATCGGGATCTGCTGGCCGCCGCCGAGGCGCTCGGGCTTGACACCGTCGCCTGAAGCGGGAGTAGGCTGAGCGCGTGCACCGATTCGCCCTGCGGACCGCCACCCTCGGGATCGCCGCCTGCTGCGCCGCGCTGGCGCTGCTCGCGCCGCTGGCGTCGGCGGGCGACACCGGCGCCAGCGCCTCGACCACGCCCTGCTCGGCCGCGAACCTCGTCGTCTGGCTGCCGAGCGGGATGGGCAACGGGGCCGCCGGCAGCGTCTTCTACAAGCTGCGGATCACCAACCTCGGGGCCGGCGCCTGCACCCTCAAGGGCTTCGCCAAGGTCAGCGCCGTCAACCTCAAAGGCGCCGTGGTCGGCAAACCGGCGTCGAAGGAAACCGGCCAGAAAGCGGGCACGGTGAAACTGGCGGCGGGCGGCTCGGCGAGCTTCCAGCTGCGGGTTGTCGAGGCCGGCAACTTCTCCCCCGCCGACTGCCACGCGACGATGGCCGCCGGCCTGCGGGTCGCCCCGCCGGGCGCGGGCGGCGCCAAGCTCGTGCCGTTCCCGTTCGAAACCTGCGCCAAACCGACCCAGGCGGTGCTCACCGTCGGGCCGGTGAAGAAAAGCTAGCCGGCGCGCCGCTCCTCCAGGTAGCTCTGCGCGAGCCGTTTCGGCGCCCGCGCCAGCCAGGCTTCGACGATCAGTTCCTCGAGGTCCTCGCTGCCGATCCGGTCGAGCCGGACCAGCACCGAGGGATAGCCGTCGAAGTGGGAGGTCGTGAAGTAGAGCTCGGGCTCGTCGGCGATCAGCGCCTCCTTGGCGACCAGATCCTCGACCCGGGCGCCGAGGATCGGCCCGTCAGGCGCCGCCGCGCCGAGCTCCTTCACGTCCCTCTCGCGCAGCGGCCGCTCCCAGACGAAGAGCTTGTCCTTGACCCGCCAGGCGGCCGTCTCGTGCGACGGCTTCTCCGCCGTCTCCGGCAGGGCGAGGGCGATCCGCTGCACCTCCTCCCAGCTCGCCACCGGCCTAGCGGACCGGCTGCTGCAGTTGCCAGCCGTTGCCGTCGGGATCGGCGAAGTAGGCGTGGCGGGCGCCCCAGTCCATGTCCTGGACCTCGCTGACCTCGACCCCCCGCTCGACCAGCTCGGCGCGGGCGGCGTCGATGTCCTCGACCACCAGCAGCAGCCCGTCGACGGCGCCGGGTGGGGCGGTGGCGACACCGGTGCCGATCACGATCGAGCAGGCCGAGCCCGGCGGCGTCAGCTGCACGAAGCGGAGCTCCTCACTCAGCACGTGGTCGTGTTCGGCCTCGAAGCCCGCCTGCTCGACGTAGAACGCCTTGGCGCGGTCGACGTCGGTGACGGGAACCGGGACCAGCTCGAGCCTCATCTCCATCTCTGCTCCTCTCGATGTCGAAAACGGCGGCGCGGTTTCGACAGACTCTCAAACGCGCCCACCAGCCGGGGCGCCCGAGACAGGAGGTAGACGATGAAGTTCATGCTGCTGCAGGCTTACGGAGGAGTCCCCGAGGGCACGCCGCTGATGGGCGAGTGGACGCCGGAGGAGGTCGAAGCCCACATCGACTTCCAGCTCGACGTCAACGAAGAGCTGGGGGAGCGCGGCGAGCTGGTCGAGGCCCAGGCGCTGACCGCACCGGAGCTCGCCAAGTTCGTCGTCTCCGATGGAACCACGCCGGTCGTCACCGACGGCCCGTTCCCGGAGTCCAAGGAGCTGCTCGCCGGCTACCGGATGATCGACGTCGACTCGCTCGAGCGGGCACTCGAGATCGCCGCCCGGACCTCGGCCGCGCCCGGACCCGGCGGCGCCCCGATCCGCCAGGTGATCGAGGTGCGCGAGGTGATGGGCTCGATCGAGCGCTGACGGTGCGGGGACGGCGGAGACCGAGGGCCTGCTGCGCGAAGCCGCGCCGCGGGTCCTCGCCGCGCTGACCTCGACCGTGCTGCCAGCCGGTCTCGGCAGGAGAGACTGACGCTCCCGTTCGGCGGCTCGCAGGAAGGTCGCGTGCTCTCCATGCTCGACGAGGAAGGGCGAGGTGAACTGCGGCCGGAGCTGATCGTCGCCCGGCGCTGTGCGAGTCTTGCACTGTCACCTACGACGACGCGCCTCCGTCTCATCGCTCTCGGGTGTCTCGGCCGACCTTCGTCCGGCGGCGGTCGATTCCCGCATTTCACGATTCCCAAGCTTTTGCGTGTCCCGATCCCGAGTGGGCCCTGAGTTCCCGACGCTGGGCTTCGAGATGGCAGCACAAAAGAGCGAGAGTCGGAGAATTCCGGCTCTCGCTCACATAGTTCACTTTCGACGCTGCTTAGCTAGGGCTGATCGAGGCTAACGAGCTATGTCACCATGATTTCTGCGGCCCCGCCTCCACTTTTGGTCCCGGTGGCGGTCACTTCTCCACTGTAAGTGCCAATACTGCCAATATTGACGGGTTCACTTGTGCCGCCTGCCGCCGTTTTACTGGGACAACTGGCGGTCCAACTGTACTTGATGTTACTCACCGCAGCAGCAACACTGACCGTGCCCCCCGCCACACTCGTGAAGGTGACCCCGCCCGAGGGCGTCTGAGTGGGCACTTTGACTTCACAAGCGAGGCCGAGACTGTCTCTAATGACAATGTTACCGGCTCCGCATTCGACTGAGACTGGGGCGGTTAGGCCTGGTGTCACCGTACCCCCGAGTATGAAACTGCAGGCAGCAGTACTGATGGTGACAGACAGCCCACCGAGAGTGCACCCACTATAGGTGGGGTGAACCGTCAGAATAGCGGCTGTTTCGGCAGCCAGTGATCCACTGAAGGTCGACACACTGCATTTCACGGTGCCGACATCGGTACCGAATTCATTGATGACTTTTTTACTGGCGGTGATACTGCCGCCTGCCGCGTTGTTGATGTGGTATTCGGCGCAGGCCGAGTTGGCCGCGGCGGCGCTGAGCGCACCGATGACGACGAGCGCCAAGCCCAGAACCTTGAGCTTGTGCATTGCTTGCTCCTCTCATTGATCGAACCACCGCAGACGTCGCGGTGGCCCCCGCTCCCTTGGCGGGCTTGCCCATCTGTACTGATCCGCGGCGCTTTGATCAATAGGTTCGGAGCATCGCATCGAATTGAGCGAAGCCTTCCCCCCTTTGGATGTGGATTTACCTGCAAATCCCAAATCGCGGATCTGCGAATGCGCGGATCGGCGCCTTGCCGAGATGCGCGCGATCGCGCCTCCGATGCGACGGGTGCGATCGCCAGCCTCGTGCCCTCGGCGACCGAGATGCGGCGGGCGCTTGAGCAGCCCGAGCCGGGGCCTCAGTCGCCGACGTCGCGGTGGCGCTCGACCGCGATGGCGACCGCCACCAGCACGCCGGTGTAGATCAGGAGCAGGGCGACGGCGCCGCCGAAGCCGGGCAGCCTGCCGGTGCTGTTGTCGGGGTCGAGGAGGACGGTCGAGGTCGCGGTCAGCGCGTATTCGGCGTAGAAGGAGACGTTGGCCAGCATCGAGTCGAGGATGAAGATGACGACGAAGGCGGCGCCGACGCCGATCCCGACCGAGCGGGCGACGGTGCCGATGACGACGCCGATCACCGCGAAGCCGGCGTACGCGAGGGCGGTCCCGTAGCCGTAGTGGATCGCCTGGCCGAGGCCGGCGTCCCAGTGGCCGTCGACGCCGAAGCCGAAGAGGATCGCGGCGACGACTCGCGCCAGCGGCACCGAGAGGGCGCCGACCGCGGCCGCCAGCAGCGCCGCGACGATCGACTTGGCGGCGATCACCCGGGCCCGGTCGGCGGTCGCCGTGTAGGTCGAGATGATCGCCTTCGATCCGTACTCGCTGGCGGCGAGCATGACGCCGAGGATCGTCAGCAGGACGAGGTCGAGGGAGGAGCCGCTGATCGCGTTCAGGGTCTGGATCCGCGGCGTTTCGTGGCGGAAGCTGACGACCCCGGTGACCGCCTCGGCGACGATGCCGAGCAGGGCCAGGCCGAGCAGGATCCAGGTCGAGCGCAGCGACTTGGCCTTGATCCACTCCGCCTTCAGCTGGCGTCCCATCAGCGGCCCTTCCCGGCGGTCAGTTCCATGTAACGGGCCTCGAGGTCCTCCTCGGCGACCTTCAGCTCCGAGAGCGCAATGCCGGCTCTGAGCGCCGCCTCGCCGACCGCGGCCGCGTCGAGGCCGGCGACCCTCAGCTCGCCGTCGCTGGCCGTGACCTCGGCCCCGGCCGCCTGCAGCGCGGCGGCGAGCGCCGTCTGGTCGTCGGCGCGTGCAAGCACCGAGCCGCCGCCCGCCAGCTCGTCGACGCCGAACTCGCTGACCAGCTGGCCTTCGGCGATGACGACGACCGCGTCGACAGTCTCCTGCATCTCGGCGAGGATGTGGCTGGAGACGAAGATCGTCTTGCCCTGTTCGTGGGCGAGGCCGCGCAGGGTCTGGCGCAGCCAGATGATCCCTTCCGGGTCGAGGCCGTTGGTCGGCTCGTCGAGGATCAAGACCTGCGGGTCGCCGAGCAGCGCCTGGGCAAGCGAGAGCCGCTGCCGCATCCCCAGCGAGAACTTGCCGACCCGGCGGTCGGGGACGTCGGCGATCCCGGTCAGCTCCAGGACCTCGCCGACCCGCGAAGCCGGCAGGCCGGCGGCGGCGCAGGTGGCGAGCAGGCTGGCGCGGGCCGAGCGGCCATCGTGGAAGGCGCCGCCGGCGAGCACGGCGCCGACCGCCGTGGCCGGATCCTCGAGCTCGCGGAAGGGCTTGCCGGCGACCAGTGCCTGGCCGCCGTTCGGCTCGGCAAGGCCGAGGATCATGCTGATCGTCGTCGTCTTGCCGGCGCCGTTGGGGCCGAGGAAGCCGGTGACCTTGCCCGCCTCGGCGACGAAGCTGAGCCGCTTGACGGCGGTGAAGTGCCGGTATTCCTTGGTCAGTTCCTCGACCTGGATCACGGCCACAACATCGGCCGCCGGGGCGCCGGCCTTTAGCCGAGGTCGCGGAGGAGCAACAGCAGGCCGATCACGGTGGTCGCATCGCGCAGGCCCGGCAGCGTCGCCTCGATCTCGCCCAGCGGCAGCCGCACGACCTCGATCTGCTCGTCGGCGTCGCGCTCGCCGCTGGCCGGCGAGAGGCCGGTGGCGGCGAAGATCCAGACCTGCTCGCTGAGCACGCCTGGGCTGGTGTAGACGGCCTGCAGCTCGCGCCAGTGCTCGGCCCGCAGCTCGGCCTCCTCGGCGAGCTCGCGCTGGGCGCAATCGAGCGGCGTCTCCGCGGCGACGTCGAGGGTGCCGGCGGGGATCTCCAGCAGCCGGTCGTCCTCGACCGCCTCGCGCGGCTGTGCGACGAGGTAGACGAACTCCTCGTCGTGGGCGACGATCGCGACCGAGCCGGGGTGCTCGGCGACCTCGCGGACGACGACCGTGCCGTCCTCGCGCCGGTAGGTTTTCCGCGTCAGGTCGAGCGAGTGGCCCTCGAAGAGGACCTCCGAGTCGAGCAGCTCCATCGGCCTAGGATCTCACGAACGATGTCTCCGACCGGCAGCGAAGAGCCACGAATCGCGGTGCGCGACGACCGCGAGGGCGAGCGCTATGTGATCGAGGTCGACGGCGAGCCGGCCGGCTTCGCCCAGTACCGCGACCGCGGCCGGGCGATCGCCTTCGTCCACACCGAGATCGACGACCGCCACGAGGGACAGGGCCTCGGCGGTCGCCTGGTCTCGGCGGCCCTCGACGACGTCCGCTCACGCGGGCTCGCGGTGCTGCCGTTCTGCCCCTTCGTCAGGAGCTACATCCAGCGGCACCCCGAATACCTGGACCTCGTGCCCAGCACGCAGCGCTCGCAGTTCGGGCTCTAGGCACGGACCCGCCAGGCGCGTCCCGCGCGCCTCGGGACATCGGTCAGTACCACTTCCCGCGGGCGAAGCCGCCGAAGGCGATCAGCCCGACCAGCAGGACGATCAGCCCGATCCAGAAGCTCCAGACGATCATCAGGACGATGCCGATGATGACCAGGATCCCGCCGAGCGAGATCCCTCCGACCCCGCCTCTGTCTGCCCTCGTGCTCATTGCTTCCTCCTTCGGGTTGGACGGGCTTCCCTTACCCGTCCGGGGCGAGCCCGAACCGACGATTTCCCCGCAATGCGGCAGTCTGATGGGAAAGACTCGACCGGGAGGGAGCTCGAGATGCTCTTGGAAGGCAAGAACGCGCTGGTCTACGGGGCAGGGGCGATCGGCGGCGCGGTGGCGCGCGGCTTCGCCGCCGAGGGGGCGGCGGTCTTCGTCGCCAGCCGCAGCGGCGAGAAGGCGGAGGCGCTGGCGACGGCGATCCGCGAGAACGGCGGCACCGCCTCCGCCAGCGAGGTCGACGCGCTCGACGAGGCCCAGGTCGAGGCCTTCGTCGGCGGCGTCGCCGGGCGGGCCGGCTCGGTCGACGTCTCCTTCAACCTGATCGCGATCGACGACGTCCAGGGCGTCCCCCTGGCCGAGATCTCCTACGACGACTTCGCGCAGCCGGTGCTGAAGGCGATGCGCTCGACCTTCCTCACCGCGCGCGCCGCGGCGCGGCGGATGGCCGCGGGCGACGGTGGCGCCATCCTCGCCTTCGGCGGCAGCAGCGCCGGCGCCACGCTGCCCCCGGAGCACAGCTTCGGCGGCCTGCTGGTCGCCTTCGAGGCGGTCGAGGCCCTGCGGCGGCAGCTCAGCATCGAGTTCGGCAGGGACGGGGTGCGCTTCGTGACGCTGCGGACCGGCGGCGTGCCGGAGACGCTGCCGGCCGAGCTCGGCGGCAGCCTCGACGGGATCGAGCGCGGCATCGTCGAGTCGACCCTGCTGGGCCGTGCCGCCACGCTCGAGGACGTGGCCGCCGTCGCCGCCTTCGTCGCCTCCGACCGTGCCCGGACGATGACCGCGGCGACCGTCAACGTCAGCGCCGGCGCCCTCGTCGACTACTGACCCGGCGAAACCAATCGAAAGGCAGCAGATGGCAGACCTGATCGTCAGCGAGTTCGTCAGCCTCGACGGCGTCATGGAGGCGCCCGGCGGCGAGCCCGGCTACGCCCACACCGGCTGGGTCCACCCGTATATGGGCGAGGAGCAGGTCGAGAGCAAATTCGAGGAGGTGCGGTCGGCCGGCTCGCACCTGCTCGGCCGCGTCACCTACGAGAGCTTCGCCGGCGCCTGGCCGGAACGGGAGGGGCCGTTCGCCGAGCGGATCAACTCGATGCCGAAGTTCGTCGTCACCGGCTCTCCGGAGCAGGTGACCTGGCGGAACTCGACCGCGCTCCAGGGCGACCCGATCGAGGCCGTACGAGAGCTGAAGCGCTCGCAGTCCGAGGCGCTACTCCTCGCCGGCAGCCGCACCCTGGCCCAGTCGCTGCTGGCCGCCGACCTCGTCGACGAGCTGCAGCTGATGGTGATGCCGGTCGTGCTCGGCTCCGGCGAGCGCCTCTTCCCGCCGAGCGAGCGCAAGCTCGAGCTGCGGCTGACCGAATCGCTCCGCTTCGACAACGGGGTCCTGCTCAACACCTACCGGACCGACTGAGCGACGCGGAAGCCGGTGTTCCCGGAGGAGCTGTCGGCGGTGTTGGAGGTGCGGGCGGCGACGCGGTAGCGGTTGCAGTAGGAGTGGTGGCAGAGGTAGGAGCCGCCGCGGATCGCTTTGCCGAGGACGACGCCGCGGAGGTCGCGGAAGTCGCCCTCGCACCATTCCCAGACGTTGCCGCTGGTGTTGTGGAGGCCGTAGCCGTTGGCCGGGAAGGAATCGACGGGGGCGGTGCCGAAGTAGCCGTCGGCGCGGGTGTTGCGATCGGGGAAGCTGCCCTGCCAGACGTTCATCCGGTGCTCGCCGCCCGGCTCGAGCTCGGCGCCCCACGGGAACGGGTCGCCGTCGCGGCCACCGCGCGCGGCGTGCTCCCACTCGGCCTCGGTCGGCAGCCGGGCCCCCGCCCACGCGGCGTACGCCTCCGCGTCGCGGCGCGAGACGTGCACGACTGGGTGGTCGGCCCGGCCGGTCAGTCCGGA
>DASXOF010000147.1:0-23914 GCA_036494495.1 Solirubrobacterales bacterium | reverse complement strand
CTCGACCGCGAAGGCCCGCGCAGCGTCAGCGACCTCGCCGCCGCCGAGCGGGTCCGGCCGCAGTCGATGGCGCAGACCGTCGCCGACCTCGAAAGCGCCGGCATGGTCGACCGCCGCCCCGACCCCGATGACGGCCGCCGCGCCCTCGTCTCCCTCACCGAGGCCGGGACGGAGACGCTGCTCGCCGACCGCCGTCAGCGCGAGGGCTGGCTCGCCGGCGAGCTCGAGAAGCTGCCGCCGCGCGACCGCGCCACCCTGGCCCGCGCCGTGGAGCTGCTCTCCGAGATCGCCGACTAGGGCCGGCTAGCGGCCGCTGGAGCCGAAGCCGCCCCCGCCCCGGACCGATTCGGCCAGGGCCGGCACCTCGACCGTGGCGGCAATTGCGATCGGCACCAGCACCAGTTGGGCGATCCGGTCGCCGGCGGAGATGCGGAAGATGTCGGCGGGGTCGTTGTTCAGCAGCAGGACCCGCAGTTCGCCGCGGTAGCCGGAGTCGATCAGCCCCGGCGCGTTGACCAGCGAGATGCCGTGGTCGCGGGCCAGGCCCGAGCGCGGCAGAACCAGGCCGGCGTGCCCGTCCGGGATCTCGACCGCGACCCCGGTGCCGACGCTCCAGCGCTCGCCGGGGCCGATGTGCGCCGCCTCGCAGGCGTAGAGGTCGAGGCCGGCGTCGCCCTCGTGGGCGCGCGTCGGCAGCACCGCGTTGTCCTTCAGCTTGGCGACCGGCAACTCCACGGCCGGCAGCCTAGCTAGGCGACGGCCAAATCGTCGAAGCGGTGGAGCTCGGCGGCCGGGACGCGGGCGTGGACGAGGACGCCGTCTGGGCGGTCGGTGCGCTCGAGGTCGCCCGCCACCTCATGCAGCTCGTGCAGCCGCCCGCCCTCGCTGTAGGGGATCAGCAGCTCGACCTCGGTCAGGGTCTCGGCGAAGGCCGCCTCGATCCGCTCGCGCAGCTCCTCCAGTCCCTCGCCCTCTGCCGCCGAGACCAGCACCGCGTCGGGGTGCCAGATGCGCACCTCGTGCCGTTCCTCCTCGTCGAGCAGGTCGGCCTTGTTGAGGACCAGGAGCCGCGGCTTCTCGCCGGCGCCGATCTCCTCCAGCACCGCGTCGACCGCCTGCATGTCGAGCGCCCGCCGGTCCTGCGGCTCGGAGGCGTCGACCACTTGCAGGATCAGGTCGGCGAGCACGGTCTCCTCGAGCGTCGCCTTGAACGCCTCGACCAGCTGGTGGGGAAGCTTCTCGATGAAGCCGACGGTGTCGGTCACCAGGTAGTCGCGCCCGGACAGCTCGAGGCTGCGGGTGGTCGGGTCGAGGGTCTGGAAGAGGCGGTCGGCGACGGTCACCTCCGATCCGGTGAGGGCGTTCAGCAGGGTCGACTTGCCGGCGTTGGTGTAGCCGGCGAGGGCGACCCGCGGCAGCGAGGAGCGGTCGCGCCTCGCCCGCATCACGCCGCGGTTGCGCTCCAGGCGCTCGAGCCGGCGGCGCAGCGCCGCGATCCGGTTGCGGGCCAGCCGGCGGTCGGTCTCGATCTGGGTCTCGCCCGGTCCCCGGGTGCCGATGCCGCCGTCGATGCGGCCGGCGCCGAGCCGCTCGAGGTGGGTCCAGAGCCCCCGCATGCGGGCCATGTTGTATTCGAGCTGCGCCAGCTCGACCTGCAGCTTGCCCTCGGCCGAGTGGGCGTGGTCGGCGAAGATGTCGAGGATCACGGCGGTGCGGTCGATCACCGGCACGCCCAACGCGCTCTCGAGGTTGCGCTCCTGACGGGGTGCCAGCTCGTCGTCGCAGGCGACCAGGTTGGCGCCGCTGGCGGCAATCTCCCGCTTCAGCTCCTCCAGCCGGCCGCGGCCGAAATAGCGGTCGGGGTCCGGCTTCGAGCGCTGCTGGGTGGCGACGCCGGCGGTGGCGACGCCGGCGGTCCGCAGCAGCTCCTTCAGCTCGGCCAGCGGCTCGCCGTCGGGCTCGCGGCCGTCGACGATGCCGATCGCCAGCGCCCGCTGTGCGGCACGCCGGCTCGAGGCCCCCGCAGCCGCGGCGCCGTTTCGTGACTCCGGGTTGCGACCGTTTCGCGAAGCTTGCACTCCGACCGATTGTACGGGCCGGTCGGGGCGGGTAGTGTTGGGTACCGTGAAGGTCTTCGTGACGGGAGGAACGGGCTTCATCGGCGGCGCGATCGTGCGCCAGCTGCGCGCCCGCGGCGACGAGGTCGCGGTCCTCGCCCGCAGCCCGGAGAAAGCCCTGGAGGCGATCGAGCTCGGTTGCGGGATCGTCGCCGGCGACCTCGGCGACGAACGCGCGATCCGCGAGGGGATGCGCGGCTGCGACGCGGTGATCCACGCCGCCGCGATGTACGAGGTCGGGATCCCCGCCTCGCAGCGCCCGGCGATGCGCGACGCAAACGTCGGCGGCACCGAACGGGTGCTGGGCGCGGCACTCGAGGAGAAGATCCCGAAGGTCGTCTACGTCTCCACCGTCGGCATCTTCGGCAACACCAACGGCCGCGTCGTCGACGAGTCCTACGAGCACCCCGGCGAGGGCTTCACCTCCTGCTACGAGGAGACGAAGTGGGAGGCCCACCAGGTCGCCAGGCGGCTGATCGGCGAAGGCCTGCCCTGCGTCATCGTCCAGCCCGGCGGCGTCTACGGGCCCGGCGACACCTCCTCGATCGGCCAGCTGCTGAACCAGTTCCTGGCCGGGAAAATGCCGCTGATGCCGTTCCCCGAGCTCGGCATCTGCCTCAGCCACGTCGAGGACATCGCCGCCGGGATCCTGCTCGCGCTCGACAAGGGCGACCCCGGCCAGACCTACGTGCTGAGCGGGCCGGCGACGACCGCCCGCGAGGCGATCGAGACCGTCGCCGGGCTGACCGGCCGCAAGGCGCCGAAGCGCTCGATCCCGGTGCCACTGATGAAGGCGATGATCCCGATCGGACCGCTGGTCGGCAAGGCGATGGGCCAGCCGCCCAACCTGCGCGAGTTGATCAACTCGGCCGACGGCGTCACCTTCTGGGCCAGCTACGAGAAGGCCGAGCGTGAGCTCGGCTACCAGCCGCGCGGCCTCGAAGAGGGCATGCGGGCGACGCTCGAGGCCGAGGGCAGGCTGCCCGCGGCCGCCGCGGCTGCATAAGCTGCGGCTCGATGCGACTGATCGACGTCGAGCACCTCGGCCGCGAGCACGTGATCGGCTGCTGGGACGTCGACGGCGCCCTCGTCGACCCGGGCCCGGAGTCCTCGCTTCCCACCGTCCTCGCCAAGCTCGGCGACGAGCAGCCGCGGGCGGTGCTGCTGACCCACATCCACCTCGACCACGCGGCGGCGACCGGGGCGATGGTCGAACGCTGGCCGGACCTCGAGGTCTACGTCCACGAGCGCGGCGCCCCGCACCTGATCGACCCCTCGCGCCTGCTGGCCAGCGCCGGCCAGCTCTACGGCGATCGGCTCGAGTACCTCTGGGGGCGGATCGTGCCGGTGCCCGAGGCCAACGTCCACGTCCTCCGCGGCGGCGAGACGGTGCACGGGATGGAGGTCGCCTACACCCCCGGCCACGCCTCCCACCACGTCTGCTACCTGCACGGCGAGACCGGCACCGCCTTCGTCGGCGACGTCGCCGCCTGCCGGATCCCGCCCTCCAACCTCGTCATGCCGCCGACCCCGCCGCCGGACATCGACGTCGAGACCTGGGAAGCGTCGATCGATCTGGTCGCGGCCTGGGAGCCGCAGCGCCTCGCCCTCACCCACTTCGGCGCGATCGACGATCCTCCGCCCTACCTCGAGGCAGTGCGCGAGCGCCTGCGCGAGGAGGCGCAGCTGGTGCGGCAGATGGACGAGGCCGCCTACAAGGCCGACCTGGAGCGGCGGCTCCGCGCCCAGATGGCCGACGAAGGGATGGGCGAGGAGACGGTGGCGGAGCTGCTGCAGGCCGTCCCCACCGCCTACCAGTGGAGCGGCCTCAGCCGCTACTGGCGCAAGCGCGCCGAGCGCGAAGCAGCGGCCTAGCACTGCTGGACGCGGCCATCGGTCCCGGGGTAGGTTCGGAGGGCCAGGGAGACCGACGCAGGGTCAACCGAAGGAGGAGCCGTGCTCGCAAGAGTTGTCCGCTGGGAGGGTGCCGACGCCGAGACCCTCAACAGCACCGCTGCCCAGATCCGCCAGCAGGCCGAGGAACAGGGCGGTCCGCCGGAGGGCGTGCCCTCGAAGGGCCTGCTGCTGCTCCACGACACCGCCGGCGGCAAGGCGATGGCGATCGCCCTGTTCGAGACCGAGGCCGACTACGAGGAAGGCGACCGCACGCTGAACGCGATGAGCCCGCCCGGCGAGGGCATGGGCCAGCGCATCGCGGTCGAGAAGTACGAGATCGCCGCCGACCTCAAACCCCGGGGCTAGCCCCCTGGGCGCCGCTAGAGCGCCCGCACCGGCACCGGGAAGCGCTCGCCGGCCTGCTCGGCGAGCCGCTTCTCGGCCCAGTGGCCATGCCCGTCGGAGGGGACGATCACGATCTCGTCAGCCGCGAAGGTGGCGAGGGCGCTGTCGATCGCCAGCAGCGGATCGGACTCCCCAACCTCGCCCTGCGCCCGCAGCCCGCCGCCATCGGCCTCGATCTCGGCCAGCGAGCGCTCGAGCCGGCTCCGCGCCTGCCGGATCCCCTCGTCGACGTCGCTGGCGAGGAACTGCAGCCGCGAGCGGACGAAGGCCGGCGCCAGCACCCGCAGCTCGAGGCGCCTGCCCCGCGCGCCGTCGAGGAGCCGCCGCAGCTCCGGTCGCCCGGTTGGCTTGGCGACGACGAGCAGGCAGCGGGTCGTCGCCTCTGAGGAGAGAATCGTGGCCATGCGGCCCCCTTCCGCGGGCCCCCCAGGCGACCCTGTCTCGGTGCGACCTCTGGCGGCCGCGGTGTTTGGCCGGGAGTACGGCGGCCGACGCCGGCGCGTTCGACTAGAGGAAGTCTTTAGAGGTGCTCGCGCATCCGCGCGACCGCCTCTTCGATGCGGTCGTCGGGCGTCGTCAGCGAGATCCGGAAGAAGCCCTCGCCGCTCGGCCCGTACATCGAGCCGGGTGAGATCACGACCGCGGCCTCTTCCAGCACCAGCTCGACGAACGAGGTCGAGGTGTGGCCCTCGGGGACCGGAGCCCAGACGTAGATCGTGCCCTTCGGAGCGGCGACCTCGACGCCGATCTCCTGCAGGGCGCCGACCACCAGGTCGCGGCGCCGCAGGTAGAGCGCGTTCTGCTCTTCGAGCGGCTCCTTCGGGCCGAGCAGGGCGGCGGCGCCGGCCAGCTGGACGGCGTCGAAGAGGCCGGAGTCGATGTTGGTCTTCAGCCGCCAGTACTCGCGGATCGCGTCGGCGTTGCCGAGGATCGCGGCGCAGCGCCAGCCGGTCATGTTGTAGCCCTTGGAGAGCGAGAAGACCTCGACCCCGACCTCCTTGGCGCCGGGCGTGGCGAGGAAGCTCGGAGCGACGTAGCCGTCGTAGGTCGTCTCGGTGTAGGCGCTGTCGTGGACGACGAAGATCTGGTGCTCGCGCGCGAACTCGACGACGCGCTCGAAGAAGCCCTCGGGGACGACGGCGCCGGTCGGGTTGTTCGGGTAGTTGACGAACATCAGCTTCGCCTTGGCGGCGGTCTCGGCCGGGATCGCGTCGAGGTCGGGGGCGAAGCCGAGCTCGGGCACCAGCGGCATCACCACCGGGGTGGCGCTGGCGAGGATCGGGCCGCCGGTGTCGACCGGGTAGCCGGGGTCGGAGGCGAGGGCCACGTCGCCCGCGTCCATGAAGGCGAAGCAGAGGTTGTAGATGCACTCCTTGGCGCCGATCGCCGGGATCACCTCGGTCTCGGGGTCGATCTCGACGCCGAAGCGGGCGTCGTAGAACCGGGCGAAGGCCTCGCGGAAGGCCGCCGTGCCCCGGTTGCTCGGGTACTGGTGGGTGGCCGGGTCGGCGACCGCTGCCTGCATCGCCTCGACGATGTAGGGGTAGGTCGGCTGGTCGGGGTCGCCGATGCCGAGGCTGATCACGTCGATGCCTTCGGCCTTCTTGTCGGCGATCCGCTGCTCGAGCTGGGCGAACATGTACGGGGGCATCGCCCCGAGGCGCTTGGACGGCTCGGCGATCGGCATCGGCGCGGGACCCTATTGGTTGGCGTCGGCCAGCGCCTTGGCCAGCTCGGGCGAGAGCTCGCCGGCGCAGATCGGCTGCGCCCAGCCGGCCAGCCGCACCGCCAGGTCCGGGCCGATCTCGACCTCGAGCTCGCCGCCGTCGAGCTCGACCGTGAGCGCGCTCGGGGCACCGCCGAGGAAGGCGGTGACCGCGGCGCCGCTGGCGCCGGTGCCGGAGGAGAGCGTCTCCCCCACCCCGCGCTCGAAGATCCGCGCCCGCACCCGCGAGCCGTCGACTGTCAGGAAGGAGACGTTGGTGCGGTTCGGAAACAGCTCGTTGGCTTCGATCCCGGGCCCGATCGCCGCCAGGTCGAGGGTCTCGAGCTCCGGCGGGGCGACCACGATCGCGCACTGAGGGTTGCCGATCGAGACGTGCTGGAACTCCCACTCGCGGCCGCCGGAGCTGAGCTGGCCCTTGCCGTCGGGGCCGCCGGAGGGAAAGTCCTTGGAGCTGGTCGAGGCGCGGCCCATGTCGACGCTGCAGGTCAGCTCGCCGGTGATCGTCGGCCGGATCGGCCCGGCCACGGTCGAGATCGCGAACTCCTCGGCGTCGGTCCAACCGTGGCGGCGCAGGTAGAGGATCGCCTCGCGGGCGCCGTTGCCGGAGAGCTCGGCCTCGGAGCCGTCGGGGTTGAAGATCCGCAGCTCGGCGACGAACTCGGGGTCCTCGCTCGGCGCCAGCAGCAGGACGCCGTCGGAGCCGATCCCGAAATGCGGGTCGCAGAGCAGCCGCACCCGGGCCGCGTTCAGCTCCCAGGGCAGCTCGTCGCGCTCGACGATCAGGTAGTCGTTGCCGAGCGCCTGCCACTTCTCGAATCGGATGCCGGAGGTCGTCACGGCGCGGACCCTAAGGCACCGGCGATGCGGGCCGCGACCTCGGCATCGGTCAGCTCGGTCCGCTCGATCCAGGTCAGGTTCGGGATCTTGCGAGCCCAGGTGAGCTGGCGGCGGGCGTAGTTGCGGGAGCGCTTCTTCATCTCCTCGACCTCGCCGGCGAGCAGCTGGTCGAAGCCGAGCGCCTTGCGGGCGGTGCGGCCGGGGCCGAGGGCGTCGGCGCGGCGGGCCTCCTCGACGGCGCCGGCGGCGACGATCGCCTCGGTGCGGGCGTCGATCCGCTCGTAGAGGCGGGCGCGATCCATGTCGAGGCCGAAGATCCGGGTCGGGTGCCGGGTCTCCGGCGACCACAGCTCGGAGCCCTCCGACTCGGCCGGGACCTTGCGCAGCGAGAGGTCGGCGAGCGCGGCGCGCAGGTAGAGGCCGGTGCCGCCGAGGACGAGCGGGCGGCGCCCGGCGGCAAGGGCGGCGTCGATCTCGGCGTGGGCGAGCGGCATGTAGTCGCCGATCGAGAAGTCGGCGGTGACCGCGACGAAGGAGAGCAGCCGGTGCTCGAGCCGGGCCTGGTCGGCGTCGCTGGCTGCGCCGGTCAGGGTCTCGAGCCCCTCGTATATCTGCAGCGCGTCGCAGTTGATCGCGACCGGGTCCTCGCCGCGTTCGCGCAAGAGCTCGGCGAGCTCGATCGCGACGCCGGTCTTGCCGACCCCGGTCGGCCCGAAGATCGCGACGACGTCCATGGGCGCGGCTAGAGCAGGTGCGAGAGCGGCCGCGCGGCGACGCCGGAGAGCGTCTGCGAGGTGGCGCCGGTGATCTCGACCTCGACCATCTCCCCCGCCGCGGCGACGCCGTCGAAGTTGACCGCCTTGTTGTGGCGGGTGCGGCCGCGCAGCTTGGTCTCGTCGGTGCGGCTCCGGCCCTCGACCAGGACCTCCATCGTCCGGCCGACGAAGCGCTGCGCCCGCTCGCTGGCTCGCCGCTGGACGATCTCGAGCAGCCGTTCCAGCCGCTCGACCTTGACCGGGTGCGGCAGCTGGCCGTCCATCGTCGCCGCCTCGGTTTCCCGCCGCGGCGAGAAGATGAAGGTGAAGGCGCCGTCGTAGCCGACCTCCTCGACCACTTCCAGGGTCTGCTCGAAGTCGGCCTCGGTCTCGCCCGGGAAGCCGACGATGACGTCGGTGGTGATCGCGCAGTCGGGAACGTGCTCGCGGATCAGCGCCACCCGGTCGAGGTAGCGCTCGCGCCCGTAGGTGCGCCGCATCCGCTTCAGCACCGCGCTCGAGCCCGATTGCAGCGGCAGGTGGATCTGCTCGCAGAGGGCCGGCAGCTCGGCGTGGGCCCGGATCACGTCCTCGTTCATGTCCTTCGGGTGCGGGCTGGTGTAGCGGATGCGGTCGATCCCCTCGACCGCGTCGATCCGCCCCAGCAGCTCGGCGAACCCGATCCGCACCTCCCTGGGAAGATCGCGCCCGTAGCTGTTGACGTTCTGCCCCAGCAGCGTCACCTCGCGCACCCCGTCGGCGGCCAGCGCCTCGGCCTCGGCCACCAGCTCGAACGGGTCCCTGCTCACCTCGCGGCCCCGCGTCGAGGGCACGATGCAGTACGAGCAGACGCAGTTGCACCCCTGCGAGATCTGCAGCCACCCCTGGAACTCCCGCTCCCGCCGCGCCGGCAGGTGCCCCGAGAAGTCCTCGAACTCGAAGTACCCCTGCGCCGTCAGCGAATCCGAGGTCAGGAACTCGGCCAGCTTGTGGATCTGCCCCGGCCCAAAAGCCACGTCCACGAACGGAAACCGCTCGAAGACCTCCTCCTTCACCGACTGCGCCCAGCATCCCCCCACACCGACGACCCGCTCCGGATCTTCCCCCTTCAACCGCTTCGCCTCCCCGAGGTGGGCGACGAACCTGCTGTCCGCCGACTCGCGGATCGAGCAGGTGTTGAAGAGGATCAGATCGGCGTCGGCGCGACTGCCAGCCTCCTCATAGCCAAGCGAGGCGAGCATGCCGCGCATCCGCTCGGAGTCGTGCACGTTCATCTGGCATCCGAAGGTGGTGACGTGGAAGCGCTTGGCGGCGGTGGGCATGGATCCGAGGTTACCCGCCGCTGGCGAGGCGGTCCTCGGCAGTCCCTCCCAAAACGCTCCGCCTCCGGCTCCGCTTGAGTGTTTTGGGAGGAACTACCGACGCCCGCCCCACCGCCAACCGCAGATAACCCAGAAGACGACCGAGGTCAGTCAGCTAACGACAAGACGGGACACCGAGCCGCGTCTTGGAAAGCTTCCGAGGGACGGGGCGCTGCGGCGAAGCTTCCGAGAAACGGGGTCTGACTAAAAAGACTGCGAGGGACGGGTGGGTGTCGGGTGATCCCCTGAAAACACTCAAGCGGAGCCGAAGGCGGAGCGTTTTCAGGGGATTGCCCGGCAACCGCCCGCTACGCCACCCAGCGTCTAGAACTCAGGCCCCGCCAACAACGTCCTGCACCACATAAGCAGCGACGTTCTGAATTTCTTCTTCGCTCAGCACATCGCCAAACGGAGGCATCCCGCCACCACCCTCGGTGACCTGTTCGATCGCCCCCGCTTCGGTTTTGGCTTTCGGCATCGTCCTCAGATCGGGACCGCCGGCGCCGCCGTGGCCGTCCTCGCCGTGGCAGACGGAGCAGTTCGTGGCAAACACCGTTGCGCCGGCTTCAGGATCGCCGCCAGAGGCTTCTTCGCCGCCGCCGGCTTCCTTCTTGCCCGCACCTTCGGGCTTGCCTTCCTTGGCCCCTTCTTCGGCGCTTTCAGGGCTTTCTTCGGCACCCGCTCCTTCCGCGCCTTCTTCGGAGTGCCCTTCGCCTTCTTCGGCTTCCTGGGCTTCTTCTTCGCCGGCTTCTTCGTTGCCTTCGCCGCCTTCAGTGCCCAGCGGGGCCGCGTCGCCGCTCTCTTTTTCGGCCTTTTCGCCCGCTTCCTCGTACTTCGCCTCCTTGGCCTTGTCGGCGTCCTCGTCCTTCGCGTGCAAGACCGCGAAGGTCGTCGAGCCGACCACGAAGATCGCGAACCAGATCACCACCAGAGGCATCGCTTTGCCGGGGAAGCTTTTGACTTTCAGCCCGATGAAGCTGACCGTCACCGCCGAGACGGCGAGGATGATCCCGCAGATGAAGAGAAGCGTTTCGTTGCTCATAAGACGGCCGGAACCCTATCGGCTGGCGCCCCGGAACACCCCGCCGCCCACGGCCACCACCGCGTTGGACTTTGTGTCCCCCATAGGGGCCCTGAGGTCCAACCCGTGGCGACGGCCGGTGAGCGCCCGGCCCAGCGGTGCGCAGCCACTCGGGCCCGCAAGCCGCCCCAACGCAACCGCCATCCCGACTGCCCCCGACGTGCCTGCCGACGAACCGCGCAGCCGGCCCTAGGCCGCCTGCGCCTCCGTCACCGGTGCCTCGGCCCCGGCGTCAGCTCCGGCCTCGGTCGCAGCAGCCTGCTCCTCGCCGGCCGGCGCCTCGCCGTCGATCCCCAGCGCCCGGCGCACCTTGCCTTCGATCTCCAGCGCCAGCTCGGGGTTGTCCATCAGGAACTGTTTGGCGTTGTTGCGGCCCTGGCCGAGGCGGGTCTCGCCGTAGGAGAAGAACGAACCAGATTTCTGCACCAGGTCCTCCTCGATGCCAAAGTCGAGCAGCCCGCCCTCGCGTGAGATCCCGACGCCATACTCGATGTCGAACTCGGCCTGGCGGAACGGCGCCGCGACCTTGTTCTTGACGACTTTCACCCGCACCCGGTTGCCGACCGCCTCGGTGCCGTCCTTGAGCGTCTCGATGCGGCGGATGTCGAGCCGCTGCGACGAGTAGAACTTGAGCGCGCGGCCGCCCGGCTGAGTCTCCGGCGAGCCGAACTGGACGCCGATCTTTTCGCGGATCTGGTTGGTGAAGAGGCAGACGGTTTTGGTCCGGTTGAGGCTGCCGGCGAGTTTGCGCAGCGCCTGCGACATCAGCCGCGCCTGCAGGCCGACCGTGGTGTCGCCGATCTGCCCGTCGAGCTCGGCTTTAGGAGTCAGCGCCGCAACCGAGTCGATCGCGACCACGTCGACCGCCGCCGAGGCGATCAGCCGGTCGGCGATCTGCAGCGCCTGCTCGCCGTAGTCGGGCTGGGAGACCAGCAGCTCGTCGGTGTCGACGCCGATCGCCCGCGCGTAGACCGGGTCGATCGCGTGCTCGGTGTCGATGAAGGCGCAGATCCCGCCCAGGGCCTGAGCCTGGGCGATGATGTGGTTGACGAGCGTCGTCTTGCCCGAGGACTCCGGGCCGAAGATCTCGACGATCCGGCCGCGCGGCACGCCGCCGATCCCGAGCGCCAGGTCGAGCGCCAGCGACCCGGTCGGGATCGACTCGACTTTGACCGTGCCTTTGTCGCCGAGCCGCATCAGGGAGCCCTCGCCGAACTCGCGCTTGATCCCGGTGACGGCGGACTCGAGCGCTGCGTCCTTCGCCTTGGCCTCTTTGGCCGATGCGTCTTTCAAGTTCACCTTCTTGTCCGCCATCTTCAGATCACCTCACTGCCGCCCGCGCCGGGCAGCTCGACTTGGGCCAACGGCGCGTAGCGCGCGCCGGTTGGCTGGAGTTGAGAACGGTAGAGCGTCAACCGGACGCCATAGAACGGCTCGGCAAGCGCCTCGGGGAACTCGCCGGGCGGCCTCTCGACCGGCACCGGCTTCTTCCCTTCGGAGCGCACCCGGGCCACGGTCACGTGCGGCCAGAACGGTCGCTTCTCGGGCCTGTGGAGCCCCGCCTCGACCAATCGCCCGCTGACTTCGGCCTGCATCTGCTCGGCGCCCGCCGAGATCACCGGCAGGGCGAAGATCCGCGCCCGGCCCCGCGGCGGCCGCTGTACGGGCTGCTGCAGCGCCATCAGGGGAGCAGCGGCGCCGCCGCTCGCCCGCACCGCGGCCGCCGCCGGCTCGACCTCCGCCTCGTCGCGGTTGCCGAGGAAGGCGAAGGTGACGTGCAGCGAGACCTCGGGGATGCGCCGCATCGCCGGGTCGACCAGCTCGCGCTCGCCCCAGGCACCGATCCCCGCCCGCACCGCTGCGGGCAGGTCGAGGGCCACGAAGAGGCGGATCCGCTTGCCTTTGTCGACTTCCTTCGCCATGGCCGCCACGCTACGCCGCAAAAGCGCACGAGTCAGCACACGGGAGTAAATCTTCGCGCCACGAATGCGCGCGAAAGCGTCAATTCCGGCCCGCCCGGGCCACGGCCAGCCTAGATCGGCTCTTCGCCGCCCCCGAGCAGCACCCGCAGCATGTGCATCGCGACCAGCGCCGAGCGTTCGCGGATGTCGCCGCGGTCGCCGGGGATCACCGGGTCGCGCGCCAGCACCGTGCCGTCGGCCAACCGCGCGTTGAAGCAGGCGTAGCCGACCGGCTTCTCCTCGGTCCCCCCGCCCGGCCCGGCGATCCCGGTGATCGAGACCGCGACGTCGGCGCCGAAGCGCTCCAGCGCGCCGATCGCCATCGCCTCCGCCACCTCGGGCGAGACCGCGCCCTTGGCCTCGATCAGCGCCGGGTCGACTCCGAGCAGCTCCGCCTTGGCCTCGTTCGAATAGGAGACGACGCTCCCCATGAAGTACTCCGAGGCCCCCGCCACGTTGGTGATCCGCGCCGCCAGCATGCCGCCGCTGCAGGACTCGGCCAGCCCCAGCCTGCGGCCCTTCAGCAGCCCCGCGACCTGCTCGTCGATCGTCTCGCCGTCGAGGCTGAAGGTCTGTTTGCGGTGCCGCGCCACGAGCCCGTCGCGCACCTGCTCCGCCACCGCGGCCGTCTCGTCCCGGTAGCGAACGTCGATCTCGATCTCGCCGCGCCGCAGGCAGGTGGTGATCTCGACCGCATCGAGGTCCACCCCGTCCCCCTCGATCTCCCGCAGGCTCTTCGCCACCTCGGACTCCGGGACCCCGAACATCCGCATCGTCAAGCCGTGCAGCGCCGTCGCCCGGTCGAGCACGGCTTTCACCTCCGGCGTCGCCAGCGCCACCGGCCACATCGGCTGCAGCTCCCGCGGCGGCCCCGGCAGCACCACCACGACCCGCTCGCCCGCCGGCACCACCAGCCCGGGCGCCGTGCCGACCGGGTCGAGCGCGGTCGCCCCCTCCGGCACCATCGCCTGCTTGCGGTTCGATGCGACCAGGGCGTCCTCGTCGAGCCCGCCCCGCCGCCGCGCGAAGGCGCGGATGATCTCCGAGATCTTCGCCTCCATCTCCGGGTCGAGCACCAGCTCACGCCCGGCGAAGCGGCCGACGATCTCGCCGGTGAGGTCGTCGGCGGTCGGGCCGAGGCCGCCGCTGGTGACGATCAGGTCCATCCCCTCGGCGGCGAGGAAGCGGAGCGCGGCTTCGAGGTCATCGGGACGATCGGCGACGACGAGGATGTGGGCGACCTCGATCCCGAGCTCGGCGAGCCGTTCGGAGACCCAGGGCCCGTTGGCGTCGGAGATCCGGCCGGTGATGACCTCGGTTCCCGTGACGACGATGCCGGCGCGAATCACGCCGGGCACGCTACCGCAGGGCCAACGCGGCTAAAGCGCGTTCGGCCCGGTCAGGACCCGGGATCGGCGTCCGGCTCCGCCGGCGCAGCCGCCGGCGAGGAGGCGTGGGCGGGGATCGGATCGCCGCCGCCGGGCTGCAGCACCCGCGCCAGATCGGCCTGGGTGATCAGCACCTGGCGCGGTTTGGAGCCCTCGTAGCCGGAGATGACGCCGCGCCGCTCGAGCATGTCGATCAGCCGTCCGGCTCGCGTGTAGCCGACCCGCAGCCGCCGCTGGATCATCGAGACCGAAGCGGTTTCGGTCTGCACCACCAGCCGGATCGCCTCGTCCAGCAGGTCGTCGGAGTCGGGGTCGAAGTCGTCGTCGCCGCGGCCCTCGTCGAGCGCGTCCTCGGGCGTCTCCAGCAGCTCGTCCTCGAACTCCGGTTCCCCCTGCCGCGCCCAGTGCTTGGTGATCCGGGCGATCTCGTCCTCGGTGATGAAGGCGCCCTGGACGCGGGCCATCTTCGAGGTGCCGGCGCCGCGGAAGAGCATGTCGCCCTGGCCCAGGAGCGCCTCGGCGCCGCCCTGGTCGAGGATCACCCGCGAGTCGGTCTGCGAGGAAACCGCGAAGGCGATGCGAGCAGGAATGTTCACCTTGATCGTGCCGGTGATGATGTCGGTCGAGGGCCGCTGCGTCGCCAGCACCAGGTGGATCCCGGTCGCCCGCGACTTCTGCGCGAGGCGGATGATCGAGTCCTCGACTTCGGCCGGCGCGACCATCATCAGGTCCGCGAGCTCGTCGATCACGCAGAGGATGTGCGGCAGCGGCAGCTCGCCTTCGCGTTCGCGCTTGGTGTTCAGTTCGGCCAGGTTGCGGCAGCGGGCCTGGCTCATGATCCCGTAGCGGCTCTCCATCTCGCCGATCAGGTTCGAGAGCACGTTGGCGGCGAGCCGCGGCGAGGTCACCACCGGCGTCAATAGGTGCGGCACGTTCTCGTAGTGGTTGAGCTCGACCTGCTTCGGGTCGACCAGCACCAGGCGGACGTCGTTGGGGGTCGCCTGCATCAGGATCGAGGAGAGGATCGCGTTGATGCAGCCGCTCTTGCCCGAGCCGGTGGTGCCGGCGACGAGCACGTGCGGCATCTTCGCCAGGTCGGTCCAGACCGCGTTGCCGTCGATCCCCTTGCCGAGCCAGGCGACCAGCGGCGAGGTCTTCTCGGGGCGGCCGGCGTAGATGTCGCCGAGGCGGACCATCCGGCGGCGCGTGTTCGGGACCTCGACCCCGACCGCCTGTTTGCCCGGGATCGGCGCCAGGATGCGGATGTCGGTAGAGGCCAGCGCGTAGGCGAGGTCGTTGGCGAGCTCGGTGACTTTCTTGACTTTGATCCCGGGCGCGAGGCGCAGTTCGTAGAGGGAGACGTGCGGGCCGCTGACGACGCCGACGATCTTCGCCTCGACCCCGAAGTGGCCGAGGGCCTCGATCAGTTTGCGGCCGATCGCTTCCTGGTCCCGCGGGTCGGGCCCCTTGTCGCCCTTGCCGCGCTCGAGCGCTTTCATCGGCGGCGGCGTGTACTCGAGGTCGTCGGCGACGGTGACGCCGCGCGTGTTGCCCATCGGGGTCTTGCCCGGGGCGTCGGTCAGTTCGGGTTGCGGAAGCGGCTCGGGCTCGGGCTCCGGTTCCTCGGCGATCACCTCGGTCTCGGCAGCGTCCTCTTCTTCCTCGGCGTCCTCAGTGGAGCGGTCGAAGATCCCCGCCGCCGCGAAATCCGCGGTGTCGTCCTCGTCGGCCAGCGCCACGGTCGGCTCGAAGCCCTCGTCGTCCTCGGGGTAGCCGCTCATCACGTCGGTCGCGCCGGCCTTGGTCTCGGCCTCGTCGGCGCGGCGCGCCTGGCGCTCCTCGCGCCAGTCGGCATGGGTGCGGGCGGCGGTGCGGGTCGCGTCGGCGCTGCCGGCGAAGACCGCGCGCAGCCCTCGGCCGACGCCGCGGGCCAGGGCCGAGACCGAGGTCCCGGTCAAGAGCATGCAGCCGCTGACCAGCATCAGCAGGACGAAGATGCGCGCGCCGACCGATCCGAACAGGTAGATCAGCGCGGTTTCCAGCCCGTAGCCGACCTTGCCGCCTTCCCAGCCGGCGAAGAGGACGAAGATCAGGTAGACCGAGGCGGCGAGGAGGAAGAGGCCGAGCAGGTCGAGGTGACGCTGTTCGATCCCCTCCGGCAGGTGCAGCCCGCGCCTCGGTTTCGCCGCTTTTTTGCCTTTGGCGGGTTTTTTGCGCCGGGCAGGGGCGGACCGCTTCTGACGAACGAACATTGAGGACCCGGTTCGACGCCGCCAGCCCTTCCCCTGCGCCGCCGCGGCGCCGCTTTCGCCCCACTTCCGCGGACCGGCCTAAATTCGCGCTAAAAGCGGGGGAATTCAGGTTTCGCTGCGGCTAACATCGTCTGCACGATGCTTGCCGATCCCGAGACCCAGGCGGGCGGTCGCGTCCTCGTCGTCGAGGACGACGCCGACATCGCCGACGTCCTCCGTCGCTCCCTGCGCAACGAGGGATACGAGGTGCGGACCTCGGCCGACGGGGTCGAGGCGCTCGACGTCGCTGCCGGGTTCGTTCCCGACCTCGTCGTCCTCGACCTCGGCCTGCCGGGCCTCGACGGGGTCGAGGTCTGCCGCCGGCTGCGGATGGAGGGCGACGTGCCGATCCTCATCCTCACCGCCCGGACCGAGACCGAGGACCGTGTCACCGGGCTCGACTCCGGCGCCGACGACTACCTCGTCAAGCCGTTCGAGCGCAAAGAGCTGCTGGCTCGGATCCGGGCCCTGCTGCGCCGCCGTCCGCCGCGCGGCGCCGCTTCGCTGGAAGTCGGCGACCTGACCCTCAACCCCGACACCCGCGAGGTCCGCCGCGGCGAGCGCGAAATCGAGCTGACCAACCGCGAGTTCGAGCTGCTCGAGTTCCTGATGCGGAACGAGCGCCTGGTCGTCTCCCGCGAGCGGCTGCTCGACGAAGTCTGGGGCTACGACCCGATGGCGGCGACCAACACGATCGACGTCTTCATCTCCAACCTGCGCCGCAAGCTGGAGAACGGCGGCGAGCCCCGCCTGCTCCACACCAAGCGCGGCGCCGGCTACGTGCTGAAGGACTAGCGCTTGGCGGCGGCCTCCCGCAGTCGCAACGGGGACCCCGTGCTGCGCCGCCTCGTGCATCCGCGCTCCTGGCCGGTGCGCTGGCGGTTGGCGTCGGTCTCGGCCGGGCTGACCCTGGCGATCCTGCTCGTCTTCGGCGGCGCGATCGGCCAGATCGCCACCCAGCGGATCCGCGACGACTTCAACAACGAGGTGCGGAGCGCGGTTCAGATCCTCGCCAACGAATACGAAGTCGTCTACCCAAGCGCGTTCAGCCAGGGCGAACCGACCAAAGGGCCGCAGCTGAACCCGTTCGTCCGCCCCAACGACGCGTCGGCGAAAATCTTCAACACCTCGGGCGAAGAGATCGCCCACAGCCCCGGCGCGGCCCCTCTCGGCCCCGTCCAGCTCAACCGCAGCGGCATCGCCCTCTCGGACTTCGGCGACATGCGGGTGGCGAACGCCGCGATCGTCAGCCCGTCGGGCGAAATCACCGGCGTGGTCCAGTACGGACGCAGCACCGACCACGTCAACGCGACGATCAACCGCGTCTGGCTGCTGATCGCCGGCGGCATCTTCGGCGGCACCCTGCTCGCCAGCTTCGCCGGCGTCGCGATCGCCGGCCGGGCGATGCGGCCGATCGCCTCGCTGACCGCAACCGCGCGCGAGGTCGCCGATACCCGTGACCCCTCGCAGAAGATGCCGGTGCCGGTGATCGAAGACGAGGTCGGGGAACTGGCCCGCACCCTGCAGCAGATGCTCACCTCGCTCGACGCCGCCCGCGAGGAGCGCGAGGTGGCGATGCAGACCCAGCGCGAGTTCGTCGCCGACGCCTCGCACGAGCTGCGCACGCCGCTGACCAGCATCCTCGCCAACCTCGAACTGCTGCAGGCCTCGCTCGACGCCGACCTGCAGCCGGAGGACCGCGAGGTGGTCGACTCCGCCCTGCGCTCCTCGCGGCGGATGAGCCGCCTGGTCGCCGACCTGCTGCTGCTGGCCCGCGCCGACGCCGGCCGCCTCGACAAGCACCGCCGCTGCGACCTGGCCGAAATCGCCGGCGACGCCGCCGCCGAGGCGGCTCCGCTGATGGGCAGGCGGCTGCTGGAGATCGACAACGAGCGGCCGCTGCGGGTCGAAGGCAGCCCCGACGAGCTCCACCGCATGGTCCTCAACCTGCTCGACAACGCGATCCGCCACACCCCCGAAGAGGCCCACATCGAGCTCCGCCTCGGCGAAGAGGGCGGCCAGGCGGTGGTCGAAGTCGGCGACGACGGCCCGGGCATCCCGGCCGCCCTGCGCGAGCAGATCTTCGACCGCTTCGTCCGCGGCGAGGGACCCTCCGACACCGCCGCCGGCACCGGCACCGGGCTCGGCCTGGCAATCGTCAGCGCCGTCGCCAAATCGCACGGGGGCAGCGTCGAAGCGAGCGAATCGGACAGCGGCGGGGCCCTCTTCCGCGCCCGGATCCCGATGGCCGAGGCGAATCGGGACCCGGTCGAGATCGCTTAGATGAGAGCCGGATAAGACCCGGTCTAAGTTTTAGCGACGCTTTAAAGACCCAGCCTAGATTTGCCCGTGGACGAGACACACTAGCCCGCCGGGATTCTCCCCAGACACTATCCCGGCGGGCTTTTTCTTTGGGTGGATTCGCGGGACGGCTAGGGACCGGGGTTGGCGAGAGGGGTGCGGGCACCCCTCCAGCGAATCCGCCCCGGCTGATTCGACGGCCAAACAAACGAGCGCCGCCTTCCCATCCGCTTGTCCGGGACGGGCCGTTGCGAGGTTCCTTCGTTGAGGTTGCCTTTTCAGGCGCATAGCGGGCGAAAAGGCAACCCCTCGGCGGGCGCCGGCAGGCGTTGGGCGCATGACACTCGATGAGGTTGCGGACGCTTCCGTCTCACCCGGCCGGATCGTTCCGCCGCCCCGCCCCCGCCGCGCTCCGAACCCTCAGACCTCTACGACTACCGGGACGATCATCGGGCGGCGCCGCAGGCGCTGCCAGACGAACTTGCCGATCTCGGCGTGGAGGTCCTCCTCGACCAGGTTCGGGTCGCGGACGGCGCCGTTGCTGCTGCTGGCGCCTTCGATCGCGTCTTCGACCAGGTCGGAGATGTCTTCGACCAGGGCGTTGGCGTCGTCGAGGAAGGCGACGCCGCGGAAGATCACCTCGGGGTCGGCGACGATCGAGGCGTCGTCGGAGGAGATCGTGACGACGACGATGAAGATGCCATCGGCCGAGATCTCGCGGCGGTCGCGGAGGGCGGCGTCGTCGGGGTCGCCGATGTCCACCCCGTCCACGTACATGGTGCCGGCGTGGATGTCCTCGCCGAAGCCGGCGCTCTTGGCGTCGACTTCGAGCGGCAGCCCGTTGCGGCCCTGGAAGACGTTGCCGGCTTCGATCCCGACCGCCTGGGCCAGCTCCGAATGCAGCCTCAGCCGCTTGTGATCGCCGTGGACCGGCATCACGAAGCGCGGTTTGGTCAGGTTCAGCATCAGCTTCAGCTCCTCCTGCCAACCGTGGCCGGAGGCGTGGATCGGCGCGTCTTTGGCGGTCACGACGGTGGCGCCGATCTCGTAGATGCGGTCGATCGTCTCGTTCACCGCGCGCTCGTTGCCCGGCACCGGCGTCGCCGAGAAGACCACGGTGTCGCCGGAGCGCAACTGCACATCGCGGTGGTCGTTGTTGGCCATCCGCCGCAGCGCCGAGAGCGGCTCGCCCTGGCTGCCGGTCGAGATCACGACGACCCGGTCGTCCGGGAAGTCCTCGATCTCACGCGGCTGGATGAAGACGCCCTGCGGCGCATTCGCCATCCCCAGGTTGGAGGCGATGTTGAAGTTCTTGCGCATCGAGCGGCCGACCAGGGCGACTTTGCGGTCGAGCCGGATGGCGGCGTCGATCACCTGCTGGACCCGGTGGATGTTGGAGGCGAACGAGGTGACGATGATCCGCCCCTTGCAGCGGGAGAACTCCTGGTAGAGCGCCGGCCCGACGCTCGACTCCGACGGCGCCACCCCGGGGCGATCGGCGTTGGTCGAGTCGCCGCAGAGCAGCGTCAGCCCTTCGCGCCCGAGCTCGGCCAGCCGCGAGACGTCGGCCGGTTTGCCGTCGACCGGGGTCTGGTCGAACTTGTAGTCGCCGGTCATCAGCACGTTCCCCGCCGCGGTCGAGATCAGCACCGCGCGCATGTCGGGGATCGAGTGGGCGAGGTGGACGAGCTCCAGCTCGAACGGGCCGTGGCGGCGCTTCTCCCCCGGCGGCAGCTCCTGCAGCGGCGCCTTGTCGCCGAGCTTGTGCTCGTCGAGCTTCGACCGGACCATGCCGATCGTCAGCAGGCCGCCATAGATCACCGGCGGCATGCCGATCTCGCGGATCACGTACGGCAGGGCGCCGACGTGGTCCTCGTGGCCGTGGGTGAGGACGATCGCCTCGATGTCGTCGCTGCGCTCGCGCAGGTAGCTGAAGTCGGGCAGGACGAGGTCGATTCCATGCATCTCGGCGGTCGGGAACATCAACCCGGTGTCGACGACGACGATCTTGCCGCCGTACTCGATCAGGGTCATGTTCTTGCCGATCTCGCCGAGGCCGCCCAAGGGCAGCACGCGAAGCTTGTCACTAGGCACTAGTGGTTCTCTCTTTCTCGAAGTCGGGTGGCGCGCACGCCGGTTCTACTAATGGGCCGCGGGCACGCCGACGCCCTCGAGGGCGGCGCGCACGACGGCGCGGTGCTCGTCGCTGAGCGGCACCAGCGGCAGCCGCATGCGTTCGTCGCAGAGGCCGATCATCGCCAGCGCACACTTCAGCGGCATCGGATTGGTGGTGACGCCCATCGCCTCGTAGACCTGGTGCAGGCGCGAGTCGAGCTCGCGGGCGCGGTCGAGGTCGCCGGCCTGGGCCGCGTCCCAGACCTCGCGCATCTGGTCGCCGACGACGTGCGAGGAGACGAGGATGCCGCCACCGCCGCCGAACTCGAGCGTCCGCAGGAAGACCTCGTCGTTGCCGGCGAGGATCCTCATCCCGTCGATCGGCCCGAGCTCGTCGTTGTTCGCCTGCTTCACCGCGACGATGTTCTCGATCGTGGCCAGCTCGGCGAGCAGCTCCGGAGGGACATTGACGATCACCCGCGAGGGGATGTTGTAAATCACCATCGGCAGCTCGGGAACCGCCGCGGCGACGGTTTCGAAGTGGGCTCGGAGCCCTGCCGGGTTGGGCTTGTTGTAGTAGGGGGCGACGACCAGCGAGGCGTCGGCGCCGGCGTCGGCGGCCATCCTCGTCAGCTCGCAGGAGTGGCGGGTGTCGTTGGTGCCGGTGCCGCAGACCAGCAGCACGTCGTCGCCGACCTCGGCCCGGACCGCCTGCAGCAGCTCGATCTCCTCGCCGTCGGTGAGGGTCGGGCACTCGCCGCTGGTGCCGGCGACGACCAGCCCGTGCGAGCCGTGCTCGAGCAGGTGGGCAGCCAACCGGCGGGCACCGTCGAGGTCGACCGAGCCGTCCTCGCGGAACGGCGTCGCCATCGCGGTGATGATTCCCTTGATCTCGTTCATCGCTGGCCCCAGGGTATCCCGTCCGCAGGTCTAAAGGGTGACCTATCGGAGAAGCGTCTCGAGGCCGACGGTGAAATGGTCGGGCAGCTCCCCCACCCTGCGCACCGCCAGCACCACGCCGGGCATGAAGGAGCGGCGATCGATCGAGTCGTGGCGCACGGTCAGGGTCTGCCCGACGCCGCCGAAGATCACCTCCTGGTGGGCGACCAGCCCCGGCAGCCGCACCGAGTGGATCGGCTGGTGGACGTTGCCGCCCGCCGCCTCGATCAGCTCGGCGGTCCGCTTCGCGGTCCCCGAGGGGGCATCGACCTTCTGGTCGTGGTGGAGCTCGATCACCTCGCACTCGGGCATGTGCCGGGCGATCTGCTGCGAGACCTCCATCAGCAGCACCGCGCCGATCGCGAAGTTGGGCGCGACGAAGAGGTTCGCCTCGCTCGCCTCGGCCGCCGCGCGGGCCGCGTCGAGGTCGAAGCCGGTGGTCCCGACCACGACGTGCACCCCCGCCTCGAGGCAGGCGCGGACGTTGGCGAGGGCGGTGTCGGGGACGCTGAAGTCGACGACCACGTCGGCGTCGCCGAGGATCGCCGCCAGCTCGACCCCGAGCGCCGGGTCGGCGCGGCCGCTCAGCTCCAGCCCCTCGGCCTTCTCCACCGCTTCGCAGACAGTCGCTCCCATGCGCCCGGCGGCGCCGGAGACGCCGACCCTGGTCACGCCGCCACGAGGGTCTCGCTGACCGGAGCCAGCGCCGCCCGGAACTTCGCCTCGTCGGCGCCGACGCAGGCCGCCGAGAGCCGCTCCTCGCCGTAGAGCTCGGCCGCCAACTCGGTCAGCTGGTCGACCTCGACCGCCTCGACTTTGGCCAGCATCGCGTCGAGGCTCTCGATCGGGAGCCCGAACAGGGTGGCGCGGGAGATCCGCGTCATCCTTGCCGCGGTCGACTCCGAAGAGAGGACGAGGCGGCCCTTGACGCTCTCCTTGGCCCGCCGCAGCTCCTCCTCGGAGACCGGCTCCGAGCGCAGCTGCGCCAGCTCGGCGCCGATGATCGAGCAGGCCTCCTCGACATTGTCCTCGCGGGTGCCGACGTAGGTGGCGACCAGCCCCTGGTCGGTGAACTGCTCGTTGTAGGAGCCGACCGAGTAGGCGAGGCCGCGCTTCTCGCGCACCTCGCGGAAGAGCCGCGAGGAGGTCGAGCCGCCGAAGATCGAGTCGAGCACGGCGAGCGCGTAGCGGCGCTCGTCGTCGCGGCGCAGCCCCGGGGCGCCGAAGCAGATGTGGTACTGCTCGGTCTCCTTCTGGCGGAAGCAGAGCCGGGCGCCGCCGTCGAGCGCCATGTCGGGCTGGTCGCCGCCGGCGCCGGTCGGGTTGACCAGCTTCTCGGCGAGGCCGACGATGCGGTCGTGGTCGAGGTGGCCGGCGGCGCCGATCACGATCTCCGGGCCGGCGTAGCGGGCCTGGTGGTAGGCGCTGATGTCGGGGATCGGGATCGAGGCGATCACCTCGGCCTCGCCCAGCACCCGGCGACCCAGCGGGTGCCCGCCGAAGACCGCTTCGGCCAGCACGTCGTGGACCCGGTCCTGCGGCTCGTCCTCGTACATCGCGATCTCCTCCAGCACCACCTGGCGCTCGGAGTCGATTTCGGGGTAGGTCGGAGCGAGCAGCATCTCGGCCAGCAGGTCGAAGACCGCGTCGGTGTGCTCGTCGAGGAAGCGCGCGTGCAGGTGCGTCGTCTCCTTGCCGGTGGCGGCGTTGACCGAGGCGCCGAGGCCGTCGAAGAGCTCGGAGATCTCGATCGCCGAGTAGCGCGAGGTCCCCTTGAACAGCAGGTGCTCGAGGAAATGCGAGACCCCGGCCTGCGCCGGGGTCTCGTTACGCGATCCGGTCCGAACCCAGAGCCCGAGCGCGACCGAGCGGACCGAGGGAACCTCCTCGGTCACCACCCGGACGCCCGAGCCGAGCTCGGTTACGCGCGGCTCGCTCAACGACGGCGCTCGCGTTCGCGCCGACGGCCGTCACGGCCGTCGCGCCCGCCACGGCTGCCGCCGCGGTCACCGCCGTTGCGGCTGCCGCCGCCGGAGCCGACCTCTGCCAGCTCCTGGGGCGATTTGCCCTCGATCGAGGGGTCGTCCGAGAGTCGCAGGCCGATCCGGCCGCGCTCCTTGTCGACCTCGACCACGGTGACGTCGATCAGGTCGCCGGAGCTGAGCACATCGTCGACCGAGTCGACCCTCTCCCCCGGTTTCACGTTGGAGATGTGGAGCAGGCCGTCGGTGCCTTTGACCAGCTCGACGAAGGCGCCGAAGGTCGTCGTCTTGACGACTTTGGCGGATTCGTAGCGATCGCCGATCTCGGCCTCCTTGGTCATCGAGTTGATGCGGGCGACGCAGCCGTCGACCAGCTCGCCGGTCGGCGCGTAGATCCGCACCGTGCCGTCGTCCTCGACGTCGATCTCGGCTTCGAACTCCTCGCACAGGGCGCGGATCGTTTCGCCGCCTTTGCCGATCACGGCACCGATCTTCTCCGGGTCGATCTTGATCGACTCGATCGCCGGCGCGAACTGCGAGAGCTTCGGGCGCGGCCCGTCGATCGCCTCGGCCATCTTGCCGAGGATGAACTGGCGGCCCTTGTGCGCCTGGTCGAGCGCGTCGCGCAGGATGTCGAAGGTGACGCCGGTGATCTTGATGTCCATCTGCAGGGCGGTGATCCCGTCCGCGGTGCCGGCGACCTTGAAGTCCATGTCGCCGAGGTGGTCCTCGACGCCGGCGATGTCGGTGAGGACGATG
>DASXOF010000146.1:0-19690 GCA_036494495.1 Solirubrobacterales bacterium | reverse complement strand
CGGACCGGCGCGCTGCGGCGTCCTCGAACTGCGTCCTTGCATCGCTTGGTCCGGCGCTCGCCAGGCACTCGCCAGTCTCTTGCGAGACGGCCCCCCGCGGGTCGCCGGGATTGGTTATTTGGAAATTGCATGGGACGGGCCATTCCGTGTGTGTTTGGTGCGGAAGGGTGGGCTGAAGATTTTGTTTTTGCGCGCCACTTGTGACGGTTTCCTTGGGACGGTGGCGGCATGCCACGAGCACTGCCCAATAGCGTCGCTGCGAGGGAGGAGGGGACCGCATCGGTCGAGCTGATCGCGGTCGTTCCGTTCCTGCTGCTGGCGCTGCTCGTGGCCGCCCAGGTGGCGATCGCCGGTCATTCCCTCTGGTCGGCGAGCGTGGCCGCGCGCGCTGGAGCGCGGGCGGCTCTGGTGGGCGAGGACGCGACGGCGGCGGCGCGGCGGGCGCTGCCGCCGTCGCTGCGGGAAGGGGCGGAGGTCGACGACTCCGGTGCCGTCTCGGTGCGGGTGTCGGTGCCGTGGTTGCTGCCGCGGCTGCCGCGGATGATGGTCGGCGCCTCCTCGGCGTTGGAGGCCGGCGGTGGGTGAGGAGCGCGGGCAGGCGACGGTCGAGCTGATCGCGGCGCTGCCGGCGCTGCTGCTGGCGGCGCTGCTCGCCCTGCAACTGCTGGCGGCCGGCTACGCGTTGACCCTCGCCGACGGCGCGGCCGAGGCCGGCGCGCTGGCGCTCGCCTCCGGCGGCTCGGCCGAGGAAGCGGCGCGCGAGGCATTGCCGGGATGGGCAGAACGGGACGTCGAGGTCGAGGTCCACGGCGGCGAGGTCTCGGTGCGGCTGCGGCCGCCCTCGCCGTTTCGGGCGATAGCCGAGCGGCTCGAGGTCAGCAGCAGGGCCGACGCGAGGCCGGCTCGATGAGGGCCGTGGTGGTGGTCACGGCGGTCGGCGTGGCAGAGGGCTCACGGCCCGCTGCTGCGGCGCTCGCCTGCGCAGCTGCCGACGGTGGGCCGGCGCCGCTCCTCGTCGATCTCAGTGGCCGGCCGCCGCGGCCGACTCTGGTCGCCTCGGCGCCGGCACGGGCGCTGGAGGAGCGGCTCGTGGCCCACCTTCCCGGCGCCAGGGTCGCGGCGCGGGGGGCGGTCTGTCACCTGGCGGTGGCGGCCGACTCCGAGGCATTCGCCGCCGCCGCGACGGCGGCGACGGTCGCTCGCGGGGCGCTCGTGGTCATCCACGTCGCGCCCGGCGATCTGCAGGGGCTGCTCACCGACCCGGCGACGCCGCAGCTGACCGGCGCCCTGTTGCGGTCCGATCTCGGGACCGACCGGGCGCTGCTCTCCCTCGTCGTCTGCGACCTGCTCGAGCGGGACCTCGCCGTCGCCGTGCTCAAGCGCCGGCTCAGTTGGGTCAGCGAGCGCCGGGCGCTGTTCGGAGCACTGGGAGCCGACAGCGAGGGCCTATCGCCCTCGCTGGTGCGGCGCCTGTCTCAGTACGGCGACGGATATGGATACGGCGGCGGCGTCGGGGTCGGGGTCGGCGAGGGGCTCGGCGACGGATTGGCCGGAGGGCTGGGCACTTGACCGGGCGGCGATTCGGGGGCGGCCGAGCTGCTCGCCAGCGTCGCGGCGTGCCAGGTGCCGACGTCCTTGATTCCCTCGCCGTTGGCTTCCCCGGGCTTCGTGTCGCCCATGAAGGCGTAGAGCGGGCGGCCCTTGTAGGTCACCTGGGTGCGGCCGTCGGGGCGCTTCACCGTTCCCAGCTTCGCCGGGCCGGTCGGCTTGGTGCCGGCTTTGACCACGAGCGGCTTCCAGGTCGCGAGGCAGCTGCCGGTGCAGATGAAGTGGCCGTGCGTCTCGACGCTGAGGCTGTAGAGCGTGCGGCCGGCGTTGTTGGTCAGCACGGTCTTGCCGAGAGAGGCGACGGTGCCTTCCTTGGCGACGGACTTGGTTGCCGCGGTGGCGGTGGCCGGCAGGGCCATCGCCACCAGCGCCAGGCCGCCCAGCGCGATGCGGAGCAGCGGTCGTGGGATCGCGGATGAATTCACCGATTGCCTCCTCGTCGGGTCCTGTTCCCCCCGGTCTACGGGGGCGCCGGGGGAAAGGTTCGACGCCGGCGCGAAGCGAGGCGGGGCAAGCGCTGATCCTCGCGATCGGCGGTGCCTTCGTGCTGATCGCCGGCGCCCTGGCGCTGGTCGCGATCGCCGGCGCGGTGACCGGCAAGGGCAGGGTGCAGCGGGCGGCCGATCTGGCGGCGATCTCGGCCGCCCGCGCGATGAAGGACTCGCTGACGCGCCTGCTGGCGCCGGCGACCCTGCCGAACGGGCTGCCCAACCCGTTCCACATCAGCAAGGCGTCCTATCTGGCGCAGGCCCGGGAGGCGGCGCTGGCGGCGGGCCGCGCCAACGGGGTCGATCCCGGGCGGCTGCGGGTCGATTTCCCCGACGCCGCCTCCTTCGCCCCGGTGCGGGCGCGGGCGGTGGTCGTCGCCCGCCTCGACGCGCCCGGAGCGCCGGCGGTCGAGGCGTCCGCGGTCGCCGAAGCCGCCGCCAGCGCCGCCACTGGCGCGACCGGGGTGGCGAGCGGCGGCGGCTACAGCGGACCGCTCGTCTACCGCAACGGCGAGGGCATGAGGCCCGACGTGGCGGAAGGCTACGACCGCATGGCGATCGCCGCGCGGGCCGACGGCATCGGACTGCTCGTCGTCTCCGGCTTCCGCTCGGACGCCGAACAGGCGGCGCTCTTCGCCGCCCACCCCGATCCCACCTGGGTGGCGCCGCCCGGCCACTCGCTCCACCGCTGCGCGACCGAGCTCGATCTCGGGCCCGAATCCGCCTACGCCTGGCTCGCCGCCAACGCCACCCGCTTCGGCTTCGTCCAGCGATACAGCTGGGAGGCCTGGCATTACGGGTGGACGCGCCCGCCCGCACCCTGCTCGGCCGCTGCAGATTCGCTCGGCAGCGATGCGGACGGCGCCCTTTCGGGCCAGTCGCTGCCCGCCTTCGTCCCCGAGCGGTTCGGGCCGATGATCCTCGCCGCGGCTGCCCGCTGGAGCGTCTCAGCGGCCCTGCTTGCCGGTCAGCTGATGGCCGAGTCGGGCTTCGACCCCGACGCCGGCTCGCCGGTCGGCGCGCAGGGGATCGCGCAATTCATGCCGTCGACGGCTGCCTCCTACGGCTTGAAGGACCCCTTCGACTCGGCGGAAGCGATCGACGCCGAGGCGCACCTGATGTCGGACCTGATCCGCCGGTTCGGCTCGCCCGAGCTGGCTCTTGCCGCCTACAACGCCGGCCCCGCCCTGGTCGAAGCCTGCCACTGCATCCCGCCCTATCCCGAGACCCAGGCCTACGTCACCCGCATCCTCGCCCTGATCGGCGGCGCCGGGGCGCTCTCGGCGCCTAGCTTCGAAGTGAGGTTGGTGGCATGAGTATCACCAGTATCACGCTTGATACAATGCTTTATGAAGTGGCTGACGTGACGATCAGAGAGCTCCGCAACCACGGTGGGGACGTCGTTGAGCGCGCGGCTAGCGGCGAGGACATCACGATCACTCGCTCCGGCCGGCCGGTTGCCGAACTGAGGGGTCTGAAGCCGTCGCTCTCGGCTGATGCTCTGCTCACGCGCTGGCGGCTGCTGCCCCCGGTTGATCCCGTGGGACTGCGGGCGGACCTCGACGAGCTGTTGGATTGGGACCTGTGAGCGCGCCGCCGCACGCACACCGGCGCGGAATCCTCGACACCTCGACTCTGGTGCTGCTGCGACGGCTTCCGGATGCCAGTGCGCTCCCTGAGGAGCCGCTGATCACCGCGGTGACGCTTGCCGAGCTTGGCGTCGGTCCGCTGGTTGCCCGCGACGAGGATGAGCGTGCCAGGCGGCAGGCTCATCTCCAGCAGGCCGAGGCAGACTTCGCCCCCTTGGACTTCGACGCCGCTGCCGCCCGCGCATTTGGTCAGGTTGCAGCATCCCTGCGTCGGTCTGGTCGCAAGACGGCGGCCCGTGGCTTTGACGCGATGATCGCTGCGATCGCGATCGCCAACGGTTTCCCTGTGCATACCTGCAACCCCGGTGACTTCGAAGGAATCGATGGGCTCGAGGTCGTCGCCGTTCCGGTCCCAAGGTGATTCGTGCGGGCGAGATGCAGCTGCTGAATCTCCCCCTGAGCAGGTAAAAAGGACGCGGCTGCTACGCTGCCGGGGTCGGGCTTGCCCCTTCGGGCTGCTCGAGAGGTTCCGTTTCCTCTGTGTGCTTTGGCGCTTTGGGGCTGCAGGATCTCCCCAAAGAAGTCAATTCCAAGGAGCACACAAATAGATACGTTTGCCGATCTCGGCATCTCCAAGCCGGTGGTCGAGGCGCTGCGTGCGCGCTCGATCGCCAAGCCATTCCCCGTCCAGAGCATGGTCATCGGCGACGCGCTCGACGGTCACGACCTGCTGGTCCAGTCGCCCACCGGCTCGGGCAAGACTCTCGCCTTCGGCGTCCCGCTCGTCGACCTCGTCGAGCAGGGCTGGCAGACGCCACAGGCCTTGATCCTCGCCCCGACTCGCGAGCTCGCCTCGCAGATCGTCGAGGAGCTGACCGGCCTGGCGAAGGCGCGCCGGCTGCGCGTCGCCGCCGTCTACGGCGGGGTCGCCTTCGGCCCCCAGATCGCCGCGGTGAAGCGAGCCGACATCGTGGTCGCCACCCCCGGCCGGCTCGAGGACCTGATCCAGCGGGGCGACGTCGAGCTGGGGGACGTTTGCTTCCTCGTCCTCGACGAGGCCGACCGGATGCTCGACATGGGCTTCCGGCCGGCGGTCAAGCGGATCGTCGACCGGTTGCCGCGCGATCGCCAGACCCTGTTCTTCTCGGCGACGCTCGAGGGCGCGGTCGGCCAGGCGGCCCGCGAATACACCGACCGTCCGCGCTCTCACACCCACGCCGACCCCGAGCGCGCCGCTGCCGACATCGAGCACCGCTTCGTCGCGGTCGAGTCCCAGGGCGCGAAGCTCGGCCACCTGGTGGAGGAACTGGAAAACGAGGAGCGGGGTCGCTCGCTCGTCTTCGTCCGCACCAAGCGCGGCGCCGACAAGGTGGTCAAGCGGCTGCGGAGCCGCGGGGTCGATGCGGTCGCGATGCACGGCGACAAGAGCCAGCGCCAGCGCGAGGCGGCTCTCGCCAGGTTCGAGCGCGGCGACGTCCTCACCCTCGTCGCCACCGACGTCGCGGCGCGGGGCATCGACGTGCCCGACGTCGTCCGGGTGATCAACTTCGACGTTCCCGAGGACCGTGCCGGTTACGTCCACCGGGTCGGCCGGACCGGCCGCGCGGGGCGCACCGGAACCGGCATCAGCTTCGTCCTCGACGATCAGATGAAGGAGATGCGGAGCATCACCTCCGAGCTCGGGCTCGAGTTCGACGCCCAGCTCGGGGCCGGCTCCGCGGCCGCCGACGGGTCCACGACCACCGCCGGCGCAGGCGCCGCCGCCGTCACGCCTCCGAACCCCGCCAAACCGGGACGGCGCCGGCGCCGGCGCCGCCGCACCCCCGCCTGAGCCCCGGCCTCTGACGGCTAGGGTGGTTGGCCCAGAGAACGTCCCGAGAGGAGAGCGGATGACCGCCAGTTCCGATTTCACCCCCGAGGAGTGGGAGACGGTCCGCGAGGGACCGACCAGCGCCGGGATCATCGTCTCCGCCGCCGAACGCGGCGGCAGCTTCCGCGAGGCGTTCGCGATGGCCAAGGCCTTTGCCGAGGCTCGCAAGGAGCACGGCGAGTCGCAGCTGCTCGACGAGCTGGTCTCGGCCAAGCCGGACGTCGACCACACCCGTGCCCACTCACCCGAGGAGCAGAAGGCACACGGGCTGGAGAAGATCGGCGAAGCGGTCGCCCTGGTCGAGCAGAAGGCGAGCGCCCAGGAGCTGGGCGAGTACCGGTCGTTCGTCGTCGCGCTGGCGAAGCGGGTCGCCGAGGCCAAGGGCGGCGTCGGCGAGGCCGAGGCCGCGGCGATCGCCGAGATCGAAGCGGCGCTCGGCTAGCCGCCGCGGATCGCCTCGCGCAGCCGCTTCAGCGCGACGACGTAGATCTCCGAGAAGGTGGGGAAGGGCTGGATCGTGTCGCGGAGCACCTCGATCGGGACCCCGGCGCGGATCGCCACCGTCGCCTGCTGCAGCCACTCGCCCGCCTCGGGGCCGAGGGCGTGGGCGCCGGTCAGGCGCTCGCCGTCGCTGAGCAGGGTCAGGTAGCCGTTCGACTCGGCGTAGTCGCGGGCGTAGGTCTCGGGCTTGGCGATCTCGGTCAGGCGGGCGGTGGCGGTGAACCGGGCCTCGGCGGCGCCGACGGCGCCGGCCGCCGGGTCGGTGTAGGCAATGCGGGGGACCGCGTCGTAGTTGGCCTCGCGCGGTTCGCCGAGGATGTTCGAGGCGACCACCTCGCCCTCGTACTTGCCGACGTGGGTGAGGGGCCACTTGCCGTTGACGTCGCCGATCGCCCAGAGCCGCTCCGCCACCCGCAGGTTGGCGTCGACCGCCACCCCGTGGGGGTCGGGCTCGACCCCGACCGCCTCGAGGCCGATGCCGGCGACCCGCGGGCGGCGGCCGGTGGCGACCAGGAGGCGGTCGCCGCGCAGCTCCTCGCCGTTCTCGAGCTCGAGCACGTAGTCCTCGCCGTCGCGGCGGGCGGCGGTCGCGTGCTGGCCGAGGACGAGCTCGATCCCCTCGCGGCGCAGGACCTCGCCGAGCGCTTCGCCGAGCGGCGCCGGTTCGCGCGCGAGCACCCGGTCGGAGCCCTCCAGCAGGACGACCTCGGCGCCGAGGCGGTGGATCGCCTGCGCCATCTCGACCCCGACCGGGCCGCCGCCGAGGATCAAGAGCCGCCGCGGCACCGCCGTCATCCCGGTGGCCTCGCGGTTGGTCCAGATCCCCTCCAGCTCCTGCAGCCCCGGAATCGGCGGGACGATCGGCTCGGCGCCGGTGGCGAGGACGACGTGCTCGGCGCTGTGGCGGCTGCCGTCGACCTCGACCACGCCGGTCTCGACCAGGCGGCCGTGGCCCCGCAGCAGGTCGATGCCGTTGGCCTCCAGCCATTTCACTTCGCCCGCGTCGGAGTACCTGGAGACGTTGTAGTCGCGCCAGGCGAGCGCCCCCTCGACGTCGACCTCGGCCCGGCCCTCGGCGTCGTTCGCCGCGTGCGCGGCCTCGCCCGGCCGCAGCAGCGTCTTCGAGGGGATGCAGGCGTAGTAGGTGCACTCGCCGCCGACCAGCTCCGGCTCGACCACCGCGACCCGCAGGCCGCCGTCGGCGAGGGCGCCGGCGCAGTGCTCGCCCGGCGACCCGGCCCCGATGACGATTACGTCGTAGTCCGCGGCCATTCGTGGCGGCCCCTCAGCGCCCCGGCAGGCGTTCTTTGATCTCCTGCACGAACCAGGCGTTGCCGTCCGGGTCGCGGAAGGAGAGGAACGAGCCGTAGCTGCTGCCTTGCGGGTCGGGCCCGTCGACGCGGCCGGCGGTGCCGCCGTGGTGGAAGACGCCGCCCTCGTCGTGGAACGGGCCGCTGACCTCGACCCCGCGGCCGACCAGCTCCTCGCGCGCCGCCGCGATGTCGGTGACGGTCAGCTGCAGCCCTTCGACCGAGCCCGGCGCCGCGTCGGTGACGCCGCTGCCGAAGATCACCGAGCACTCCGACCCCGGCGGGTTGAACTGGATGACGCGGAAGCCGTCCTCCCCCGGGAAGTCGGCGTCGAGCCGCCAGCCGAGCGACTCGTAGAAGGCTTTGGCCCGATCGACGTCGGCGACGGGCAGGACTACGACCTCGAGCTTGAAATCCACGTGCGCGCTCCTTCGCTGTTCGGTGGCGCCAGGCCCGCCGACCCTATCCCGGCCACCCGGGGCTGGCAATCACCGGGTTGTGAACGGGTCAGGTGCCGCGGGTGCGGGGCGCCGGCTCGACCGGGTCGGGCAGCGAGCGCAGGCGGGGCATCGGCGAGGGCAGCAGCCAGAGGACCCCGGTGAGGGCGCCGATCGCCGCCACCCACATCGACGTCCGCAGGTCGGTGGCGGCGGCGAGGAGGCCGCCGCCGAGCGCCCCGAGCGGGCGGATCCCGTAGTTGACGAAGATGTAGGCGCCGGTCACCCGGGCCCGCAGCGGGTCGGGGACGAGGGCCGCGAAGACGGCGCCGAGGCCGACGTCGAGGATCATGATCCCGATCCCCGAGAGGAACTCGGCGACGCCGAGCATCGCCAGCACCAGGGCCGGCGGGCCGCCGGCGGCGGGGACCAGCAGGAGCGGCGCCGGCGCCAGGACGAAGGAGAAGATCAGCGCGTTGCCGAGCCCGAGGCGGCGGCTGAAGCGGCCGGTCAGCACGGTGCCGAGGACGCTGCCGAGCGAGCCGATCGCCAGCACCAGCCCGAGCGCCCCGGCGCTGAGCCCGAGGGTGCGGACGCAGAAGACGACCATCAGCGCCCAGAAGGCGGCGTTGAAGACGTTGAAGGTCGCGGTCGCCCCCAGCGAGGCGCGCATCAGCGGCGTCCGCAGGATGAAGCGGATGCCCTCGGCGATGCCGCGGCTCCCCGCCTCCTCGACCGGCGCCTCCGCGACCGGCGCCCGCCGCAGGAAGAAGGCCGAGGCGAGGAAGGAAACCGCGTCGGCGAGCAGCGCGAAGGGGGCGGTGAAGAGCTGGACCAGGAGGCCGGCGATGCCGTTGCCGGCCATGAAGGAGACGGCGCGGCTGCCGTTCAGCAGGGCGCTGCCCTCGATGTACTCCTCGCGCCGCAGCATCGCGACGAAGACGGTGTAGAAGGAGACGTCGGCGAGGACGCCGAGGGTGCCGGAGAGGAGGGCGACGACGAAGAGCTGCGGCAGCGCCAGGAGGTCGAAGGCGGCTGCCACCGGCAGGCTGAGGAGCAGCGCTGCGCGGCCGAGGTCGGCGCCGACCATCAGCCCCCGGCGGTTGGGGATGCGGTCGGCCCAGGCGCCGAAGTGGACTGAGAAGAAGAGGTTCGGGATCATCGTCGCGGCGCTCAGCAGGGCGACCTGGGTAGCGCTCGCTTCGAGCACCAGCACCGCCAGCAGCGGAATCGCCAGCAGCGACACCTGGTCGCCGAAGAGCGAGATCGTCTGGCCGATCCAGAAGTTGCGGAACGGGCGGTTGCGGCGCAGCAGCGGCGGCACTCGCAGCCGGCGCACGGCTACTCCTCCGCAGGCTCGCCGGGCAGCGGGAAGACGAGCTGGACGAAGTTGACCGCGCGGGCGCCGGCGGGTCGCGACCCGGGGTCTGCGAGGCGCTCCTGGAAGGGCTCGAGCAGCTCGGCGAGGCGCTCCTGGAGCTCTTCGAGCTCCTCCGGCGTGGCGTAGAGGACGCGGTCGCCGATGTCGCCGACCGCGGCCCACTCGGGCGGTTCGGTGCGGCGCTGCCCGAGCCAGGCGAGCGTCTGCTCGAAGTAGCGCTCGACGACCACCCGGGAGAGCATCTCGACCGCCTCCTCGCGATCCTCGTCGGCACTGGTCACCGCCCAGCTGGTGGTGATCGCCGTCGCCCGCCAGGGCCGCTCGCGCCCGACCCCGCCGCCGGCCTCCTCGACCAACCCGTATTTGGCGAGCTGGCGCAGGTGGAACGAGCAGCTGGCGGGACTCTCGTCGATCCGCGCCGCGGCCTGGGTCGCGGTGAGCGGGCCGGAGCGGCGCAGGAGGCCGATCAGTTCGAGCCGGATCGGGTGCGCGACCGCGCGCAGCGCCCGCGGGTCGGTCAGCTCGATCGTGCTGCTGCGGGTCTGCGGCATGTTCGAAAGATAACTTTCGAAAGAACCCTTTTCAACAAGTGTACGACCGCTGCAGCGCCAAATTTGCGGGAATTGGGGCGCAGCGTCTAGGGTCGCCCGCATGTCTCGGCGGGTAGTGACCGGGGTCGCCAGGGCGGCGTTGCTGGCGGCGGTCCTGGCGGCAGCGGCGACGCTGGCTTCGGGCCCGGCGACCGCGTTGGCTTCGGCCTCGGCGGGTGCGGCTGCCGCGAACGGGCGCAGGGCCGCCGCGACGGTCAGCGTCGTCAACGGCGAACAGGCGGCGCCCGGCAGCTTCCCGTACCTCGCCTATGTCGAATTCCGCGAAGGCAGCTTGGGCGAGGCCTGCAGCGGCACCGTGGTCTCGAGCGACGTGATCCTCACCGCCGCCCACTGCGTGGTCGACGAAGAACACGGGGTGCTGCGGCCGGCTTCGGGGTTCAGGGTGACGACCGGCAACGTCGACTGGGCATCGCCCCAGCGGGTCGTCTCGGCCGTCTCGGCGGTCGCCGTCTATCCCGACTACACCTGGACCGGCGAATACGCCCACTGGGGCGATGCCGCCGTGCTCGAGCTCGCCCAGCCGATCGCGGCGCCGCCGGTGAAGCTGGCGAGCTCCGAAGCCTGGAAAGCCGGCAGCGCGGCGCTGATGGTCGGGTGGGGGAAGGTGGCGTCGCCCCAGCAGCCCCCTTCGACCCTGCACTACGGCTCGACCGTCGTCCAGTCCGCGGCCTACTGCGGCAGCAAATCGAGCCACTTCCACTCGAACGGCCAGCTCTGCGTCCTCGACACCGTCAACCACTCGCGCTCGGCCTGCAACGGCGACAGCGGCGGCCCGCTGCTGATCGTCGCCCCGGGGACGACGAGCGAACCGCTGGAGATCGGGATCGCCTCCTTCGTCGTCAACCTCAACTGCTCGCCGTCGAGCCCGCAGTACTACAGCCGCGCCGACCTCGTCTCCGCCTGGGTCGGCGCCCAGATCGCAGAGGCGGCGCCGGCACCCGCCGTCCCGGCCCCGACTCCAGCCCCGGCGGCCGCACCGGCGCCGCCGCCGACCTTGCCCCGGCTCAGCGACCGTGCCGCCAAGGGCTTCGTGCGGAGCGCGCTGAGCGAATCGCTCGGCGGCCGCTTCGAGCACCGCCGCCGCTACCGCGTCTCCTGCGAAGCGCTGGAAGCGACGAAGCGGGCCTGCGCGGTCGGCTGGTCGCAGGGCGCCTTTCGCTACGCCGGCTGGGTGACCGTCTTCTACGCGCTCGAAGGCAGCGAAGCGGTCTGGCGCTACGGCTACCGGGTCAAGCGCACCGCCGCCGAATGCGCCGGCCGTCGCTGCCCGAGTCGGGTCTTCCGCGGCTGAGCCGCACCGCTCCGGGCTCCAACCTAGGCCTGCGGCAAGCCGGCCGAGATCGCGGTCGGCTGCAGGTGCTCGTGGACGAAGCGGACGACCGCGGCGCCCTCGCCGATCGCCGTCGCGCAGCGCTTGATCGAGCCGGAGCGGACGTCGCCGGCGGCGTAGACGCCGGGGACGCTGGTCTCGAGCAGGCCGTCGGCGCCGGCGTCCTCGCCGGTGAGGACGAACCCCTTCTCGTCGCGGGCGATGCACTCGCCGAGCCACTTGGTGCAGGGCGCGGCGCCGAGGAAGAGGAAGAGGAAGGAGAAGGGCAGCTTCTCGCCGTCGGTAAGGGTGACCGCCGCGAGGTTGCCGTCCTCGCCGTGCAGCTCGGCGATTTCGCTGCGGTCGCGAACGGCGACGCCGTAGCGGTCGAGCTCCTCGATCAGGTAGTTGGACATCGTCTCCCCGAGGTCGGCGCGCCGGTGCAGGAGGGTGACGAGGGCGCCGCCGCGGGCGAGCCAGACGGCTGCCTGCCCGGCCGAGTTGCCGCCGCCGACGACGCCGACCCGCGAGCCGCCGCAGAGCTGCGCCTCCGGCGGGCCGGCCGCGTAGAAGACGCTGAATCCCTCGTACTCCTCGAGCCCCTCGACCGGCAGCCGGCGGTATTCGGCGCCGGTGGCGATCAGCACCGCCTTGGCGGCGACCTCGACCTCGCCATCGAGCTGGACGCGGTGGAAGTCCTCGCCGGGCTCGAGCGAGAGCGCCCTGTAGGGGCTGGCGGTGCGGGCGCGGAACTTGCGCGCCTGGGTGACCGCGCGGCTGGTCAGTTCGCTGCCGCTGATCCCCGCCGGGAAGCCGAGGTAGTTCTCGATCCGCCGCGAGGTCCCGGCCTGGCCGCCGAGCACGGTGCTCTCGACCACCAGCGTTTCGAGGCCCTCCGAGGCGCCGTAGACGGCAGCGCCGAGCCCGGCCGGGCCGCCGCCGAGCACCAAGAGGTCGACCTCTTCGCGCGGCGCCAGCTCGAGCCCGATGCCGAGTGCCCGCGAGAGCTCGCCATTGCTCGGCCGCCGCAGCTCGATCCCGCCCGGCAGCCGCACCAGCGGCACCTCGCCGGGGTCCAGCTCGGCCGCCAGCGCCGCCGCCTCGGCGTCTTCGGCCGGGTCGCGCCAGGAGTAGGGGAGGCGCTGGCGTTTGGCGAAGTCGACCGTCTCGCGGGTCTCCTGCGAGTCGCGCGGGCCGATCACCTCGATCCCGATCCCGTGCCGTTCCTGCAGCAGTTCGCGTCGCTGGACGAAGGCCGAGAGCAGCATCTCCGAGAGCGAGCTGTCGTCGAAGAGGAGATCGCGCAGCTCCTGGCGGTCGACCGCGATGTAGCGCATCGGCGTCGCCGCGACCGCGGTCAGGAACACGGTCTGCCCGGAGAGCAGATTCATCTCGCCGAGGAAGCCGGAGGGGCCGTGGCGGACGATCTCGTTGCCGGCGGCGTCGAGCACCACCGCCTCGCCCTCGAGGATCGCGATGAACGGGTAGGTCGCGTCGCCGATCCGGAACAGCTCCTCGCCCGCAGCGGCGGTGCGCTCCTCGCCATGCTGCGCCAGCGTCCGCAATTGCGAACTCGAGAGAACTCGACTCACCGGAGCAGGCACCGCGCCTAGAGTACCGACCAGCGCCCGCAACCCGAGAAGGATGGAGACCCGATGGCTGACTCGTACACGCACACCCGGCTGACCGACGTCAAGGACTCGGCCGCCGAGTTCGGCTTCGGAGAGGTCGCCGAAGCCCGCTTCGCCAAGGACGAGCTCGACGCCGAGCGGACCGGGATCAGCCACCTGAAACTGAAGCCGGGCAAGCGGATGCCGTTCGGCCACAAGCACGAGGAGGCCGAGGAGATCTACATCGTGATCGCCGGCTCGGGCCGGATCAAACTCGACGACGAGATCATCGAAGTGGTCGAGCTCGACGCGATCCGCATCTCACCCGAGGTGACCCGCGGCGTCGAGGGCGGCCCCGAGGGGATCGAGGTGCTCGCGGTCGGCGCCCGCCACGACGGCGACGGCGAGCTGGTGCACGGCTGGTGGGAGGACTGATGGCCGCGGTCGAGGTGAACGGCGCGGAGGGGATGCGGGAGCTGGTCGGCAAGGAGATCGGCCCCGGCGAGTGGCGGACGATCACCCAGGCCGACATCGACGCCTTCGCCGATCTCTCCGGCGACCACCAGTGGATCCACGTCGACCCCGAGCGGGCCAAGGCCGAAAGCCCCTTCGGCACCACCATCGCCCACGGCAACCTCACCCTCGCCACGGTCGACGGCTTCCGCCAGCAGCTGCTGAAGCCGACCGGGTTCGCCCTCGCCGTCAACTACGGCTGGAACAAGATCCGCTTCCCGGCTCCGGTCCCGGTCGACTCCCGCATCCGCGCCCGCCTCGAGGTCGTCGAGCTGGACGAGGTCGGCGGCGGCTGGCTGCAGATGGTCACCCGGATCACGATCGAGGTCGAGGGCGGCGAGAAGCCCTGCTTCGTCGGCGACTCGGTGACCCGCTTGATGGCGCCGGCCGCCTGAAGCGCGCTGCGGCGGCGCACCGGGCTCAGAGGCGCTGCGCCAGCATCGCGGCGGCGAGCAGCGGCACGGCGATCGAGAGGCCGAGCAGGGCGGCGTCGAGCGGCGCGCTGAGCGCGTCGCGATCGAGCCGCCGGACGCTGCCGTCGGCCAGGCGCTGCTCGCCGCCGACCGAGACGGTGCGGCGGCGCAGCTCGCGAACCGGGGTCGAGAGGCGGCGCTGGACCATGGTCAGCGTGAAGCAGGCGAGCACTGCAGCCGTGGCCGCCACCGCTTCGCCGGCGGAGTGGACGCCGAGCGCGTTGACCCACCACCCGGTCAGGGCCGAGAAGCCGCCCCAGGAGGCGGCGAGCCAGAAGTCGGTGTGGAAGCGACCGCCGAACAGCTCGAGGTTGTAAGCCGGCGCGATGAAGCCGCCGGCGAGGACGAAGGGGACGAGGGTGGGGGAGACGAAGACGCAGCCGAGGGCGCCGATCGCGAGCGCGCCGCCGAGCCCGCCGACGGCGAGGCCGGTCAGGGCGCGGTCGGAGAGGCGGGTGCCGAGCGGCCGGCCGTTCAGCTCGTCGAGCGCGTGGGCGCCGATCCCGACGGCGAGGAAGAAGGCGGCGATCGCCGCGGCGGTGCGGCCGGCGTGGACCTGCTGCGCGACCGCGGCGCCGATCGCCACGTTGCTGACGTGCCAGAGCGTGTAGGGCGGGTGGAGGACCGTGACCAGGTCGCGCCAGCCGCCCGGCGCCAGGGCGTAGAAGGCGGGGCGCGGCTGGCGCTCAACCGTCAACGGTCCCCCAGATCACGACGCCGCCGCCGAGGCTCATCTTCCTGACCCCGATGCGGCCGATCCCGGCCGCCTCCCAGAGCTCGATTTGCCGCGGCAGCGGCTGCTCGCGGTAGAAGCGCTCGATGCTCGGCCCGAGGAAGGCGCCGGCGCGGGCCCAGCTGCGCGAGTCGATCCGGCCCAGCAGGGGCAGGCCGGCACGGGTGTAGAGGCGCCAGGGCCAGAGCCAGGGGCCTGCCGGCAGGCCGAACTCGAGGCTCGCGATCCGCCCGCCCGGCCGCACCACCCGGGCCAGCTCGCGCAGCGTCGCCGCCGGGTCGTCGACGTAGCGCAGCAGGTAGGTGAAGGTGAGGTGGTCGAACTCGGCGTCGGCGAAGGGCAGCCGCTCGGCCTCGCCCTCGACCAGGGTCAGCCGCTGCGCCAGTCGCGGGTCCGCCGCCCGCTTCGCCTCGGCCCGCGCCAGCATCTCGGCGCTCTGGTCGAGGCCGACCACCCGGCAGCCCCAGCGGGCGATCAGCCCGCGGGCGACGAGGCCGGTGCCGCAGGCGACGTCGAGCACCCGGTCGGCCGGGGAGGCGCCGACCTGCTCGATCGCGGCGCGGCGCCATCGCGGGTCCTGGAAGAAGCTGAGGACGGCGGCGAGCTCGTCGTAGCGGTCCGGCAGCCCGGCGAACATCTCCCGCGCGTGCCGCTTGCGGGGAGAAGTCGCCGCTGCCATCGCCACGGCATCCGGTCGCCGCTACTTGACGACCAGTTTGCCTTCCATGCCCGCCTCGCGGTGGCCGGGGACCGAGCAGAAGAAGGTGTAGGTGCCGGGCTTGAGGTCGACCGCGGCCGAGGCCGAGCCTTCGGCGAGGGTTTCGGTTTCGCCGATTTCTTCGCCGGCGGAGTTTTCGATCGTCACGTTGTGCGGGACCGAGGACTGGTTGGTGAAGTCGATCGTGTCGTTGCCGGCCTTGGCGGTCACTTCTTTCTCTTCGTAGGCGAGCTGGCCTTCGGGGTTGGCTTCGATCGCGACCGCGGCGCCGGTGCCGGCGGTGCCGCCTTCGGCTTCGGCTTCGCCGCCGCCTTCTTCTCCGGCCTTCGCTTCGCCGCCGGCTTCGCTTTCGGCCGCGGCGCCGCCGCTGGTTTCTTCCACGGTGGTCGAGCCTCCGCCGCCGCAGGCGGCGAGGGCGAGCATGGCGATGAGCATGGCGAGGACGACGGCTGCCTTCTTCATTGGAATCCTTTCCACGAGACGCACTGTCGGGTGACTCGGGTCGAAATTCGGTACGACGGTGGCCCGCCGTAGGTTCACTTTCCCACGAAAGCCGGCTTCTCGCCGCCGAAGAAGGCGGTGACGCCGGCGCGCAGGTCCTCGGTGGCCATCGAATCGGCGATTCCGTGACGCTCGAGCTGGAGGTGCTCGGTCAGGGTGTGCTCGATGCTGCCGCCGACCAGCAGCTTCGCCATCCGCACGTAGTGCGGCGCCTTCGCCGCCAGCTCCTCGGCCTTCGCCCGCGCCCGCGCCTCCAGCTCCCCGGCCGGCACGACCTCGGTCACCAGCCCCTCGGCCCTGGCCGCCTCGGCGGGCAGGTCCGGGTCCTCGAGCAGCAGCTCCAGCGCCCGTGCCGGGCCGACGATGCGGGGCAGGAAGTAGGTCATGCCGCCGTCCGGCGAGGCGCCGATGCGGCCGTAGGCGGGGGCGAAGAAGGCCGTCTCGGAGGCGATCCGCAGGTCGCAGGCGAGGGCCAGCGAGAAGCCCGCCCCGGCCGCCGGGCCGTTGACGGCGGCGATCACCGGGTAGGGGATCCGCCGCAGGTCGACGATCCCCTGGTGCAGCACCTCGGCCCCGCGCCGCACGCTCGAGGGAAGGTCGATCTCCTCGTCCTCGACGCCTTTGCGGAACCAGGTGACGTCGCCGCCGGCGCAGAAGGCGCGGCCGGCCCCGGTCACGATCAGCGCCCGCAGCGGCGCCCGGTCGGCGAGCCAGGCGAAGGCGGTCGCGAGCTCGCCGATCATCTCCGGGCTCATCGCGTTGAAGGCGTCGGGGCGGTCCAGCGTCAGCGTCCCGATCTCCCCGTCGATCTCGATCCGCAACGTCTGCAGCTCCGGCACCGTGCTGGCGCTCATCGATCCCTCCCTCTTTGCGTCGACTGGCTGTCTGGCCGAGTGGGCCGCAGCCTACCCTTTGACCTGTGGCCGTAGAGTCGAGCAACGGTGCCGAGCCGAGCCCCGAGGGGGCCGAGTCGCGCGAGGAGCGGATCGCCCGCCAGCGCCGCGGCCTGCCCGACTCGCCCGGCGTCTACCTCTTCTACGGCCGCGACGAGGAGCTCCTTTACGTCGGCAAGGCGCGCTCGATCCGCAAACGGGTCGCCTCGCACTTCTCCGGCGGCGAGCCGCGGCTGACCTCGCGGATCGAGCGGATCGAGACGCTCGTCACCTCGACCGAGGCCGAGGCGCTGCTGACCGAGCAGAGCTTCATCAAGCGCCACCGGCCGCGCTTCAACATCCGCCTCCGCGACGACAAGTCCTACCCCTACGTCGCGGTCAGCCTCGACGAGGACTACCCGCGGGTCTACTTCACCCGCGAGAAGCACCGCAGCGGCCGCGCCTACTTCGGCCCCTTCTCCAGCGCCAAGCGGGTGCGGGAGACGCTCGACCTGCTCGGCAAGCTGTTCCAGTTCCGCACCTGCGAGGGGCCCGAGCCGGGCCGCCGCTCCGGCAGCCCCTGCCTCGACTACTACATAAAGCGCTGCGGGGCGCCCTGCGTCGGCTACGTCAGCCGCGAGGAGTACCGTCGCAACATCGACGCGATTGTCGACTTCCTGTCCGGCCGCTACCGCCAGGTGGAGCGCGAGGAGCAGGAGGCGATGGATGCCGCTTCTGAAGGCGAGGAATTCGAGCGGGCGGCGATCCACCGCGACCGCCTGAAAGCGATCCGCTCGCTGTTCGAGCGCCAGCGGGTGGCCAGCGAGTCGGTCGGGACCGCCGACCTGATCGGGGTCGCGGTCGAGGGCGCCGACGCCAACGCCCAGGTCTTCCAGGTCCGCGACGGGATCCTCGCCGAGCGCCAGAGCTTCTACCTCGAAAACGAGGGCGAGCGCGAGCTGGCCGAGGTCGCCGAGGAGTTCGTCGGCCAGTACTACGCGGCCTCGCCGGCGATGCCGCGGCGGGTGATCGTCGGTTCCTACCTGCGCGAGCGGGCGCCGGTGATCGCCGAGGCGCTGAGCGAGCGGCGCGGCACCCCGGTCGAGGTGCGGGCGGCCGAGCGCGGCGACAACCGCCGCCTGCGCGAGCTGGCCGAGCGCAACGCGCAGCTGGCGCTCGACCAGGACCGGCTGCGGCGCGAGCACCGCCGCGCCCGCCGGGTCGAGTCGCTGACCTCGCTGGCCGAGGCGCTGGGGATGGAGGAGCTGCCGGTGCGGATCGAGGGCTTCGACATCTCCAACATCGGCGGCGAGCACACGGTCGCCTCGATGGTCGTCTTCGAGGGCGGGGCGACGAAGAAGTCCGACTACCGGCGCTTCAAAGTCCGCGGTGACATGCGTCGCCGCGGCGAGGACGGGGGCGGGAACGGCGGCCCCGACGACTTTGCCTCGATGGAGGAGGTGCTGGGCCGGCGCCTCAACCGCTACCTCGAACAGAACGACCTTTCGCCGCACGACGGCAAGCGCGACGAGAGCTTCGCCTCGCTGCCCTCGTTGATCCTGATCGACGGCGGCAAGGGTCAGCTGGGGGCGGGGATGCGGGCGCTGCAGCCGTTCGTCGAGCGCGGCGTCACCGTCGCCAGCCTCGCCAAGCGCGAGGAGGAGGTCTACGTCCCCGGGCGCTCGGAGCCGCTCGAGCTGCCGGCCGAGTCGGAGGGGAACCGGTTGCTGCAGCGGGTCCGCGACGAGGCCCACCGCTTCGCGATCGACCACCACCGCGGCCGCCGTGACCAGGCGATGACCGCCTCGGTGCTGGACGAGCTGAAGGGGATCGGGCCGGCGCGCAAGCGGGCGCTGCTGAAGTACTTCGGCACGCCGGAGCGCTTCCTCGCCGCCTCCCGCGAGGAGCTCGAGGCGGTCCCCGGGCTGCCCGGCAAAGTCGGGCGCGAGATCCACGAGCAGCTGCACCGGATCGGCTGATGGCGAGCGTCGACGGCGACCACGCGGAGCGGGCGGCCGGCGGCCAGCTGAAAGCGCTGGTGGTGATCACCGGCCACTCCGGGGCGGGCAAGTCGGAAGCGATCGCGGCCTTCGAGGACGGCGGCTACTTCTGCGTCGACAACCTGCCGCCGCGGATGATCGGCAGCCTCGGCGAGCTCTTCCGCCACGAGGGCAGCGGCGTCGAATACGCGGCGGTCGTCTCCGACGTCCGCGGCGGCGATTACTTCGACGACCTGATCGCCGTCCTCGGCGAGCTCGACGGCGACGGCCTGAAGCCGGTGGTGCTCTTCCTCGAGGCCGACGAGGAGACGCTGCTCGACCGCTACAAGGAGACCCGCCGCCGGCACCCGCTGGCGCCGGAGGGGCGGATCGTCGACGGGATCCGAGCCGAGCGCGAGCTGCTGGCGCCGCTGCGCGAGCGCGCCGACGTGGTGATGGACACCAGCGACCTGACCGGGGGCGAACTGCGCCGCCGCATCACCGAAGAGGTGCTGGGGCGCGACGGCGGCAGCAAGCTGGCGCTGACCCTGCTCACCTTCGGCTTCAAGAACGGGCCGCCGCGCGACGCCGACCTGACGCTCGACGTGCGGTTCCTGCCGAACCCCCACTACGACCTGGAGCTGCGGCCGCAGACGGGGATGGACGAGCCGGTGCGGGCGTACGTCGAGTCGGGGACGCAGGCGGGGGAGTTCTACGGGCGCCTGATGCCGTTGCTGGAGTTCCTGGTGCCGGCTTATGTGGCGGAGGGGAAGACGCACTTGACGATTGCTGTGGGGTGCACGGGGGGGAGGCATCGGTCGGTGACGGTGGCGGATCGGATTCGGCGGGATTTGGCGGAGCGGGATGACGTGATCGTGAAAGTGAAACATCGGGACGTGGCGATCGACGGGTAGGGGTGTTCGGGCGTTGCGGGGAGGGGATGTCGGTTGTCCCTCCCGGGAATTTGCGTCGCTCGCCCTGCGGGCTCGCTCCGGATGTTGGTGCGCCCCTTCGGGGCGCAGATATCGGATTGCATTTCCGCCGCTTCGCGACATTCCCGGGGAGGAGTGCCGACGTCCCTCCAACGACACGAATTGCGGAGGGACAGCCGCAAACCACCCGTCCCTAAGAAGCTTCGAGCAGACGGGGGCGTGGCCACTGCGGATCGTTGAGGGGCGTCGGGGTGT